>CAZNZD010000070.1:0-8536 GCA_964577435.1 uncultured Clostridia bacterium
TGGTTGCGCTAAGATATGCCTCAGAGCTGTCCGGCTTCAATGCTGTCGCGGTCACCAAGCTGGACGTCCTGGATAATTTCAAGGAGATCAAGGTCTGCGTGGCCTACGACATTACGAAGCCGGACGGATCCAAGTTCAGGTCCGAGACGGTACCGGCGGCGTACCTTATGGCAAGCGCTGAGCCGGTCTATGTGTCGATGCCCGGATGGCAGAAGGACACCACCGGACTTAGGAGCTGGGACGAGCTGCCTAAGGAGGCGAAGGATTACCTAAGGTTCATGGAGGAGAGGATCGGCGCCAGGATCATGCTGGTCTCAGTAGGCGCCAGGCGCGAGCAGACGATATTCGTTTAACATAATTCTAGGGAGGTAAAGCCAATGAGCCCAGACAAGACAGGGGAGCTTCCTGTCGAGATCAATCAGAAATGGTGCAAGGCGTGCGGGATCTGCATAGCCATGTGCCCCAAGAAGGTCCTGGAAGGCGACGAGTGGGGCAAGGCCTTCGTGGCAAGGCCCGACGACTGCATCAAATGCCAGACCTGCGAGATCTTCTGCCCCGACCTTGCCGTCAAGGTGGTGGCCTTGCGCAAGGCGAAGAAGGAGGCGATCTGATGAACGAAAGGCTTAGGCTTATGCAGGGTAACGAAGCCTGCGCCCTTGCGGCCGCGATGGCTGGCGTAAGGTTCTTCGCGGGCTACCCGATCACACCCTCCACAGAGATCGCCGAGCAGATGTCCGAGATGCTTCCGAAGCTAGGCGGGAAGTTCATCCAGATGGAAGACGAGATCGCCTCGATGGCGGCCATAGTCGGCGCATCGCTTGCAGGGCAGAAGTCCATGACGGCGACGTCGGGGCCGGGCTTCTCACTCAAGCAGGAGAACATCGGCTTCGCCGCCTTCACCGAGATTCCCTGCGTCATAGTGAACGTCCAAAGGACGGGCCCCTCCACGGGCCTTCCTACGAACACTGCGCAGGGCGACATGATGCAGGCGAAGTTCGGCTCTCACGGAGACGTCCCGGCAGTGGCGCTTTATCCGTCCACTGTCCCGGAGATATTCGACATGACGATAAAGGCTATAAACATCTCGGAGACCCTAAGGCAGCCAGTCATCCTCCTTCTGGACGAGATAATCGGGCATATGAGGGAGAAGATACAGATACCCACCCAGGAGCAGGTGGACGCCATGATCGAAAACAGGCCGAGACCAGGAAAGGGCCTCGACAAGTACCTGCCATACGATTCCAGCATGGGAGACGTGCCCCCTCTGGCTGCGTTCGGCGAGGGCTACAGGTTCCACGTGACGGGCCTTTACCACGACGCATCGGGGTTCCCGACATCAAAACCCGCCGAGGTGGAGAACAAGATCAGGCGCATACACAGGAAGATAGATACCGCCAGGAAGGACATCACCTTCCTTCGCTACGACCAGATGGATGACGCGGAGTATGCGATCATCTCATGCGGTTCTACCGCAAGGTCTGCCAGAAGGGCGGTAACGCTTGCCAGGGAGAAGGGCATCAAGGTAGGAAGCTTGCAGCTTAAGACCATATGGCCTTTCCCGTCCGAGGAAGTCGGGGAGGTTTGCGCAAGAGTGAAGAAGGTAATCGTGCCCGAGATGAACATGGGGCAGCTTGTCCTCGAAGTGGAGAGGGCTGCCATGGGCAGGTGCAAGGTTGTGCGCTACAACAGGGTGGACGGCGACCCGCTCACCCCGGAGGAGATACTCGAGACTCTGGCCAAGGAGGTGGCCTGGTGATGGCGACTGAAGTATGGGATCTGATCAGAGGGGAGAAGCTGCCTCACATATGGTGCCCCGGCTGCGGCCACGGCACGCTCATGAATGCGCTCCTTAGGACCCTTGCCAAGCTAGAGGTGAACAAGGACGACATCTGCGTGGTGTCGGGCATCGGCTGCGCATCGCGCCTTCCCGGCTACCTCGACTTCAACACGCTTCACACGACCCACGGCAGGGCCCTGGCGTTCGCGACCGGGATAAAGCTTGCCAACCCTAGGCTTAAGGTCATAGTAGTGTCAGGAGACGGCGACGCCTCCGCGATAGGCGGAAACCACCTCATCCATGCCGCAAGGCGCAACATGGACCTGACGCTTATCTGCATGAACAACAACATCTACGGCATGACGAACGGCCAGTACTCGCCTATGACCCCGACGGACATGCTGGCGACGACCTCCCCGTACGGAAACCTCGAGAGGAACTTCGACCTTTGCAAGCTAGTCGAGTCCTGCGGGGCGAACTACGTGGCCAGGGCCACTGCAGCGCATCCGAGGAACATCTCGACATACATCGAGTACGCGCTGACCCACGACGGATTCAACTTCGTGGAAGTGATGACCCAGTGCCCGACCTACTACGGCAGGCGCAACAAGATGGGCGGACCGGTCGAGATGCTGAACGCCTTCAAGGCGAACACGATTCTCAACACCGCCGCTGCGAAGCTTCCGCCAGAGCAGGTGGCAGGAAAGATACTCATCGGCGAGTTCGTCAAGAAGAGCGAGCCCACCTACCTTGACAGGTATGAGGCTCTGGCTAAGAAGCTTACAGGAGGTGTGAAGCCGTGAGGAAGGAACTGAGGCTGTCGGGTTCTGGCGGGCAGGGACTTATTACCGGCGGCATAATCCTGGCGGAAGCAGCGATGAGAGACGGGCTCGAGGCGGTACAGACGCAGAGCTACGGACCTGAGGCAAGAGGCGGCGCCGCGAAGGCGGAGGTCATCTTGAGCGACACCGAGGTGGACTACCCCAAGGTCTCCTTCCCGGACATAGTCCTTGCGATGACGCCCATCGCCTGCGACAGGTACGGCTGCAACCTTAAGCCAGGAGCGAAGCTTGTAGTCGATGAGGACCTGGTACCCAATGCGCCGGATTCAAAGCACTGCTACAAGCTTCCCATAACACGCATCTCCAAGGAAGTGACCGGAAAGACCCTCTCCGCGAACATCGTCGCAATAGGGGTCCTCAACGAGCTGTTCGGGCTGGTAAGCCCCGAGAAGCTTGAGGAGGCTGTCAGGATGAGGGTTCCCAAGGCATCGGCTGAGGATAACATAAAGGCCCTTAAGGAGGGTATAAGGATAACCAAGGAGAAGTTCGGAGCCAAATAGGGACCCGGGGCCTGCTTCATGGCAGGCCCTTTTTAAATACCCAGAAAGAACACCATGCCCTGATGCACAACTGTATAATCTAATTGCATACTGTATGCTGAAACGAGAGGAGTGGTACTGTTGGACCCGGCACTATTCTCCGCAAGAACCGCGAATGTCTCCGCCAGCATCATCAGGGAGATACTCAAGCTAACCCAGGGAAGCGACATCATCTCCTTCGGAGGGGGGTTTCCCTCGCCGAACTCTTTCCCGGTAGATGACATGAAGTTCTTCAACGAGGAGCTCCTCTCCAAATACGGAAGGGAGATCCTTCAATATGGCACCACAGAAGGATACGGCCCGCTAAGGGAGATCATCGCCAAGGAAGCTTCAAACCTCGGCATGAATGCGACGAAGGAGGAGGTCCTTCTCACCACGGGCGCACAGCAGGTGATCGACCTCATGGCCAAGGCCCTAATCGACAGGGGCGACGCGGTGCTGGTCGAAAACCCCACATTCCTTGCCGCGCTTAACGTCTTCAAGATGTACGAGGCGAGGATAATCGGTGTGGAGACGGACAAGGACGGGATGCTACCTGAGGACCTGGAGAGGAAGATAAAGGAGCACTCGCCGAAGCTCGTCTACGTGATACCCAACTTCCAGAACCCCACCGGGATAACGACGTCGAAGCAGCGCAGGAAGGCTATAATGGAGGCCTGCGGGAAGGCCGGTGTGCCTCTTCTCGAGGACGATCCCTACTCGCTGGTAAGGTTCGAAGGGGATCACCTTCCTTCAATCACTTCCTTCGACAGATGGGGCCTCGCGGTTTACGCAAGCAGCTTCTCGAAGACCGTCTCCCCGGGAATAAGGCTGGGTTACGCGATAGCCAGGGAAGACATAATGAAGAAACTGGTGGTGGGAAAGCAGACCACCGACGTATGCAGCAACAACCTGGCGCAGAGGGCCGTATACGAGTTCATGGCCGGCGGCAGGTTCCACGAGCATATCAAGGACATAGTGGCAGAGTACAAGCCCAAGCGCGACGAGATGATGCGCCTTATCGACGAGGGCTTCCCGAAGGGCACGTGGAGGAGCACCCCGGAGGGCGGGCTCTTCATATGGGCGGTCCTGCCGCGCGGCATGAATACCGAGGAGCTTCTGAAGAAGGCCATAACTGAGGCAAAGGTAGCCTACATCCCCGGCAGCCCGTTCTTCATAGATCCCGAGATGGGCAGGGACAAGATGAGGCTCAACTTCACCAATGCCACCGTCGAACAGATACGCTCAGGCATGGAAAGGCTCGGAAAGGTCCTCAGGGAGAGCGCCTGAATAGCTGAAGAAGGAGAATTCGGCGGCGCCTGACAGGCGCCGCTTTCCTATGCGGTATGTTCAAGGCGGCCCAAAAAAGTATAAAATGAAAATTGATGCAAAATGCAGCCTCTGAGCGCGGATCGCTTTTCATGCTGATGGCAGGCATAGCCGCCATCCTGTTTGTCGCTATGTTTGCATCGCAGGCGGTAGGCGCAAACGAGGTTAAGATGGATGTCACGGGTTTCGGCACAACCGCATCTTATCAGGTCATTATCGATGGCGGGCATGCCTATATCCCAGTGGATGTGCTAGCCAGGGCATTAAGGCTCGGAATCAGCGAAGACGGCATCTATACAGTGCTCAGATGGGCCGGAAAGTCCTTGAAAGTCGCAAAGGGCACGGTATACATGGGTCAGGCGGCACTGCCGGCCCCGGTGGCTGAGATAGGAGGCAAGCTCTGCTTTCCTGTCAAGGGGATCACTGCCTTCGGCGTTAAGCTTGCATACGACGAGAAGTCAGGAGACTACCAGGTAATCGTGCCCAGATCGCAGATTGTCGGGATGGGAAGGTTCCCCGGCGACGGGCCTGCGGTCTACTATGTGCAGCTTACCTGGGCCCCGTCGAAGGTGGACAGCTTCGTGCTTTCGGCCCCCGACAGGCTGGTCATAGACCTCTCAGAGACAACAGTGGACCCTCAGCAGAGCAAGGACCTGACAGCTGCCGAGGCGACCAGGATAAGGGCCTCGATGAACAAACCGGGAGTTGCTCGAGTCGTCCTGGAACTTACGAAGGCGGGCGCCGGCGGCAAGGTATACCAGGACAAGGACGACCCGACCCTGATCAAGGTATCATATCCGGCCAGGATAAGCTCGGTCAGATACGTAGAGGGCCCGGGCAGCGTTGGCTACGAGATAAGGGGAACCGCCGGATTTGCCAACTCCTCCTTCGCGGAATCGGATGGCGGGCTCGAAGTATTCATGCCCGACTTCATCCCCGACAAATCGCTCCAGCCGTCCGGCAGGGGCTATAAGCTGGTCGATTCAGGATCCTTCGGGAGCCTTGTCACGCTCGATCTTATGGGTATGGTGCCTGGCAGCCCCACCTTCGGACCCGGGCTTATGACAATACCTTTAAGAAACGCAATGACTGCGATTAAGGTAGTTAATGTTGGCGCGCTCATAATACGCCTTGAATTCGTCTCACCTTTGAAGGGCTTTACGAAACCGGATGAAAGGGAAGAGGGGAAAGCAGCAATCACGCTTTCAGATGTTGCGGCCATAGTGCCTTTGCAGCTTGAAGGACTTTCGGAGAACGGGATATCCATCGCGCTTCAGGAGAATCCGGACGGGTCTGCTAACCTGATGCTTTCAGGCCTCCCGTCAGGGATCAAATCTGCTACGGCATCAGAAGACCGCAAGGTCCTGAGCCTGTCCTTCGGAGGGACTGTCACAGGGGTGTCTATTTCCGAGGACACGGGAGTGACGAGGGCTACGTTCACTTATGCGGGGCAGACATCGGAAGCACGCCTGGAAAGCGACCAGGACGGAAGGATCGTCCTCGTGTTTCCCGGCATAACCGGAACCGGCAAGGGAGTAGAGAAGTCGTATGAGCTAAAAGGCAAAGGAAAAGTGACATGGGAAAGCACGCCGGAGGGGATAGCCGGAAGGCTGGAGCTTAATGAAGGGTACATGCCCGTATTAAGGCAGGGCAAGGGCCCGGGCACCGCAGTAGTCGATATAGGGCTTTCCATCCTCGGCTATGAGGTGCAGAGGTCGGACACAAGCACAAGGATACTTGTCAGCTCCTCCGGGGCGGTCCAGCCGGAGGTATTCCGCCTTAGGGAGCCGGACAGGCTGGTGATAGACCTTCCGGGGCACGTAGACGGATTGCCTCGGTCTGATGAGCTTACCGATTCCGGCATAGTGGCCAAGGCCCGGTCCGCGCAGAACACCATAGGCGTTGCGCGCATGGTGTTCGACCTGACCCGATACATGGGGCACACATGGTCGCTGGCAGAAGACGGAAGGACAGTGGTTATTACACTTGCGGACAAGCTTTCCGGCCTGAAGGGCCGGCTCATAATGATAGACCCCGGACATGGCGGGACCGACGGTGGTGCGGTCGGAAACGGGCTCATAGAGAAGGATATCAACCTGGACATCGCCTTGAGGCTGAGGACCCTTCTGGAGTACCAGGGTGCTACAGTGGTCATGACGAGGTCGTCGGATTCCAGAGTGGAGCTTTCGGAGAGGTCTCAAATGGCGAACCTTCTTCTGCCTGACGCCGTAATCTGCATACACGCAAACTCCGTGATCTCGGAAGGCCCTAACGGAACTGAGACCTACTATTTCAATGCGCAGGAGCTCAGCCGGGAGCTTGCGCTATCGGTGTACAAGTCGCTTGTAGACAGGATAAAGCTTACAAGCAGGGGCACCTTCAGCAAGGATTACCACATGGTGACAGCCACGCTATCGCCGGCGATTCTCGTCGAAGTCGGTTTCCTGTCCAATAAGCAGGATGCACTGATGCTCTCTGATGCCTCCTTCAGACAGAAGGCGGCTGAGGGGATGTTCGACGGGATAGCCTCATACTTCGGCGGGACTGCCCAGGAGAAATGGGCGGCCTATAGGGAAACGCTTCTCTCCTCCGCCCAGTCTTACAGGTTCGGCGCAGGAAGCGCCGCGTGGCCGGGGCTGATGGTCTATGAGCCGTGGATGCCGGAGGAGGCTGCTGTTGAGCCCAAGGATGGCGCAGGATCTGAGGCTGACCCGGCCAAGGAGCCTGGACAAGGTACGGAAACAAATCCATGATTTCGGAGGATGGACGAATGGACAAGACCAGAAGCGACGGCAGGAAGGCCGCCGAGACCAGGAAGATAAGGTTCACAAGGAACTTCATAAGCTCATGCCCGGGGTCGGTGCTCGTCGAATCCGGGCGCACCAGGGTGCTTTGCACCGCGACCATAGAGGATAAGGTGCCGCCCCATGTGAAGGGGACAGGCGAGGGCTGGGTGACGGCGGAGTATTCGATGCTGCCTCGCTCCTCCGCCCAACGGGTGGTGAGGGAGAGGTCGACTCTTAAGACCGGCGGCCGCACGCATGAGATCCAGAGGCTCATAGGCAGGTCATTAAGGGCCGTTACCGACATGAAGGCCTTGGGAGAGACGAGCATACTCATCGACTGCGATGTCATCGAGGCCGATGGCGGAACCAGGACCGCATCCATAAACGGCGCGTTCGTCGCAATGGTGGATGCCATAGCAAGCGACCCCAGATGGAAGGAAGGCCCGCTTCCGGTCAAGGACTGGATAGGCGCCATAAGCGTGGGGATAGTCGGAGGCGAGCTCCTGCTGGACCTGGACTACAGCGAGGATTCCAGGGCTGATGTGGACATGAACCTGGTAATGACGGGTTCGGGCGGGATAATCGAGCTTCAGGGGACGGCTGAGGGGGAGGCGTTCACGGAGCGCGAGGCGCAGGCCCTCACGAAGCTGGCAAGGAAAGGCATATCGAGAGCGATAGCCGAGCAGCGCAAGGCGCTCGGCGAGGGAATCTCCGGGAGGATCGGCCAGGATGCCAGATAGGATGGTCATTGCGACAGCCAACAGGGGAAAGCTCGCCGAGGTCGTGAGGATACTTGGGGAGGGCTATGAGCTTCTCACCATTTCGGACTTCGAGGGGATCACAATGCCGGAGGAGGATGGGAAGACTTTCTCCGAGAACGCCGCCATCAAAGCAATCGCCGTCTCAAGGCAGACAGGCCTTCCCGCTCTTGCAGACGACAGCGGCCTTGCTGTAGACGCGCTGGACGGAAGGCCAGGCGTTTATTCGGCGAGGTTCGGAAGCCCTGAGGCTAAGGACGACATCGACAGGTATACGCTTCTTCTCGGCATGATGGAGGATGTCCCCGACCAAAAGCGGTCGGCCAGGTTCGTAAGCGCGGTGGCGCTTGCCGTGCCGACTGGCCTTGTCGGCGTCGCAGAAGGCACGTGTGAAGGCTCGGTGATCCGCAGGCCGAGAGGGGATGAGGGGTTCGGTTATGACCCGATATTCGTCCCGGAGGGCATGGATAAGACGTACGCGGAGCTTACAGCATCTCAGAAGGATGCGATAAGCCATAGGCGAAGG
>CAZNZD010000071.1:0-8165 GCA_964577435.1 uncultured Clostridia bacterium
GGCGGGCATGTACTTCGAGATGTATTCCTCGCGGACCCTCTTGAGCTCGCCCTTCGGGAGCATCGACAGGAGCTCCCAGCCGAGGCTGAGGGTGTCGAAAACAGTGCGGTCCTCGTAAACGCCCTGTGCGACGTATCTGTGCTCGAACTCGTCGGCGAACTTCGCGAACACCCTGTCTGCCGGGGAGAGGGCTGCCTCGCCCAGGATGACGGCAAGCTCCTTGGCCTCCTTGCCCCTGGCATAGGCGGCATAGAGCTGGTTAAGGGTGTCAGCGTGGTCCTCCCTCGTCTTCTCCTTGCCGATGCCCTTGTCCTTGAGCCTCGAAAGGGACGGAAGCGTGTCCACGGGGGGATATATGCCCTTCCTGTGCAGTTCCCTCGAGAGGACTATCTGGCCCTCGGTGATGTAGCCGGTGAGGTCGGGGATGGGGTGCGTCTTGTCGTCCTCAGGCATGGAAAGTATGGGTATCTGCGTTATGGACCCCTTGCGCCCCTTTATCCTTCCCGCCCTCTCATATATCGTGGCAAGGTCGGTGTAGAGGTAGCCGGGATAACCGCGCCTTCCGGGGACTTCCTTCCTTGCGGCGGAGATCTCGCGGAGGGCCTCGCAGTAGTTGGTCATGTCGGTCATTATGACGAGCACGTGCATGTCCTTCTCGTAAGCCAGGTACTCTGCCGCAGTAAGTGCCATCCTGGGGGTGGCTATCCTTTCGATGGCGGGGTCGTTGGCCAGATTGAGGAAGAGCACCGCCCTTTCGATGGCGCCGGTACGCTGGAAGTCCTTTATGAAGAAGTCGGCCTCCTCGAAGGTGATGCCCATCGCTGCGAATACTACCGCGAAGTTCTCGCCTGAGCTAAGGACCTTCGCCTGCCTTGCGATCTGGGCCGCCATCTGGGAGTGAGGAAGGCCCGAGCCCGAGAATATCGGGAGCTTCTGGCCGCGTACAAGCGTATTGAGCCCGTCGATGGTCGATATGCCGGTCTGTATAAACTCCGACGGATAGTCCCTTGAATAAGGGTTCACAGGCAGGCCGTTTATGTCCATGCGCTTTTCGGGCATTATCTCGGGGTAGCTGTCGCGCGGCTTGCCCATTCCGGTAAACACCCTGCCGAGCATGTCCTTAGACACGCCGAGCTCGATTCCGTGGCCTAGGAACCTTACTGTCGATGTGGTGAGGTCGATGCCTGACGATCCTTCGAACAGCTGCACCAGGGCGTTGCTGCCGGACGCCTCAAGCACCCTCCCGCGGCGGGAGCTGCCGTCTGCCATCCTGATTTCGACCAGTTCGCCGTATTTGACGTTTTCGACCATCTCGACGAGCATGAGAGGCCCTGCTACCTCCCTAATGGTCCTGTACTCCTTAAGCATCCTGCTCACCAACCTCCGCCATCATGCGCGCCAGCTCGGCGGCCGCCTCTTCCTCGATGGCCTTAATCCTGTCAATGTCCTTCTCCTCGACGTACTTCATGCGGCCTATCCTCTCATGGATTCGCATGTCGAGCAGTTTCTCGAGCTCCAGGCCCGCTTCGGCGCCCTTCCTCATCTGCTTGTCGAGGGCAAGTATCGCTGAGAGCATGGCCTTCTGCTTTCCGAGGGAAGTGTACGTGTCTATCTCATGGAAGGCGTTCTGGTGCAGGTAGTCCTCCCTGATGGTCTTGGCGGTGTCAAGGGTGATCCTGTCCATGGCGCCTAACGAGTCTACTCCGACGAGCCTTACTATCTCCGACAGCTCGGCCTCCTCCTGGAGTATCCTCATCGCTTCCTTCCTCATGTCTATGAAGTCCTTGCCTATGCTCTTCTCGAGGTATCCGGAAATCTGGTCCTCATACAGGGAGTAGCTGGTAAGCCAGCTTATCGCCGGGAAATGCCTGGCGTAGGCTAGGCTTGCCTCCAAGCTCCAGAAGACCTTCACTATCCTTAGCGTCGCCTGCGTTACCGGCTCCGAGAGGTCTCCGCCGGCGGGGCTCACTGCGCCTACGACAGTAAGGAAGCCTTCCCTGTCGCCTCCGCACATGCACTTGACCCTTCCGGCCCTCTCATAGAACTCGGCCGCACGGCTTCCCAGATATGCAGGATAGCCCTCCTCGCCGGGCATCTCCTCCAGCCTTCCCGACATCTCGCGTAGAGCTTCCGCCCAGCGGCTAGTGGAGTCCGCCATGAGAGCCACCGAGTAGCCCATGTCGCGGTAATACTCAGCTATGGTGATTCCTGTATAGACCGACGATTCCCTCGCTGCGACGGGCATGTCGGAGGTATTGGCGATGAGCACTGTCCTCTTCATGAGGGACTCGCCGCTCTTCGGGTCCATGAGGTGAGGGAATTCCATAAGGACGTCCGTCATCTCGTTGCCGCGCTCGCCGCATCCGACGTATACGATAATATCAGCGTCAGCCCACTTGGCGAGCTGGTGCTGCACTACCGTCTTGCCGGAGCCGAACGGCCCTGGCACGCAGGCAGTCCCGCCCTTTGCCACCGGGAAGAAGGTGTCGATTACCCTCTGTCCGGAGATAAGCGGCTGGTCGGGCGAGAGCTTCTGCATTATGTTCCTGCCCTTCCTGACCGGCCAGCGCTGCATCATGCTGACGCAGTGCTCTTCCCCGTCGTCGGCCTTGATGGTCGCTATCCTCTCGGTGACGGTGAAGTCGCCGGATTCAATGGATGTCACGGTGCCGCCGATTCCGAACGGAACCATCACCCTGTGCTCGACTACCTTGGTCTCCTCGACAGTGCCGATGATGTCGCCCTGGACGACGCGGTCGCCGGGCTTCACGCATGCCGCGAAGCTCCACTTACGGTCGTGGTCCAGGCCGTGGGCTTCGACGCCCCGTTCGATCCTGTCGCCGACCTTCTCGTAGATCTTCTCCAGCGGGCGCTGGATGCCATCGTAGATGGAGCTGATGAGGCCAGGTCCGAGCTCGACAGAGAGTGGCTCGCCGGTGGAATAGACCGGCTCGCCGGGTCCAAGCCCGAAGGTCTCCTCGTAAACTTGTATCGAGGCCCTGTCCCCGCGCATCTCGATGATCTCGCCGATGAGCCTCTTGTCGGAGACCCTCACGACGTCGTACATCTTGGCTCCAGCCATGCCCTCGGCAACCACCAGAGGACCGCTAACCTTGATTATCCTTCCTACCAACATGTCAGTGCTCACTGGCCAGTACCTTCTTTCCCGAAGAGTATATCGGCGCCCAGCGCCTTCTCAACAGTGCGCCTCAGCTTAGCCAGGGCTGCACCGGCGTTTCCCTCGTTGTCCGGTATGGTTAGGACTATGGGAAGCGGTTTTTTCGCGTACGCCGAAATAGCGTCCAGCATGTCCTTCGCGATGCCTTCGGTGATGAAGATGACCGCATGCCCTCCGTCGGCCGCCTTCTTAAGAAGCGATGTCGCCTCAGTCGCGTCAGCCGCAGGCATTACAGTCACTCCCAATGCGGCGAAGCCCGCCGCCGAGGATGCCTCTCCGATAACCGCCATCTTATGCATTGCCGTCACACAACCTCTCGCGTATGAAGCCCGAAGCCAGCGCCTTTGCCTTGCCGGCCAGTATGCGCCTTATTATCGATGCCTCGTACTGCCTCATGAGAAGGTATCCCATCACAGGCACGTATCCTTCGGTGGAGATCCTCGACTGTCGGACCACCGAGTGCACAAGGAGGTTCGCCGACATCTCGAAGCTTCGGATGGACCCCTCCTTCTGCCAGCGCTCGAACGCGTCCATGAGGCTCCTCCAGTAGGGGCTTGACTCCAGCACGCGTCTCAGCCTCTCGTCGCCCTCCCTGGCGGCGTCTATAAGCCGTTCATGGGGTATCGCCCCTCCGGGTACGAGCGAATCTGCTATGAAACGCAAGCCCTTGCCCGCATTAGTTGCCCTCATCACCAGCATGAAGTTGGTGGTGTCGGCCTTGACGGCTATGAGCTCAAGCGCCCACGAAGCCGCTCTCCTGCCAGCCACCTTCTTAAGGTATGCGTAGGCTGCCACATCCACCGCGGCGTCTATCTCCAGCGGGTCCTGCCCCGCCCTTGTGTACCGCATGGCTGCCTCATAGGCGGCATCCTTAAGCGCCGCCATCAGCACATCAGCGTCAGTCGGCTTCCTATCCTCTCCGAAAGCGAGGTTATCCTTCCTTACCCCCTCTGAGGCCTGCGCCTCATGGGCGATCGCCCTCAGGTCTGCCTCTGCGGCAAAGCCAAGCAAGGGCGCAGTCAAAACCGGGGCCGGCTGGCCCTGGGCCTTAAGAAACGCCTCTTTGAGGAAGGCCTTCAGCTTCAGGAAATCATACTCGGCAAGGAACATGCCCGTGAAGTACGGGTCCGGTGAGTAGCCGGATACGTCCTGGTATGCTTCCGATAGCGCAGAATCGAGCGCCGCCTCGAAGCCATCCCTTGTGAGCCTTCCTGCGTACTGCCCCTCGGCAAGGAACCTCAGCGCCTCGTCGAAGTCGGGCGCGTCGATCATCCTCTGGAAGCTGGAAGGCTCGATAAGGTGCGCCTCAAGGGACTTCACCCTGCCTACCGCATATTCATAGGATCCGATGTTGTCCATCAGTCCACCCCTAACGGCTTTCTACTTCCGGGAAGAGCTGAGAAAGGATTATCGGTTCCAGCTCATCCTTGTGGTATTCGCATATGGAATCGAGGGAGCAGTCCACGGACACGTTCTCGCCCTCAAGGAGGATGCCGCCTTCGATGTCGGCGCAGTCTCCTGTAAGAATGAGCGTGGTGTCCTGGCCGCGAGCCTGAAGAGCCTCGTTTATGCCCTTGACGAAGGAGCAGTCGAAGATCTCCCTGTCCACTTCAGCCGGGTGCACGTGGACCAGTCCGATCGGAGCCGCAGCGAGGACGAAGCCCCTAAGCATCGTCGCATAGTCCTTGTTGTTTAGGGAGTTAAGCTTCGAGGGCAGGTCGGCCATTATCTCTGCGACCCGCTTGCCCTTCTCTGCCAGGGCGGCGTTTCTTAGCGACAGGGACGCTTGCACGCCTGCGCGCCTTACGCTCTCCTTGCCGTCTGCCTCTGCCTTGGCCAGCGTAGCCTCGGTCTTCCTGGCGGCCTCAGCCGCGCCTTCCTCAGCCACCTTCCGGCAGTAGGCTTCGGCTTCGGCGATTATCTGCGACGCTTCGGCTTCTGCCTGCGCCATTATCTTCTTCACCAGCGGTGAGAGGTTTTCCATGGTTCGCCTCCGTCCTAGTATTACAGCCTGAGGATGAGAAGAAGGCTTACGAGCAGCGAAAGGATGGCGTAGGTCTCGACCATCGCGGCGAAGAGGATGGCCTTGCCCATCTCGCCGGGCCTCTTTGCGATGATTCCGACGCCGGAGGCTGCGACCTTTCCCTGGTAGAACGCTGAAACCATGCCTACAAGGCCGATGGGCATCGCGGCTGCGATGTACGCCCAGCCCTTAAGCGGGTCGATATCCACCGCGGCGCCTGATAGGAAGCCAGCCTGGAGCATGATCATAAGGCCTGCCAAAACTCCGTATATGCCCTGTGTGCCCGGGACGATCTGCAGAAGGAGGATCTGTCCGAACCTGTCTGGATCCTCTGAGACCACTCCGGCGCCGGCCTGTCCGACGAGGCCTACCCCGAAGGAAGAGCCGCACCCCGGGAGTCCGACTGCTATGGCGATTGCAACTAGCGTAAGAACCGAGCCTAGAGAGATGATCATTTTACTTTGCCTCCTTGAAATCTATGTCTACATACTTGTTGAACTTGCGGAACGGAGTGTACTTCGTGCCGCCGAAGTCGGCGAACTTGCCGAAGAACTCGACGTATTGGAGCCTTGAGGAATGTATGAACGCTCCGGTGATGTTTATAAAGAGGTTGAACATATGGCCGAAGACCAGCACCACAAAGAACAGCACATATCCGACATAAGGTATGTCCAGCATCATCTTGGCCATGTAGTTTATCACCATGCCGATGACTATGCTCGTGAAGCCCAGGCCGAACAGCCTGCTGTAAGACACTATGTCCGACATGTAGGAGGTGATGTTGTAGAGGCTCACCACGCCGGAGCCGAGCTTGACGACCGGGTTCTTATGGTGCCTCCCCTGGGTGAGTATGAGCCCTGCCGCACCCGCCAGCGTCATCCACTTGCCTGCATCCTGGAAGCCGGGGCCGATGGCGCCCCCGCCGATGAGAAGGCCCGAACCCAGAAGGAGTATAACCCAGAAGCCCTGGTCGTATATCGCGGAAAGCCATTTCCCCTGGCGCAGGTTGTCCCACGCCTTGATCGCCATGCCGAAAAGTATCTGCACTATGCCCATGCCGAACGAGAAAGCAAGGAACATCATCGGGCCCTGAGTGCTCATGGGGTCGAACCAGAGCGGTTTAAGGTACTTTATGAACAGGTCTCCGAAGTATCCTCCGAAGAGCACGCCCATCAGAATCGTCGCTATGCCTCCGACGACAAGAAGCTGCAGGAGCTGGGTGCCCATGCCTGCGGTCTTGATCTTCCTTAGCATAAGCAGGCCCAGTCCCGTCATTATCAGTCCGTAGATGGCATCGCCCATGCATGTGCCGAAGTAAATGAAGAAGAACACCGCAAGAAGCGGCGTCGGATCTATTGTGCCCTGCCTCGGAAGCCCCATTATCCTGGTGACTGCCTCGAAAGGCGCGAATATGCCCTTATTGATGAGATCCACAGGGGCATCCTCGCCTTCCTCAGGCCCCCTCGACATCACTACAGCGGACGGGGCTTTAGCGGAAAGCTCCTTCTTGAGCCCTTCCAGGAGGTCCTTCCTTATCCAGCCGTCCACGGCGAATGCCCTGTCGGTGGCGAAGAACGAACCGGCCGTCTCATATCTGGATTTCTCGTTGGAGAAGTGGTCATGAAGGCTGAATGCGGCGGGCCTCAGCTCACACAGCTTCACGGCCTCCTGCTTCGCCCTCTGCTCCTCGGACGCAAGCTCCGCCTTCCTCGCCTCCAGCCTCTTGATTTCAAGCGCCGGGGCAAGCCTGCTTTCGGGCATCGGAAGCGAATCCATGCCGGACTGCGCAAGGTATTGCGAAAGGGCCCCTGTATCCTGCTTCGCCACCGCGATTATCCCGTATGCCGCCTTCTCGTCCCTGGCTATCTCGCTATATGCGGCGTCGCCCTCGAAGCCCTTTATAAGCTCGTCGATCGCTCTGCCAGACCTTCCTGCAGGATAGGTCACTATCACGAATGAATGATGCTTCAGGTCCTTGAGCTCAAGGAAGGATACGTCGAGCGCTTTCCAGGGTTTGAGCGCCGCAATCTCGGCATCTATCGCCTTGGCCTCGTTGGATATGCCGTTAAGCCTCGTCTCGATGCCTCTCGCCTTCGAGGCTATCTCCTCTGCCTTGGCCTCGCCGCCTGCGACATGCCTCTCGTACTCGTCCTCGCCTATGCGATAATGCCAGCCGATGAAGGTATCGAGCATGCCTTTCTTTACCGGCTGCTGCTTGTCCATGAAGTCAAGGGCGGCCTTAAGGCCCATCGCAAGCTCCTCCGACCTCATGGCCTTGGCCTGCATATCGGTGACTTCCGAGAGCCTTCTTTGGGGCTCCTCCTCCACAGAGGCTTCTATCTGCACAGCGCCGTGTCGCTGCATGATCTCGGATATCCTGGATGAGTCCTCAGTAAGGCCTACTATGGCCACTCTGAGCATCTCAGCGATGGCCATTTCTTCTCACGATCCTCTCGACAGCCTTGTTGAGGGCTTTGCTGTGGTTGGATGCAGCGATTCTCTGAAGCCCGGCTGCCTGCTCGGCCGCCTTGACCTCTGCTTCCGCGGCGATTCTCGCGGCTTCCTCAGAATAAGCGGCGCTTACCTCCGCGGCCTTTGCGCCCGCTTCCTCCGCCGCCTTCCTGATAACTGCCTCTTTCTCGTCTTCGGCCTGCTTCCTCATCTCATTGGAGCGCCGCCTTGCGGAGGCCACCATCTGTTCTGCGTCAGACTCGGCCTTCTTAAGGACATCAAGGGCTTGCTTGAGCAAATCGCACACCTCCAAAACTTCGTGCGCAAAGAACACCAAGGTATATATTACTCACCTGTCTGTAAATGAGCAAGGTTAAAAAGGGTGTATACCGTGGACAACCTGTATACATGAAGTAGACAACCAATATATATCAATATGGCGCGCCTAGCAGGGATCGAACCTGCGCGCCCGGCTCCGGAGGCCGGCGCTCTATCCACTGAGCTATAGGCGCG
>CAZNZD010000072.1:0-7703 GCA_964577435.1 uncultured Clostridia bacterium
GCGGATCATCTCTTACCCTTTTTTGACAATACCAGAGGTCCAAGGCGAACGGCGTCATCAACCTGATGGGCGGGCTTGGCGGGCTCATTGCCTATTTCATAGGCTCCAAGCTGTATGACGTGCACCCCGTGGTGCCATTCGCCATGGCAGGTATGGTAATGCTCCTGGTGCTCGTGGTCCTGAAGGCGTTTATGAGGGAGCCTGAGATCGCAGAGGGCAAGCAGGGCGACGACAAGCCGGTCAGCATCTTCGAGGCGCTCAAGGAGGCGTTCGCCCCCGAGAAGAGGAGCCTGCTGTTCTTGCTGCTGGCAATCATGTTCTGGTTCATGGGATGGAACGCGCTGGATACGTTCTTCACGCTTTACGCTAAGAACGTCTGGAACATCAAGGAATCCACGGCGGCATTCTACCTTGGTCTCGGAAACGTCTCATTCCTCCTGTTCGCGATACCCTCGGGCTTTCTCGGCAGCCGCTTCGGCAAGAAGGCGATAATCAGTGCCGGCATAATATGGCTTACCTGCGTGATGACAGTGATGACCATCCTAAGCCTGACTGGCGCAAACCAGGTCGGCCCGGCGGTGATGGCGCTTCTGGTTGCTGCGGGGATAGGCTGGGCGCTCATCAACATACACTCCTTCCCGATGGTGGTGGAGATGACGACGGCATCGAAGACCGGTGCATATACGGGCCTATACTACTTCTTCTCGGCGATGGCGATGATCATCTCACCGCCGCTCTTCGGCATCATAAGGGACATAGTGGGAAGCATGTATCCTCTCTTCCCGTTCTCGGCTGTTTTCTTCCTGCTCGCCCTGTGGAGCTTCAGTAAAGTGAGCGCGCAATAGGGTATAATCTTAAAGTGTGATTATTCTTTGGGGGTGTCCTTATGAAACTGATGATTTCGCTTCTGGGTTTCGGAAAGGTCGGCAGGCAGTTCGTCAAGCTTGTCAGGTCGAAGGAGCAGGACATCCTCAGTTGGCACGGCATCGAGGCGCAGTTCGTTGCCGTATCATCGTCAAGGGGTTTCGTATCAGACCCGACTGGCCTGGACATTGATGTGCTGACAGGGATGGCTATAAGGGAGGAGAACCTGGCCGAGCACCCGCTGTTCGTTCCATACGACCAGAAGAACCGCATCGACGGTTCGCTTCCGGAGGTATCCAGCAAGGACTGCGTGAGAGTGCTGGTAGCCGCAGCGTCGTCAGACTTCCATAACGGAGAGCCCTCGCTTTCAGTCATGAAGTCCGCGATATCCAGGGGATGGCATATCGCCAGCATGGAGAAGTCTCCCCTCGTGGTTGCCTTCGACGAGCTGACCGATATGGCGAAGAAATTCGGCGTGAAGATAAGGTATTCAGGCGCAACAGCAGCCGGCCTTCCCGCCATCGACATCGCCAAGATCTCCCTTGCCGGCTCAAAGGTGCTCTCAATAGAAGGCATACTGAACGCTACTACGAACTACGTGCTTACGCTCATGAGTGAAGACGGCGTGTCCTATGAGGAGGCTCTATCGATGGCGAGGGCGCATGGCTACGCCGAGCCCGACCCGACAAGAGACGTCATGGGCATAGACACCGCCATGAAGATACTCCTGATAGCCAACGCTGCGATGGGCTGCAGGAAGAAGCTGTCCGACGTTAAGATCACCGGCATTACGCACATCACCCCCAGAGATGTCGCCAGCTGGGCCATAGAGCAGAGGACTTTGAAGATGATAGGAAAGGCATGGAGGGAGGACGACGACGTGAAGATCGAAGTCGCGCCCATGGCCGTGCCCTATTACGACATCTTCGCGAAGGTCAACGGCAGCGGCAAGGCGGTCAGGTTCGTGACGGACCTCTTCGGGGAGCTTGTGCTGTCCGTACAGGAGGGCGGTCCGGTCGCAGCGGCCGGTTCGGGATTCAAAGACGTCCTAAACATTTTCAGAAGCCTGCAGGGAAGGGTATAGCCGGAGGTATAGATGCCGACCAAGGAAGACAGGAAGTTCGCCAACAGCCTCAGGGAGAACGACATAGTGACAGGAATCTACCAGGTGGTGGATGCAAGGATAATCAAAAATTACCTGGATCTGAAGCTCGGAGACAAAACCGGAAGCCTTCCGATGAAGGTGTGGGACTGGAGAGAAAACGACGAGGAGCTAGGCTTTCTTGCCATGAAGGGGGAGAAGGTCCGCCTGAATGGAGTAAGGGTCGAAGTCTTCGACGGAAGAGTGCTTCAGTTCGCGGCTGCGAGGCTTTCGGACATCAAGAGGAACAGGCTGGTCTCGCCGGTCCTTCCTGACAGCTACGATGAAAACGACTTCGTGACGAGCTCGGACAGGAGCGCGGAAGAGCTATTATCGGACATGAACGGGCTCATAAAAAGCGTGAGGAACCCTCGCTACCGCAGGCTTATGGAGCACTTCCTTACAGATGCGGGAGGGACCGGGGCGCAGTTTTCGGTATGGCCTGCCGCCGTCGGGCAGCACCATGCATACAAGGGTGGCCTTCTTGAGCATTCCGTTAATGTGGCGAAGCTGTGCGACTTCCTGGCATCCAACTACAGAGGCATTGACAGGGACCTGATCATAACAGGAGCCCTGCTGCACGACATCGGCAAGCTAAGAAGCTATGAAAGCGCGCTGAACGGAACCAAGCCCGAGATGTCGCTGGACGGGATATTCCTCGACCATATTGCCGCGGGCTGCTCGATGATAGAGGAAGCCGTCACGCATCTGGAGCAGGACAAGGGAATCTTCGGGACGGGCGAGTGGGACCCCATGGAGAAGAGGCTCCTTCTGCACCTGGTCCTGGCCCATCACGGGGAGCTTGAGTGGGGATCGCCCGTAAGGCCCGTGGTTATGGAGGCGCAGCTTCTTCACTTCGCCGACAATACGGACGCCTGGGCCAACCGCTTCGAAAGGGCCATCGGCTACGCATCTGACGCCGACAGGGGCTCGATGAAGAAGCCGGACAACCTGGACAGGTTCATCTACATCCCTTTGAAGAGGGATTAAACTGCGGATTGCATATTATTGCAGAAGGGGCTTCACAATGAGGCCCCTTGCGTTTATAATTAGCCTATTATCGTCATGGAGGCGGGGAAGATAGTCACTTCAGTTACGACAAATGAAACCGCTTCGGCAAGGCCCGGACAGCCGTCCGCTTTGAGGGCCTTCTCCTTCATGACATCCATATCACTCATAAACCGAATGTGTATGCGCGGCTGATGTCCCTCGTCAAGAAGCGCGTCCGTTGACGCGCCGGGGCCGGCAAGGGGGCATCAGTGCAAAGCCGGGATCTACGCTTCAGGCGCAGGCCTTCTTTTAGGCTATGCGCGCCATAAGCCAGGATGCCTAGCCGGCCGCATATTGTTGCACGGATGGTGATGCACATGACGGGACATGAGGCGATAATCCAGTTCATAGGAGTAACGAAGACCTTCCCGCAGAAGGGAGGGGTCGAAAACGAGGTGCTGAAATCACTGAACCTCTCAATCGGAAGGGGCAGGGTCTTCGGCATAGTAGGGCTCTCCGGTGCGGGCAAATCCACCCTTATAAGGCTGATAAACCAGCTGGAGAGGGTTACGTCGGGTTCCGTGCTCGTAGACGGGCAGGACGTCACGACACAGCACAACGGGGACCTTATAAACCTCAGGCGGCACATCGGCATGATATTCCAGAACTTCAACCTGATGAAGAACTCGAGCGTCGCCGAAAATGTGGCATTCCCGTTGAAGATCACCGGCTATTCCAGGGAGTACATAAAAGCGAGGGTTGAGGAGCTGCTGGAGCTTGTAGGCCTTGCCGAGTACTCCGAATCGTTTCCGGCGAGGCTTTCCGGCGGACAGAAGCAGCGGGTGGCAATAGCGCGCGCGCTTGCCCTGCATCCGGACATACTCCTATGCGACGAGGCCACCTCGGCGCTGGACCCCAGGACCGCCAAATCCATACTTGGCCTACTTAAGCGGATAAACAGGGATATGGAAGTCACGATTGTCATAGTCACCCACGACATGGCAGTGGTAAGGTACGCCTGCGACGATGTAGCGGTGCTGGATGGTGGCGACATAGTAGAGCAGGGGGCGGTCGCAGAGGTGTTCGCGAACCCTAAGTCGATAATCAAGGGCTTCCTTGAGGGGTTCGGAGGTGCTACAGCATGATGATATACTCCTGGGCCGACCTCCTTTCGTCCTTCAAGGTCCTCTTCGGAGAGCCGCTTCTGAACACCATGGCGATTACCCTGGGCTCGACACTGATAGCTTGCCTCGGGGGGATACCCCTGGGCGTTTACCTTGTGCTTACCTCTCCCGGCTATCCTCTGGCTGCCGGCAGGACTTACGGGGCCCTGTCCTTCGTGATCAACACGATAAGGTCCATCCCCACGATAATACTGGTGATCCTGCTGTCATCGCTTCTCTACTTCAGGTACTCGATATACCGTCCGACCGACCTTGCACTGCTTGTGGAGGCAGTCGTGATGTGGGCCGTGGCGGCGACGCCGCTTTGCGCAAGGCTCGTCGAATCGGCGCTGAAGGACGTGGACAAGGGCCTCATTGAAGCGGCGCTTGCAAGCGGTGCGCGCACAGGGCAGCTTGTTCGGAAGGTCATGCTGAAGGAGGCGAGGCCAGGCCTCATCCTGGGCATCACAACGCTAGCGATCACGATACTCGGCACGACGGTCATGTCAGAGACCATAGCCATAAGGACTGTGGCATCCAGGGCCGTGGTGAGGGCCACCATAGACAACGACGGTGAATTCATAGTATCGGGGATAATCGTCCTCGCGGCCATAATAACGCTTATCCAGACAGCCGGCACCGTGCTTTCGAGGCGGGCCGACAAATCAAGATGAAAGAGGTGCAGACAATGAGAAAGAACGTAGTATTGCTGGCCATACTGGCTGTGCTGCTTATAGCATCTTTCGCCGAGGCTAAGGAACAGATAATACTTGGGACCGTGGTAGGCATACAGGAGAGCCTCACAAACGAGTTCATAGTGCCCGCGCTTGAGAAGAAGGGCTATGACGTCGAGGTAAGGGTGTACACCTCGTTCGGGTTGAACATTAACACAGATACAGTGCAGGGCAAGACAGATGCGAACTTCTTCCAGCATGAGCCCTACCTGAACACCGACTCTGCGAACCTGCCGAAGCTGTCCGTGCTATGGCCGGTGGCATCGTTCAAGATGGGCCTTTACGGGGCGAGCTCGTCACCGAAGGACGTAACCGGAGGAGGGCGCGTCGGAGTTCCCAACGACAAGTCCAACCTCCAGAGGGCGCTCAGGCTTCTGGCAAAGGAAGGCTACATCTCCTTGAAGCCGACGTTCGGGGCGGACGTTACAGCGGACAACTTCAAGTCCTACATAGACAGCGGAACGCTAAAGGCCGACGACATCATAGCCCTTGACCAGCCAGGATTGAAGGCGGGCTTCCGTACAAGGTATTCGGCGATTGTTGTATCGGTCGCGGTGGCTTATGACCCGGATCCGGCAAAGTCCCTCTTCAAGCTGGTAATCGGCAGGGAGGACAGCTCAGTGACTGACGGCTTCGTGAACATCTTCGTCTCAAGAGCCTACGATGAGAAGGGCTCAGATGCATACTCCAAGAAGATGAACGACCTCAAGGCGGCGTTAAAAGGGCTTACATCAGATGACGGATTCTTGAAGATCCTCACTGACAGGTATGCCGGCGTAGTATACGTCCCCGGCAAGTAAGGTCGGAAAAAAGCATAGCACGGGCGTCTTCCCCAAAAAGGAAGGCGCCCATTTCTATGATGCTACGCACCCTTTATTATTCCTCCATTGCGCTGTATCCTATATTTATCCAGCCGAAAGGCTCTTTCAGGAGGCGGACATGGCAGCTGACACAAGCCCTGAGCTTAGAAGCGCACTAATATACCAGGTCTTCGTGAGGGATCATTCGCAGGAGGGGACGTTCGACGCGGTGACAGCCGACCTTCCCAGGATAAAGTCCCTTGGATCGGATATCCTGCACCTGCTTCCGATTCATCCAACAGGGGTGAAGAACAGGAAGGGGACATACGGCTCCCCATATGCCGTCAGGGATTATAGGGCTATAGACCAGGCGTATGGGACTGAGCAGCAGCTGAAGGGGCTTCTGGACAAGGCACATGCGCTCGGGATGAAAGTCCTCATGGACGTGGTCTATAACCACACGTCGCCGGATTCCGACATGTTCGCAAGGCACCCCGAGTGGTTCTACGACAAAGGCGGCAAGCCCGGCAACAAGGTGGGGGACTGGTGGGATGTAATCGACCTCGACTTCGAGAGGGGCGGAGAAGGCCTTGCATCGGAGCTCATAGGCAACCTCGTCTACTGGGCTGAATTCGGGTTCGACGGCTTCAGGTGCGATGTCGCATCCCTTGTACCGAAGTGCTTCTGGCTCAAGGCGAGGGAGGCGGTCTCAGAAGTCAGGCCAGGTGCCATCTGGCTCGCCGAGTCTGTCCATGCGGACTTCATCAGGCAGCTTAGAAGGCAGGGCTTCAGGGCTCACAGCGACAGCGAGCTCTATGATGCATTCGACATCTGCTACGAGTACGACATACACGACAGGTTCCATGACTACGCCTATCGCAAGGGAAGCTTAAGGGCGTATAAGCAGGCACTTAGATTCCAGGATGCGATATATCCCGCAAACTATGTGAAGCTCAGGTTCATAGGGAACCATGATTTCGAAAGGCCCGCAGCCCTTTTCAAGGACAGGGGCGTTCTGGAGGCCTGGACCGCTTTCACATTCTTCAACAAAGGGGCAGCGCTCATCTATATGGGGGATGAGACTCTAACGGACCACAGGCCGAGCCTGTTCGAGAAGGAGCCTGTGGACTGGTCGAAGACGGATGCGGCACATGTCGAGCTGATAAGGATGCTTGCGTCCATGAAGAAGCTCCCTTATTTCAGCGGATCGAAGTTCTTCGAGGTTGCAGAGGGCGGCGATGAGGACTGCATCGTGGCATACCATGAGCTCGGCGACAAGAGGCTTTATGGGATTTTCAACGTCGGCAGGGGAAGGCAGGAGGCCGCAGTCGATTTGCCTGACGGCGAGTACTCGCCGATTCTCGGAGGAACGACGACTGTGAGGGCGGGCAAGGCCAAGACGGATTCCCGCTTCTCGATATTCGAAGTAATGTCAAAATAATCAATTTAAGTGGTATAAATACTATAATCCGAATATGCATATAAGCAAATGTTAAGAAGCCGTGGGCGACAGCCTCCGGCTTTTCGTTTGCGAAAGAAGGAATCGGTAGGAAAATGTAATATAATATATGAATATATGGATAGATAGAAGGGGTGCCTCATGAAGAACCTTGTGCGTGCCTTAAGGGCGATGGCCGACGAACCGAGGATGACGATACTGTCAGTGCTCTCCATAAGAGGCGCTGTTTGCGTAAGCCACCTTCAGGAGGCTATGAAGACCCCTCAGCCTACGGTATCCAGATACCTTTCGATACTTAGGAATGCAGGGCTTCTTGAGTCTGAGAGGCGAGGGCAGTGGGTCTACTACAGCCTGAGCCACGATGACAGCTCGCTTGTGATGGAGATGATACAAAGGGCCTCAGACCAGCTGAAGGATACCGTGAAGATTAAGCGGATCATGGAGAGGCTCGACAAGCTTGAGCAGCAGCCGCCGCTTACAGATGAGGCCGTTCCGCTTAAGGCCAAGGCCAAGGCGAAACCTTTCGTGGAGAGGAGGCTAGCGTATCTCCGC
>CAZNZD010000073.1:0-7688 GCA_964577435.1 uncultured Clostridia bacterium
TGAGATTATCTTGGAACCAATTGCACCTTCTGTAGAATAGAGGTACGACAATAGCTTAAGGTCATAAACATCCAAAACCTCACGCTTATCAGACCAGTTATTAGTTATTGATGATAAGTAAGGTGCAAACACAACATCTGGGAATCCCGAATCAATGCGTGGTTCAACAAAGACCGCAAGGTTGGTCTTTTTACTTTTTCGAATGAACGTATGGCAATAGTATTCGATGAACTGGCCTACGAGCTTATATTCGTCGCCAATAGTAATCGCCCGCGTAAACAAGCCAATATCTGGTCGACTACTGTTAATCATCATTACTCGACTCATTGTTCGCACGTCTCCTTATTAGAAATCTAGAGCAACTAGAATCCTTTATTAGAAGCTACCTTTAGCGGATATCTTACTCCTCCAATACGGGATTATACACACGAAGAAATCATGCAGTTCTTGGAGGTGAGCTTGTCCTTTTCGTAGTAGCAAGCTTGGTGTTAGCTTTTCTCCTTAGAAAACCAGATTCCTCCGGCCATCAAGACGAATTCGACTGGCATCAGATGTGTTGGTCGCTGTCAATTTGAACTCATAATAATCCCTTCTCCAAACCGTCACCTTCTCTTTTCTGTACAATTTAGTGTAGCCAATCCATCCCCTTTTGGAAAGCTCCCTTACGCAAAGCATCCCAAGGCAACCCGTAGCCCCCGTGAAGAACACATCCCTCATGAGCCCGTCCTCCCGTTCTTGTGAATACAGGCACTATCATCTATCCTATCTGAACGATGCAATCGTGGAATGGTTACATAGAAATGATATGTTCATCAGTTATCATGAAATATCGCCTGGAAGACAGGAAACGGCCCGGATGGCTCCTTGCCTATCCTGCCGTCTCCGATGAATCCTGAGCCCGTTTCCTCGCGCCTGGGGGCCATCCATGCAGAGGGTCATCTCATGCGGATCTCCGTAGGGCTCTCATCTCGTGCCCTGGTTCGAATTATGCTGACGCCTTCAAGCATCTTGCGCAATCTGTCGATAGCGATCTCCCTTCCTGCCCCTGTCCCCTTAAGGCACAGCTTCTGGCCATAGCCTTCGAAGGTCTCCCTGCACTCCTTGACATCAGCGCAGTCTTCGCACGACATCGTAAGCTCCATGCCTGCAAGCGCCTTCCGTATCGCCTCATCCATCGTAACCGCAGGAGCTGGGAGCTGCCTGATGATGCCAACGGAGCTGTTCAGCTGCCCTATCGAAAGCGGCACCGGCCCCGGCATCTCCGATATGAACCTTGGCTTGCCCTTCCCGTGCTGCCAATCCGCTATCAGTATCTTCCTGTCCTTCCACAGGGCATACAGCTCCTGCCCCTCCGAAAGCGCCTTGATCCCCTCAATCACTGTCATGGCTGTGTGCCTTCCCTCCCGAATGACTTTCCGTTGCATCTATGAGCTGGCATATGCGAAAGGCTATGTCCCTCGCCTGCCTGTTTAGCCGGTCAGTGGCCTCAGCCACATCCCCTATCATGGCCTCACCGTTTCTTAACAATCTGCGTAGGCTCTCATCTGCTTTCCTATACCCCCAGAGGTCCATCCCCAGCTGGCCCTTCATCATCAGCGCAGCCGCCTTGAGCTCCTCGTCCATCAGGCACCCTCCTGTTCCATGCCGCGATGGCGCTCTTGGTCGCCTTGTTCCTGTCCCTGGCGTCTCCCTTCATGTACACCCTGCCCGGACCCGTGCAGCCGCATCCCCTGCAGACTACGGTCACAAGGCACTGAGTGCCGTTGATGAGATCCAGATAGTGCTCTTCCCCTTCCCTCCCGCAGTGAGGGCACGTAAGCAGCATAAGCGGGAACCTGTACACCATGAGCTTCCTCCTTCGGCCTCTAGCACGGGGCCACCCATGGCCCTCTGGCTTCGTCCAGCACTTCCAGTATCGCCTGGGTATCCGGCACTGCCACGTACCCTGTGTCTATCTGCCGCTCGAACGCAAAGGCCAGCATGTTTGCCGCATACCTACGCTCGTCCAGCGCTGCCATGTACTCCTCGAAGTCCATCTTCTCGCCATCGTCCATGCGGCGCTTGAGGTCTTGGCAGAATCTCTTCGCCTTGCGCCACTCCTCGATGAGAGGCATGAGCTTTTCTGTTTCAGGATTATGCTGCATGGACATTGCTTGAGCCCCCTATCCTCGCAATCTGCTCCTTGTCGGGCCTTTCGATGCTATCCAGCAGCTTGTGGCTTGCCTGCTTCCCTAGCGCCTTCGCCCTTTCAAGCACCAGCGGTGGGATGAACATCGTATCCTGCGCCTGCTTCCTGATCACCGAGTAGATCCTCATGAACTGCCCCCTGATGACCTCCGTGTTATCGGCTTCGTCTATAGCCTGAAGCCCCCCTATCTGCTCCACCGCGTGGACTATCAGCGGATATGGCTTAAGCCTTTCCTCGCCCTTGTGGTAGCGCCCCAGACCGCAGTAGAGGATCGCATCGCTTACGATGTGCCATGCCTCGCCTTCCCCAGGTATCCCAAGACCCACGAGTCCTCGCATGGCCTCGCTGATATCAGCAGCCGTCGGAGGGTACTTCGAGGTATCCAGCGTCCTCAGCACCGCTGTCTGCAGGTCGATGAGCGAGTAATGCCCCAGCAGCATGTGCCATATGTCGATCAAAGGCTCCGACAGCTCGTACTTGTTATTGGGGTAGTTTGCGTTTATCATGTCGAAAATCACCAGTATCTCCTGCTTAGTTGCCATTATTGCCCTCCTCTGCCCTGAACTTCAGCATCAGCTCCTGAGCTATCCTTGCGTTCCTCTGGGCGTTAGTCTCCGGCTTA
This sequence comes from uncultured Clostridia bacterium, assembly GCA_964577435.1. Taxonomy (GTDB): domain Bacteria; phylum Bacillota; class DTU025; order DTU025; family MWDF01; genus MWDF01. The sequence continues at coordinate 2,811 of CAZNZD010000073.1, forward strand.
TCCCTGGTACCTCCTGACTGTAGGGGCTTCAAGCCTGCCGGTGCCCTCGCTGAGTCGTCGTATTTGCCCTCCAGCACCTTCGCGGCGTTCTGCTCCTTCATGAGCCAGTCGAAGTCGGCGCTCCACGCCCTGTCGTTGATGCCGTTCAGGAAGCTTGACCTGCTTGCCTTTGCGAACAACTCCCGGAAGTGCGCCATGGGGTCGGCCCTGTTGTTCTTCCAACGGGCGCTTATCGCTTTTCTGCGCTGCACTGTGAGAGACCTGACCTTCCTCATCCCGGTGCAAGTCTCGTTGAAGGCTTTTATGATCTGCTCATGTGGTACATTCCCGACAAGGCTCGCCTGCCGTAGGTCAGGCATCCCGTCCGCCCTTCCCCTTGGATCCCTATCACTATCACTGTCACTATCACTGTCACTATCACTATCACTATCACTATCTGTGGTTGCAAAGGTGCAGCTTTTTAGTTGCAAGCTTTCTTCTATTTGGTTGCAAGGTTGCTGAAGCTTAGCATCTATAAAGTCGTAAGCTTTCGGTAATACCGTACCGCCTGCACTGCTGTCTTTCTGCTCTTCTGTCGCATTCCTGCAACTATCTGGTGATGGATACTTCGAAGGCTTTGCATACCTGGGCCTCTGATAAGAACTCCACTTAGTGAAGGCGATATACTCCACTCCGTCAACCTCGTAGATTTGCACGTTCGGACATGCTCTTGCGATGCTATCCCGCATAACTTTCACTTCTGCATTAGTCATATCGTCATAAGGGAATATGATGCTTCTTAGGAAAGCGGGATTGCCGGGCAGCCTGCCTTCATCGTCTGCATTAGAGAACAATCCTACAAACATCAACCTCTCAATATGTGTTAGCATCCCTACTGAGGGATCTGACCAGAATTCCGGGTGTAGCATTCTTTGCCTCGCCATGTGCCCAATCCTCACTCCCTGTCATGCTGAATTTCTATAGCCTGATGAGCCTTCCCAGTACTGCTCTTCCTATCCTCAGCCCGTTCTCGTCCTCGTCCAGGAAACCATGCCTCTTAAGCATCTCGACGGTATCCTCCAGGTTGCCAAGCGCCTTAAGCTCTTCGGTCCTCAGATCCTCTAGCTTGCACTGTTTGCCCTTCTCGTTTCTTATGTACGCGCTGTCATCTATCGAGGCTGCCTGCACTGCCAGGCTGATGAAGCAGATGATCGCCTTGATGCCGCCCTTCTCATTGACCAGATCGATTACTAGTCTCCTTCCGAAGAAGTCGTTGGCTACCTCTATGTAATCCTTCCCCATCTCAATGTCTCCAATCCGCTCATTGAGCTCTTACTGGTCTTGTTGTCTGCAGTGAGGCTGAGAGGTTGCTTATCACATAGCCACACCTCTCATTTCCGCACTCATTCCCCTTGTCTCATGGAGGTTTACCTGTTTTTCTCTTGTGGTATGGCGCACTCTGGGTTCTTGTGTGCTATATTCTTGGTAGTGAACTCTTGTGATGTTCCTACCGCTCTCTTAGTTGGATGGGCTCTTTGCAGAGGGCCCATCCTCATTTCTGCAGGGCCTTGAAGTTCCTGTACTCCAGCAGGATCCCGACTATCAGGCCCACCTCAGTTGACAGCGGTCCTCCGTAGGCCAGTTCCAGCAGCTGCCTTATATCAGGCTCCCGGCAAATGAGCTTGCCCATCCTCACTGCCTCTATATATTCCTCCCAGTTCAGCTTCACCGTAGTTTCAGGCATTCCTCATTCCTCCCTCTCTTCTGTTGTACCTGGCTATCGAATGCTTCTCTTCCTTAAGCCTTCTTACGAATAACAGCAGGTCGTCTGCCAATGCCATCAGCCCTAGCAGGCCCATGAACAGCGCTACCGAGATTAGAAGCCAGTACGCTTCTGCTGGTAATTGGGATAGTAGCCTGAACATCTGGTATCGTCTCCTCCTTCTCTGCTTTGTTCAGCTGTCTGGTCCACCACTCACCGCTGATTAATTGGTCCGCCACCATTCTATGTATTGTTCTGAACCTGCCCCTCGTAATGACCGGTATCCCATTATCGACCACCATTGCCTGAGCTTTCTTACGGGTCATTCCCATGCACTGTCCAAGCTGTTCGAAGGTGAGTTCAATACCGAAATCTGACGGTGACGGGAAGTTCGTCCTGGGTCTTCCTAGTTTCCTAACCGGACTCATCTGTGACCTCCTCCAAATCTGCTTAATCACTCTGTCTTTTGTAACCGCTTGAAGTACTAGTCTCTGGGGATGATTCTCTTGCTATCACCCATTTCTCAGCGGACATAGTGTTACTTTCCAATCTCTTTCCTGTTACCCTTAGATTGTCTGCTGCGGTTGAGTGTACCCTTCGATTAGATTCGCAAGAGGTACTCCAAGAGCTTCGGAAAGCACCTTCCATTGATTCGGGTTCAACCTAGGCGTTGCATCATTCTCAATCTGGTAGAAACGCTGCCTAGAGAGCCCAAGCTTCCTTGCTATTGTCCTTTGATTGATACCCCTTTCTACGCGCAGATTCTTGATGGTTATAGGATTCATCCTCCAGCCTCCTATGCGTTTAGACCTATTTATTATGTCCTAGCCAATTTGACTATAATGCGACGATTTGGCCGTGTCAATAGTTTCAAGCCAAAATGACCTAAATTCTTTTCATGTTGACCTGCAGCGCTTATACTGCAATTGGAGGAGATACACAATGTGTGCACTTGCTGGAAGAGTTAAGAAGCTGAGAGAGGAAAAGGGTTGGTCGCAAACCTATGTAGCCAACCTATTGAAGATTCATCCGGCAACTTATAGTAACTATGAACAAGGACGAAGAGATCCTGATTTCGAAACTGTCCGAGCAATAGCTAGATTGTTCAGCTGTTCAGTAGATTACCTCATCGGTGAAACTGATAAAAGGGATCGCCATGAACCTGCTCTTCTTCCACCGGATATTGAGCTTGCTTTTAGAGATGTCACTTGGGAGGATCTCTCCCCCGAAACACAGGCAGATCTAGCTGAGTATATTAGGTGGCGAATAGCCAAATCAAAAAAAGCTTAGCTGGTAGACGAAATCCCCTCCCTTATGCAGAACGCTTGTTCTATAATACCTACTTAAGAGCAATTCGTGAGGGGGCGTTTGATGAAGTCACCAGTAGCTTTGGCACAAGCAATAACCCAAGATTACCTTTATCAACTTCCTGTCGACATTGAGGAAATCGTTAAGGCTCATGGTGTGGAGGTAGACTATATCCTAACTGGCGATGAGTTTAACGGGCTTTACATGAGATACCCATCACCTTCTATAGCCATTAATGCTAGGCAAAGCCTCGCGCGACAGAGGTTTACTCTGGCGCATGAGCTGTATCATCATCTGACGTGTGGCATAGGAGCACATACGCTGCGTTTCAGTACGGTAAACCAGCGTACAGCTGATGAGAGGAGGGCTCGAATATTCTCAGCTAATGCCCTCATGCCAGAACCGACTATTAGGCTTATGGCGGACCTTGGCTGCAGAAAAGATGAATTGGCTAAGGCTCTGGAGGTATCTGGTAAGGCCCTTGATATAAGACTGAGAAGCCTTCGTATTGAGATGAGATAGGCGTCTAACCATCAATACGACTTGTTCTAGATTGTGGAGGTACAAATGTCCATCCGTGAAAGACGCCCTGGGGTTTGGCAAATCAGGGCATATGCCGGTATTGATGAAGCGGGAAGATCGAAGTACGTTTACCGTACCTTCATGGGCAGCAAGTCCGATGCCCGAAAGGAGGAGATGCGGCTAAAAGCTATGGCCAGCTCCTTCCCTAAGCAGATGGCAGAGCAGAGCTTAACGCTTGATATGTACTTCCAAAGATGGTTCTCTCTATACGTGGAACCTACAGCTGCCACTTCAACCCAGAGCGCTTACAATTATAAGTACTGGAAGATGATATCGCCCAAGCTTGGAGTTACCAAGCTTAGTAAGCTTACACCGGACCTTTGCCAACAGGCATTCAACGAAATGCTTCTCCAGTATTCGAGAGCGTCTGTTGCAACTGCAAGGGCGATTCTAAGCGCTTGCTTGAAAAGAGCTCGCATCTCTGGCTTAATACTCTCCAACCCATTGATAGAAACTCGCCTTCCTCGTAAGCAACAACAGCATGCTAGAGCATTAACGACGGATGAACTTGCTCGTTTCGTAGAAGCTGCCAGGTCTCACCGGCATGGCCCTCTACTTATAACTGCTGCGCTTACGGGAATGCGGCGAGGCGAACTGCTAAGCCTCACTTGGGATAATGTGGACTTGTCCAAAAGTGTTATCCATGTACGGGAAGGCGGGGCAGAACCAGGAACAACAAAGAGTAGAGCGGGGCAAAGAGATGTGATAATGCCAACGCTCCTAGTAGAGTTGTTGCTTGGCATTAACGCCATTGAGGAAGAGAAGAGGAAAGCAGATGAGTCCTGGAATGTGAATCGTTTTGTGTTTCCTTCAAAAGCTGGAATCAAGATTCATCATTGTACTAACTTGAAATCTGCGCTGAATCGTATACTATCTATTGCGGGGATACCGATTGAGGGCTTCAGGCTTCACGACTTACGGCATTCCCATGGATCTATTCTAGTGAATGCAGGAGTGCCAGTAACTGATGTTGCAGGAAGGTTAGGACAGATGGTGCAGACAACTGTGCAGACGTATTTGCACTCGGACGGTTCAGGCAATTGTAGGATAACCGACTGCCTAGATAAGGCAACTGGAATTGGTGACAGCAATAAGCCAAGAAACTAAACCGGTATTTAGCATGTGTTTAAGAAAACTAAGTGCCAATTAAGTGCCTGGGTGCTGCTTGATATATGGTTTATAATGCTGATTCAGTAGATTAATCAATGTATATTCGTTTCTGTAACGTATACGTTCCCAAATACACT
>CAZNZD010000074.1:0-7644 GCA_964577435.1 uncultured Clostridia bacterium
GGTCGCCCCCAGGATGAAGGCGCCTGACGGAAGAAGCCTCAGGCAGCTCGCAAGGGATATGGAGGCGGCAGGGGCAGCAATAAGGGCAGCGTTTAAGCCCTGAACCCGCAGCATTTGACATTTATGGCGGGCGGTTTGCAGAAAACGGCCCTTTGGCTTCAGTTTCCTGCAAGTGATACAATTATTTACATCATTGTAAATAATGGTTAGAAAACAATACATTTTACTAGTTTAACTGAATTCAAAACCCATCTATGAGCCGCAGTTAAACTGCACTTTGGGCTTGCCTAAATGGGTTGGGCCCGACTGAATGTTAGATATACAAAGTATGGAAAAATGCAGGTATAATCTTCCTATAAGTCTGTATTGCATCCTGGTATTTCTGCTGACCTAAGATGGTCGAATGCAAAGAGAGGATGATCTTATGACACCCCGAGGTCTGCGCATGGGCGGACTGATGGCCGTGGACGTGCTTGCAGTATTCCAATCGATCTGGGCGGCAAGGGTGCTGGACCAGTTATCCCTGGGAATTTATGTCTGGGACCTACTCGTTATATGCGGTATCCACATATTAGCCATGGCGAGGTCCAGGGCTTACACAAGCCTCTGGGACAAGGCCAGCATCGACGAGCTGATGCAGCTCTGCCTAGGAGTCGTCGCATCTACCGTCGGCATCTTCCTCTACTTCTATATCGCAAGGGGATACTTCTCCCCGGAGGCTGCTGCAGTCATAGGGACTTCGCTCATGTTCGTAAGCGGCGGATTCCGATTCATGTACAGGGTCTTAAGGCACCTTTACAGGAGAAGGGCCAGGAACGGCTCCACGGGGGCCAAGACCCGCGTGCTTATAGTAGGCGCCGGCGACACCGGAAGGATGCTCCTTAAGGACATGGCGGAGGGCAATACCTGCGACTACATCCCGGTGGCGATGATAGACGACGACCCGCGGAAGAAGGGCATGCACCTAAACGGCGTGAGGATCGTCGGCGGAAGGCAGATGATCGAATCCGCCGTGGAGAAGTACGACGCCGACATGATAATTGTGGCCGTCCCGTCAGCCTCCAGGGCGGAGCAGGGCGACATACTGAAGATCTGCAGCAGGACCGGCAAGAAGGTGCGCCTGGTGCCGGGAGTGATAGACCTTCTGACCGGAAAGGTCGAGGTGGGCAAGCTCAGGGACGTGCGGATCGAGGACCTGTTAGGCAGGGAGCCCGTGAAGCTGGACGAGGAGGGCATCGCAAGGATGATCGATGGCTCGACGGTCCTTGTCACCGGAGGCGCCGGCTCCATAGGCTCGGAGATAGTCAGGCAGTGCCTGAGGTTCTCCCCGAAGAGGATAATCGCGCTCGACGTCAACGAGAACAAGCTCTACATGCTGGGCGAGGAGATAAGGATGGCCGGCAAGGCCGACCTTCTGCTTACTGTCATGGGCTCGGTCAGGGACTCAGGAAGGATGCAGGCCGTGTTCGGCGAGCACAAGCCTGACATCGTGTTCCATGCGGCGGCCCATAAGCACGTGCCCCTCATGGAGGACAGCCCCGCCGAGGCCGTGAAGAACAACATAAAGGGCACCTACAACGTGATCAGGGCTTCCGTGGAAAGCGGGGTCAAGCGCTTCATCCTCATATCCACGGACAAGGCTGTGAACCCGACGAGCATCATGGGAGCCACCAAGCGCTTCACGGAGATGATCATGAGGATGAACCCCGACAAGGGGGCGACTAAGTTCGCGGCAGTGAGGTTCGGAAACGTGCTCGGAAGCGACGGGTCGGTCATACCGATCTTCCTGAAGCAGATAGAGGCCGGTGGCCCCGTGACTGTGACCCACAAGGACATCACGAGATACTTCATGCTCATCTCCGAGGCTGTGCTTCTCGTGCTGCAGGCAGCCTCCATGACAGAAGGCGACGAGCTTTTCATGCTGGACATGGGCACCCCTGTCAGGATCGACGACATGGCGAGGGACCTCATAAGGCTTAACGGCCTTGAGCCCGACAGGGACATCAAAATAACGTACTCCGGCTTAAGGCCCGGCGAGAAGATGTACGAGGAGCTGTTCTACGACCCGACTAGCGTGGACCGTACCTCCCACAGCAAGATCTTCATGACCAGGAACAACCCTCATATGAGCCCGGACGTCTTTAATAAGATGGACAGGCTTCTGAGCCTTGCCGAACAGGAAGACGGCGCGGCTGTGGCGAAGGAGTTAATGGAGGCGGTCTGTTTCAGAGACGAGTCGAGGAGGGAAGGAAAGCCCAGGCCGGTTCGCGCTAAGGTGGCGGCTCCGCAGAGTGCCGCTGCGTCTTGCGACGCATCCAGTTAACGGCATCTCTATACGAGCAGCAGGAGGGAATTAGTGCATGCCAGGGTATTATGATATTCATAGCCACATTCTTCCCGGCATCGACGACGGACCTGCTACGCTTTCCCAGTCATTGGAGCTTGCGGCCGCATATGTTGCGGACGGGGCGGCCGGGATCATCGCGACGCCGCACTATGTGATGGGAAGCGGGATAACGGAGTTTTTAAGGCGAAGACAGGAGGCAATGGATTCCCTTCTAAGGGGCCTAAGGGAGAAGGGGATGAACCTGTCGCTGAAGGCCGGGGCCGAAGTCTCCATGATGCCCAAGGAGAAGGGAAGCTCGCCTTACAGGGAGATTGAGGAGAACGCTCAGTCGCTGTGCCTTGCGGACACGAACCTGATGCTTGTGGAATACCCGGCGGGGCCGGAGCCGATCTGGTTCGAGGAGAGCATATACCGTCTGCAGAAGATGAACGTCCAGCCGGTGCTGGCCCACGCGGAGAGGTATGGATGGCTCAGGGCTAGGAAGAGGCTCGCAAAGCTTATAGACAAGGGAGCCTACGTGCAGGTTAACGCGGGAAGCCTCATGGGGCTGCTCACTCCTTATAAGGGATTTGCCAAGGAGCTTCTAGGGTCGGACTACGTCCACTTCATTGCTACGGACTCGCATGACGCGAAAAGGCGGCGGCCCAGGATGTCCGCGCTTGGTAAAGGTCAGATATATTGGCACTTGGATAACTCGAAGGCGCTATTTGGCCACAAAGGGGAGCACATATTCTATGTTTCGCTATGACAATGCCTTGGAGGTCGGAGGAAGAAATGGCAACTAGGGAGCAAGACAGCGCATCCGACATGATCGACCTACGCGACCTGTTCTCGATACTCTGGACGAACCTTTGGATCATCCTCCTTACCGCGATGCTCTTCGGGGCCGCGGGATGGGCGGTGTCCAACTACCTTCTTACGCCCCAGTACAGGGCATCCTCCACAGTTATAGTGAACAAGGGGCCTGACCAGACGGGCGCCATGTCGGCGATCACCTACAACGACCTGCTGATGTCGCAGAAGCTGGTCAAGACCTACAGCATCGTGATGCAGAGCGACACTGTCCTCACCAAAGTGATATCGGCTTTGGGGCTGCAAGTGATGCCTGAGGACATCAGGGGTGAGCTTAGCGTATCCGGAGTCAATGACACGGAGGTCCTTAAGGTGTCCTTCACGCACACGGATCCTATCGTGGCGGCATCGGTAGCCAATGAGATCGTGAAGCAGGCTCCGGAGGAGATAATCAGGACCGCCAAGGTGGGAAGCGTCGAGGTCGTCGACTGGGCGGTGGTGCCGGAAAGCCCTGTGAAGCCGCAGAAGCTTCAAAACGCCCTCATCGCCGCCGTCATAGGCGGGATACTTGCGACGGGCATCGTCTTCCTGAGGGAGATGCTGGACAACACCTTCAAGTCAGACGAGGACCTGAAGGAGCGGTATGACCTGCCGGTCCTCGGCGTGCTGCCTCTGTACAGGCCGGAAGCCGAACCTGAGACCAAGAGAGGGGGAGGCTACTGATGAGGCTCGGAAGAAGGATGAAGGAGAGGCCTATAGTCCTGGTGAGCGAGGCTCCATTCCAGGTGGAGGAGGCCTACAACAGTTTAAGGACTAACATACAGTTTCTTAGCGCGGACAAGAAGATGAAGAAGCTCATCATCACCAGCAGCGGGCCCATCGAGGGCAAGACTACAGTGTCTGTGAACCTGGCTATCAGCATGGCCAAGGCCGGGCAGAAGGTGCTCCTGGTCGATGCCGACCTCAGGAAGCCCAGGGTGAACAAGCTCTTCAGGGTCAAGGCAAGCCCTGGCTTGACAAACATCCTGATAGAGGGCATCGCCCTTGAGAAGGCGATCATCAGGGACAGCAACCATGGCGTCGATGTGGTTACATCGGGGCCCGTCCCACCGAACCCTTCCGAGCTGCTTGGCTCTGTGAGGATGCGGGAGCTGCTTGAATCGGTGACGGATAAGTACGACTACATCATCCTTGATACGCCTCCTGCGGCGTTCATGACGGACGCGGCTGTGCTCTCGCAGTATGTGGACGGGGTCATCCTAGTGGTCGCGCACAAGAGGTCCACATATGAGATGGTGGATGGGACTGTAAGCAGCCTGAAGACGGCGGGGGCGAACATCGTCGGTACGGTGCTTACTGATGTGGAGATGAATAAGATGGGACACAGGTACAACTATTACTACAAGTATAGGTATCACAAGTATTACGAGAGCAAGTGATTAGGCAGTGCTGATCGGATTAGGCTTGGAATCGAGATCTGTGTGGCAGGAGAAATGATTGATGCAGCTGCAGGGGATGGTGAGGGAGAGACCTGAGTGGTTTGTTTACTGCGTTTCCTGCAACAACGGAAGCGAGAAGAAGGTTGCCGAGCGGCTGCGGAATGCGCTTAAAAAAGAGGTCATCTTTCCGGTCCGGGTAATGAAGAAGAGGAAAGCCGGGGAATGGTCGGAGGAAGAGATACCGCTTACTCCTGGATATGTGTTCATATACTCTGACAGCGAAGTCAATCTAGAGAACTTAAGGCAGTTAGGTGTGCATAAAGTTCTCAGCTACGGAGATAGTTTTTGGGAGTTGCATGGTGAGGATTATGAGTTTGCAATGTGGGTGCATAAGTACGATGGAAGAATAGGAATATCAAAAGCGCTAATAGTAGGGAATAAAGCAAGGATTGTTGAGGGACCGCTTGCAGATGTCGACTGCATAATAGAGAGAATAGACAAGCATAAACAAAGAGCAATGGTAGGATTCATATTTGCTGGAAGAAATCAGCTGTTATGGTTATCGTTTGAATGGATAGCGAGTAGTAGCTTCTAAACATCGTTTCGAGTGCAGTATGTTTCGGCAACGCACTCAAAGCTATAAGACATCACCGCACTATGTGCGTTGGTAGACTGTGCTTAAGTTAATAATCAGGTCTGTAAAGCGCACTAGAATTCAGCATTTTTGTGAAAACTCGCTAGCGCATATAGAAAACCTTCTAGGGATAATTAGAAGAGTCATATTTTTATGCTTCTTCATTGAGAAGAGATCTCGCACGGATTTGAGTGTATAAACATTCCTAGCGATTATTGAGATTTGGAGGATAGAATAAACTAGTGAAGAGTATGGACTCTATGTGCAAAGGGACTCATCTTATTGTTGTTGCGCATCCTGATGACGAGGTTTTAGGTGCTGGAGGCACGATATTCAAACTAACCCAAGCTGGTTATAAAGTAAATCTATTGATTCTTTCTGCAGAGGTCTCTGCAAGATCATCTCAACCAAAACCTGAGGAAGTATTGTCAGACATTAAGCTAAGTTCTGAAGTATTGGGTATAGGCAGGAGTATAATTGGGAACTTTCCTAACATCGAGTTTAACAATGTGCCACATATCGAAATTGTAAGGTTCATCGAACAAGCGATAATCGAAACTGAACCTGAAGTTGTTATCACCCATTGGCCTCTAGACGCAAATAATGATCACATGCATACTGCTCTAGCTTGTCAGTCAGCGATACGAATTTTCCAGCGAAGAAGCAATGTTAAACCCGTCGAAGAGCTTCTCTTTATGGAAGTTCAATCAGCTACAGACTGGATAATCAACCCAGCAGTAAGCAGTTTCTATCCCAATACTTACATTGAGATTGGACAAACCGGGATCGAAAAGAAGCTTGAAGCTTTGAGAAAATATCGAGATGTAACACGGCAATTTCCACATCCTAGGAGCCTTGAGGCGATAACTGGGCTTGCTGCATATCGAGCTGGTCAATGTGGCCTTTATTATGCTGAATCGTTTGTATCAGCATTTAGAAGAATCATATTAGATAAACCCAGTATTCCTACCAAGAAGTGATATGTGTTAGTTATGTCTCAGCAACATCGGATATCTGAGAATAGAAGGCATTTTATGTACTTTTCTACTAAGAGAGCACTAGATGTTGTTGTCTCTATGTTTCTTATCACTCTTACTGCTCCTATATGGTTAATTGCGGTTCTAGGCATCGGCTTATCTAGTCCAGGTCCGCTAATCTATGTAGCTAAGCGTATAGGGAGAGATGGCAAGGTATTCGACATGTATAAGTTTCGATCTATGCATATCGAGAGAAGTGAAGATGAGGCTGACTTTAAGCCTAATCCAAGAAGAGTATTCAAATTTGGAGCTTTTATTCGTTCAATGAAAATTGATGAACTTCCTCAACTAATCAATGTTTTATTAGGACAGATGTCATTAGTCGGCCCTAGGCCAGTTTCCGTAGATCAAGCAAGCATCATGCGCTCTGGCATGTTCGAGGCAATCAACCTTATTAATGTTGGAATAACAAGTCCCTCAGCAATATACGATTACATTTATGGGGATAGAATACAAAATGAGTTCGAATATGTTGTAAGAGTTCTTCCAACAAGACTAGTTTTAGAACTATACTACCTTCAAAAATGCGGATTCTGGTATGATATGAAAATTTTAACGTATACTGCGCTATGTATTATTATGAGAGCGATACATAAGGAACCCAGGTGGATACTTTCTGAGCTACTTGAGGCTGCAAAAAGAACATCCGAGTCATCAGAGATTAGTAGGTGGCAAGCAGATGGAGATAGATGAAGGAACAACGAGTTACACCAATCCTCAAAAGGGCAGGGTATATCCGATTAAGATTCTGGTGACTGGAGCTTCAGGTATGATTGGGAGCTTTGTTGCTCAGTACTTAGTGAGCGAAGGTTATAATGTCATCGGCCTCGATCTAAAGGAACAACGGAACAAACTAGATAGAACGCTTTACGAACATGTGGTTATTGATTTATCAGATGAAGATGCAATTGAGAAACTATTTAGCAGGAATATTATAAGCCATGTAGTGCATTTTGCTGCCCTTGCACATTCATCGAGGAGACAAGAGCCGCCGATGGAAGAATATTATCGATTGAATGTAGTGAATTCAAGAAATCTGTTCTTTGCTGCAAGTAAGAAGGAGATACCGGTACTCTTTTCTTCGACAATGGATGTCTATGGCTATATCAATGGCGTAGCTAGAGTGGATAGTAAGCTTAACCCAATAAGCCAGTATGCAAAAACGAAAGCCGAAGCGGAGAACGTGCTCAAGAGAATTTACCGCACGAGTAAGGTGGGGTTTGCGATCTATCGATTAGCACCAGTATACTCAGATACTGCAGATAAGGACATCAGGAAGAGGTACTACCTACTTTACCCTAGAGTTGCATACATTATCGGTAAAGGCACTAAACACGAAGTACTACACATTAGAAAGATAGCAGAGGTCGTTAAGCTCTGGGTCATTAATCAAAA
>CAZNZD010000075.1:0-7612 GCA_964577435.1 uncultured Clostridia bacterium
AACACCGTCATCACGAACCTGAAAGCTATCATCCCCCATGAACCCTGCATGAGAAGAGGCGGATCCAGTAGGAAGATGAACGGGATAGTGAATACAATTGCGCCAATCCTCATAGCGGTGAAGCCGATCTTCATGGAGCTTTCCTTTGCGATGTCGGCCGCGGCATATGCAGCAAGCGCTACAGGCGGCGTGATCATCGAGAGCACCGCGAAGTAGAACACGAACAGGTGCGAGGGGAGCGCCGCGTATCCAAGGTCCTTCATTATGGGGACAGCCAGTGTTGACACCACGATGTAGGCGACTGTGGTAGGAGTGCCCATCCCCATTATTATCGCCGATATCATCACCATTATGAGTGCAAGTATCTTAACGCCTCCCGACAGGGAGATGATAACGCTGGAGAGGGACAGGCCCACTCCTGTCAGGGTGATCACTCCGATGACTATGCCCGCGGCGCCGCATGCTGCCGCTATCATCACCGTGCGCTTCGCCGACACCACCATAGCATCGATGAACGTAGACAGGGTGAACCTCGTCTTCTTGCTGAAGAAGCTGAGGATGAATGTTAGCACTATCGCATAATACGCCGAGCGGAACGGAGTGTAACCCATCATCAGGATCGCGACGAGGACTACCAGGGGAAGCATAAGGTAGAGCCTGGGAAGTATGTCCTTCCATTTGGGCAGGTCCTTCCGCTCGAGGCCCTTTATTCCGATCCTGGCCGCCTCGAAGTCAAGCACTATGAACAGCGAAACGTAGTATAGGATGGCCGGCAGCAGGGCTACCTTGCATATCTCGATGTATGGCATCCCCAGGAGCTCTGCCATGAGGAAGGCTGCAGCGCCCATCACAGGCGGCATTATCTGTCCTCCTGTGGAGGCGACCGCCTCGACAGCCCCCGAGAAAGCGGGGCTGTAGCCTATCTTCTTCATCATCGGGATTGTGAAGGTGCCCGTCGCATAAACATTAGCGGCGGCGCTTCCGGAAATGGAGCCGAACAGGGCAGAGGATATTGTTGCGACCTTCGCTGGTCCGCCTCTGAACCCCCCTGCCACAGCTTTGCCTATGTCCATTATCACATCGCCGGCTCCGGTATACTCCATGAGAGTGCCCAGGATGATGAACAGCACGATGTATGTCGCCGAGATGCTAAGCGGTATCGAATAGATGCCATCCAGGCCGAAAACCTGGTAGTCTATCAGGTCTGCGATGGGGAAGCCCCTATGGGAGATTATGTTCGGCAGGTAAGGGCCCGCTACGGCATATATCAGGAAGATCACTGCCACAAAGCTCATTATCCAGCCTACTGCCCTTCTTGTGAGCTCGAGGAGAAGGACAATGATCACCGCGCCGACTATAAGATCAAGCGTCGAGAGGGGGCTTACCATGGTCTGCCTCATCGATATCTCCTGGGCCTTTACGGCAATGTATCCATAGGCCCCGGCAGATATCAGGGTAAGGAATATATCGAGCCACTTGTAATCCCTCTTCTGGAACATGGGATATGCCAGAAAGCCGATGACAACCGCGAACGCCAGGTGAAGCGGCCGCTGAAGCTGAGGTATGAAAGTGCCGTAGACCGCTGTATAGAGATGGAAACCAAGGAAGGCGAGCGAAAGCACCGCCAGGACTGCCTTAAGTATCTTATTGTCCTTCATGGCATATACCCCCATAAGTCTTGGAGGGGCCGGTCGCCGGCCCCCCTGCTGCTTTAAGGAAGCTTACTTGACCCAGCCCTTCTCCTTATAGTATCTGAGGGCTCCGGGATGTATGGGACCGCCCGATATGTTGGGCATCATCTTGGGGTCGAACTTGGTGTAGGTCGCGCCTGCGCCCTGGATCTTCGCAGGGTTCTCGGCTATCGCCTTGGTTATGAGGTATACTGTCTGTTCATCGACGTCATCCCTGACGATTAGGACGGGCGACTCGGTCATGACGGGGGTGTTCGCCTTCACGAAATCATAGGCTCCCGCGGGTATCGTGGCCCTGCCGTATGCGTACTTGGCAGTCATGGCTTTGAGGACGGCCTCTTTCACCGGCAGCATCTTCATCTTGCGGGAGACGGTGAGCTCTATGATGGCGGGCATGATGGGACCGACGTAGGCGTCGGCATGGCCGTCTCTTATCATCGAGCTTGCGTCCGCGTAGGCTACGTAGCTCAAGCTTCCGCCCCATGATTTGAGAAGGTCGGGGGTCACTCCGTATTCCTCAAGCATCCTGACCGCGGCCCTTGAAGGCGTAGAGCCCGTGGGGGCGGTGAGTATGCGCATGCCGATCTTCCTGGCCGCAAGGTCATCAAGCGATGTTATGTTGTAGTCCTCGCGCACTAGGAATACGCTCATGTAGATGTCTGCCAGGTATCCGAGGGCGACTACGTTGGTGAGCTTTCCGGTAGTGAAGTCGGTCGTGCCATTGCGGGCATCGAACAGGAGCTGGTCCTGCGTGGTGCCTATGTCGCTCTTGCCTGAGGCGACTGTGCTGAGGTTTGCCACGCCTCCTCCGGTCGTCGCTGTGACCTTGGTGTCAGGAAGCACCGGCTTTAAAAGCTCGGACAGTATGCCGCCAAGTATGTACCATTCCCCTCCGACTGGACCGGTGGATATGGTAAGGAACTTAGGTGCGGCTGCCACGGACGAGAACATGATCGAGATCACGAGGGCTGCTGCCAGCATCAGGCGCATGGAAGTCTTCTTCATGACAGGTCTTCCTCCTTCGTTTCTTTTTATCAGTTCCTCACTGTGTTCCGGAACAACTATGCGAATGCTAAGCGATCAGTTCACTAACGGCTACTTCACGCCATATTTCTCGACTATGCCCATCTCCTTGAGGAGCGCCTCGAACTCGTCGTATTTCTGTCCCGAAAGCTCAAGGTAGGGCTTCCTTAGCGGTCCGCCGGGAAGGCCGAGCATCTTCATGGCCGCCTTGACCACAATAGGGTTCGAGAACATGTAAAGTCCCTGCAAGACCGGGAAATACTTGAAGTACAGCTCGCGCGATTCATACATCTTCTCTATGCTGTCCCAGGGCCTTGAGATCGTAGCCATCTCCTCCGGTATGACGTTTCCGCCTATGTTTGCGGTTCCGTTTCCGCCGATGGCAAGGGTGGGAAGCACTATGGAATAGTTAGGGAAGTCGCAGCATAGGATGTTGATATTGTCTCCGCACCTGCGCTTCACTTCCACAAGCTGCTTTACGCTCGGCATTGCTTCCTTGTCCACGATGAAGTTCGGGTTGTTGGAGGAAAGCTTGGCTATGGTCTCAGGTTCTATGTGCACGCCTACCCTTGACGGATTGTTATAGATGCCGCATGGAAGCCCAGTCGCGGACATGCATGTGTTCAGGTGCTCGTAGACCGCGTTCTGGGGTATAAGCACGTAGGGCGGGACTGTGAAAATCACGCCGTCGGCATGCTCCGCCTCGCAGAACTTGGCGAACTCGACGCTTTGGGCCGTAGTCGGGGCGGATGCGTTGAAGAACACAGGTATGCGTCCCTTGGTCATCGCGATTACCTGCTTTACGATCTGCTTCTTCTCGTCGAGTGTAAGTAGCGTAGTCTCGCCGCAGGATCCGAGCACGAACAACAAAGATGTCCCGTACTCTATCTGCCTGTCGATGAGCGTCTTGAATCCGCCGAAGTCGATGGTTTCGTCCTGATTGAAAGGGGTCGGCATCGCCACCCATGAGCCGGTAGGTTTTATCAAGATATCCCTCCTTATGCGGGAAGATTAATAGCCTCCGATTCGAATATAGGATGAAGCCTGAAGTATTTCAGTATATGAATAGGATTTGTATACTTTGCTACAATTGCGGCAGAAGTGGCCGGCTCAACATCAGCGCTGCTAATATGGCCTTTTTCCGCAACTCCCCCGCGAAGGGAAAAGAATCGCCGGTGATGGTAAAATAATAGTTGCAGGAGGTGGTCAGATTTGCGCCTTGAGGAGACGGGGCTCTTAATGCCCGACGCCTACAACGAGGAACTGGAGAAGATCATAGAGCAGAACTCCACCAGGGTTACCTATCCTGCCAAGACGCTATTCTCCGTGCCCGGAAGCAATTTCGGCGGCGTCTTGTATATTAAGTCGGGTAGGACCAAGCACTTCATGGCAAACGAGGACGGGCTCGAGAAGGTCCTTTATGCCCTCACTCCTGGATGGCTCTTCGGCGAGATGGGCTTCTACCTAGGAAGGAAGACCGGCCTTTATTCCCAGGCCGAGACAGATGTAGTGCTTTACAAGATCCCCGCTGATAAAGTGAGGCAGCTTCTGGACAGCAGCCCCGTCTTCAGGGACGCATTCATCCGCTGTCTGGCAACGAAGCTTCTCATCACCAGGTTTGAAATCGAGAACCTGACCTTCAATTCGTGCAAGGACAGGATAGCTAGGCTTCTGTGCTCATCCGTCGACAGGGACGCCGAGGCCGACCCCGGATGGTACGAGCTCAAGGTGAAATATACGCATTATGAGCTGGGAGTTATCGTAGGGGCGGCGAGGGTGACCGTCAGCAAGCTCATGAACGAGCTCGCCAACGAGGGCTTCATCCGCAGCGTCAACAGGAGAATCCAGGTCAACTGCAGCAAATATGAGTGCTATATGAGGGAGTTCACCGAGAAGTAGGCGTCCATTCGGCTATGGAAGATGTTTTTCCCAGACCTCCCTTACGGCATCAAGAAGGTCCGAATCCGCGGCGAGGAACCCTTCCCTTATCCTCTCAAGGCTCTCCAGCGACTTCCCCTCGAACCTCAGCGTAACCAGTGGCTCGGTGACCGAAGCCCTGATAAGCCCCCAGCCGTCTGAAAACTCCGCCCTTATGCCGTCCAGGTACGACAGGCTTGCGCCTCCGCTTGCCTCAAGAAGCGATTTGAGCCTTCCGAAGAGCTCCGCAGTGCTCCCCGAAAACGGTATCCTGAAGTCCTTCGTGGTGAAGTACTTCGGCTGCGACTCCACCATCTTCCCCAGGCTTCTGCCCTCCGACATCATCATCTCGGCCATCAGAAGGGCCGCGAAAAGCCCGTCATCGCCCTTGAGCACCTGGAAGAAGAAGTGCCCGCTTATCTCGCCTGCGAAGACCGCGCCGTTTCTAAGCAGGTTGTTCTTTATGTAGGCGTGGCCGGACTTCTCCATCACGGGAATGCCGCCTGCTGACCTGACCGAATCTGAGACGAGGCTTGAGCACTTGATGTCAAAGACCACCTTCGAGCCGGGGTGCTTCTTAAGGAGGAAGCCGGCGAAAAGCGCTATCGCGTTGTCGCTAGGGACCACTTTGCCCAGCTCGTCCACGAAGACCACCCTGTCCCCGTCCCCGTCGAAGGCGATGCCGAGGTCTGCCCCGACCTGCCTGACCTTGTTGCATAGAGCATCGAGGTTCGCCGCCACCGCCGGGTTTGGCTCCCTGTTCGGGAAGGTCCCGTCCTCCCAGCAATAGAGCTCCTCCACGACGATGCCGGCGTGCCTTAGTACTTCAGGAGCTATCGTGCTGTAGCAGCCGTTGCCGCAGTCCACCACGGCTTTGAGCGCCTTACTTGAACCATGCGGCCCGCGCTTCGCTCCCGTGAGCTCTCTTATGGTTTCAAGCACGTATCCCTTGTAATCCTCGATGACCTCGGCCTTCCTCACGCTTCCCCGCCTGCCCGGTTTGAACCCTCCCTCTTCGACCATCTTCCTCAGATCGTCCATCACGTCTTCTGTCATGGGCTGCCCGTGCGGCGCTATCTTAAAGCCGTTGTACTTGGCCGGATTATGGGATGCCGTCACCGTCACGCCCGACTCGGTGCCAAGCTTATGAAGCGCGTAGTAGAAAACCGGGGTCGGGGCCATGCCGATGTCCACGACTTCGCATCCGGCGTCCACAAGGCCGTTTATAAGGCTCTGCTTCAAGGGCGGCGTGCTGACCCTCACGTCTCCGGCGACGAGCACGCTTACGGGACCTAGCATCTCCCCCAGAGCCGCTCCTATGTCGTATGAAGTCTTCTCATCGAGCGACGAGGGATATACTCCCCTTATGTCACAGGCCTTGTAGATGCTCATATCATCATCCCTCCCGGGTGTATCCCCTGTTTCCCATCTCTTTCATGAACTGCCCGTACTTGTCCTTATAGGCATCTGTCGCGGCAGGGTCCGGGCAAATCGTCTTGGAGATCCTGACCATGTTCCTTGCGGCCTCTCCGAGCGAGCCCCAATGGGAGAGGGAAGCAGCTAGGATGGCAGCTCCCATGAATCCTCCCGCGATCTCGGGGACTGCAATGCGACGGTCCAGCATATTGGCCCTAATCTTCAGCCATGGCTCGCTTTTCGTGGCCCCTCCGGCCGCGAAGATCGTGTCGCCTATCACCGCGCCCAAGCTCTGAAGCATCTCATATGACATCTTCTCCACCAGCGCCACGCCCTCAAGGTAGGCCTGATAGAGCTCGGCCCTTCCTGATGCGCCTCCCACTATGAACCCCTCGGCCAAAGGGTCCCTGTTCGGGAACCTCTCGCCCTTCTTCTCCAGAGGGTACACCAGCATGCCTGTCGGCTTCTCGGGATGCACGGACGCGTTCAGCGTATCCAGCTCATCGTCGCGGAAGTTGTTTCTTATGCAGTCGCCGCCGACGTTGCTGGCCCCTCCGGGCATCCAATGCCCGTCGGGATGCCTGTGGCTGTATATCCTCCCCTTCGGATCGAAGAGGAGCCTCTCGGTGACTCCCTTTATCACAAGCGTTGTGCCGATCGTGGTGTTCCAGTCGCCCAAGGATGCTGCACCCGATGCAATCTGCGAGGCGCAGCCGTCCGTCATACCCAGCGCAACGTTAGTGCTTTCCGGAAGGCCCGTCTCGGCGGAGCAGGCGGCGCAGACCTTACCGACTACCGTGCCCGGGGCGAGTACTTCCGGCAGTTTGGACGCCGGGATGCCCAGCTTCTCCTCTATCCCCTTTGGCCATCTTAGCTCATCTACGTCATATCCCGACTTCAGCGAGTTGGAATAGTCGGTGAAGCCGAAACATCCGCAGAGCTTCCCGATTATGTAGTCGCCTGCGTGGGCGAATAGCCTGGTCCTCTCGAAAAGCTCCGGCATGTTGTCCATGAACCATAGCATCTTGGGAAGGCCGAAGGACGCGTCGAATCTGTAGGCGAGCTTCCCGCATAATTCCTTAAGCGCCTCGTTCGCCCTTTCCGCCTGTGCGGACGACCTGCTGTCGTTGTACATGACAGCATCATGTAGCGACTCGAACTCTTCCCCTAGGGGGATCACGGTGCCTGATGTGGATGTGACGGAGACGGAGAACACCCTGCCAGGATTCCCGTCAAGCCCGGGTGAGCCCATGACCTGCCTTATGCATGCGAAAGTCGCCTCCCACCATCCTGATGGCGATTGCTGATGCCAGCCCCGGGGCATGTCCGATGCGCCGGCACCTGTGGCAAACGGCCTCGAGCTTTCCGCAAGGGGCATCCCGTACTCGTCGCAGACTATGACCCTGGCTCCGCCCGTGCCCACGTCTATCCCCATGAAAAGCCTGTCGGCCAAGGGTGCGCCCTCCTTCTTAGGACTACTTCCCGCCCTCGTTTTTCAGAAGCCTCTGCCTGTACTTCTCGCTCTCCAGGTCATATATCGCCTGGACTTCGGCGTCCGTAAGGGA
>CAZNZD010000076.1:0-7521 GCA_964577435.1 uncultured Clostridia bacterium
CATCGCCCTCTCAAGGCGGGGACACGGGTTCGAACCCCGTCGGGGCTACCAAAAAGGGCAATGGGCGCAGGCAGTGATGCCTGCGTTTTCCATTTCACCATTGATGACGCCCCTTAGGTCGAAGATATGCGCCCCCTTGCGGCCTTAGAATCGGCTCGAAAAGGAGGCGATTTCCATGAAAAGGCTCATACCTGCGGCATTCGCGCTAGTACTTGCCATCTTGTTTGCGGTCGGCGGTTGCACTACAAAAGGTGTCGGGGAGTTAAGCGTTACTCTGTCCGACATACAGGCACTATCCTCTGGCAGCACCGGCGTGCAGGGGATAACGGTAGTCGCAAAGAACGGAGGCCTTACATTCACCTCGAACCTGGATTTCCAGTCGGGGCAGAGCTCATGCCTGTTCCAGTCCGTACTTGCGGGCATCTGGACTGTCGAGGCATCCGGCAACGACGCCGACGGGAAGACGATCTACTATGACAAGGTCACAGCAATCGTCAAGAAGGGAGCGACTACGGCGGCTTCATTAAGCCTCAAGCCAGTAAACGGCGAGTATGAGATGGCGCTGGACCTCACGGGCATAGACACAGGCGCAGTCACGACTGCCGAAGTCTGGGTTTACCCACTTGGGGAGGGGAGCTACACAAAGAAGCACGTGATAACAGGCGAGCTTAACAAGGTCCATACTCTGACGGCCACTGGTATAAAGCCACAGTCCTATGAATTCCAGATCAGGCTATTCAACTCATCCGGCACGAACATATATCTCGGCCCATGGTACTCATTCGATGTGCTTCCGGCATCAAAGACGAATATCACGGCAGGCCTTGAGTTCTCGGATTTCAGCGTGAGCCTTGCCGTGCTGGGAATCCCGCTGAAGCCCTCGATAAGCTCGATGTTTGCGACTGTGAACAGCAGCAACAGGCTCGAGGTCATGGTGTCCTGGAACCAGCCAGGGGCAAGCGAATTGGAGAAGACGCTCTTCTATGTCAGGTTCTATGAGACCGAGAGGTTCGAGCAGGAGTATGTTTTCGGGCCTACTATAATGCCTGAGACATTCAGCGGTGGATTCAGCATGGACAGCGAGGAATTCCTTGCTTCCGGCAGGATATGGGTCAAGATAGTGACTGTCGGGAAGAACGGGCAGAAGAGCGTGGCAAGCGACGTCAGGCGATACCCGAATACATAGCCAGAAAGAGGCCTGCAAATCGTGATATGCTCCCCCCAAAGTGGACAGTGAAATAAGTAACTGTCCCAGGGGGGAGTATCTAGATGCCTATTACAAGCCTGGCTACCGAGAAGTACACGATGAGGCCGAGCGCGTCCACGACTGTGGTAATAAGCGGGCCTGCAATTACAGCAGGGTCGAGGCGCAGCAATGTCGCTATCAAGGGAAGCGCCGCGCCGGCTACTGTTCCCATTGTTACGGTGAACAGGATCGAGATGCCTATGGTAAGCCCCATGGCCATCCAGTCCACTCCGGCATGGGGGATGATGAAGGAGAGCACAATGCCTGCGATGCCTGTGACCAGGCCAAGAAGAAGGCCCACCCCCGCCTCCTTTGCAATTATCGACATGCTGTCTTTGGGCTTGACCTCCTTAAGCGCCAGGGATCGGATAACCACTGCTGACGCCTGCGAGCCGGCGTTTCCCCCGCAGCCGATTAGAAGCGGGATGAAGAATGTCAGCGCGACCACAGCCTCTAGGGACTTCTCGAAGCCCTTCATGATGAAGCCGCTGGACATATCCGCGAAGAACAGGATTACAAGCCAGATGATCCTGTTGCTCCAGTGCTTGGCGGATGGCGTTGCCAGGTATGAATCATCGGAGGATATTGTGCCGGCCATCTTGTGGATGTCCTCTGTGGCCTCGTCGTCTACTACGTGAAGGATGTCATCCGCCGTTATTATGCCCGTCAGGCGGTCATCCTCGTCTACAACCGGAAGGGCTGAGATACCGTACTTCTTGAAAAGCTCGGCAGCCTCCTCCTGGTCGCTGTCGACCTTGATCTTGACGACCTTCCTGTGCATCGTATCGGCCACATTCAGTATAGGGCTTGCGACGACGAGGTCTCTTAAGGATAGGATGCCGACGAGGCGCTCGTCTGAATCTACCACGAATATGTCGTTTAGAGTCTGCGCCTCAGACCCGTTCTTCCTGATGTACTGGAGGGCATCCTCGACCTTCATCCCAGGGGAAAGTGAAATGTACTCGGTGCCCATGATGCCGCCGGAGCTGTCATCCTCATAGCTCATGAGCTCCTTGAACTCCTTGGCGTCTTCCGTGTCCATCTTCCCTAGTATATCCGAGGCATCCTGCTCGTCCAGCTCGGTGAGAAGGTCTGCCGCGTCGTCGGATTCCATCTCTCCGATGATGTCAGACGCCTTGTCCGAGCCTATCTCTGATACGAGCTCGGCCTGCTCCTCCGCCTCAAGCTCCTGGACTATGTCGGCTGCGATCTCAACCGGCAGCCTCTCGAAGAGTTGCCTCTTCTCCGGGTCCTCCAGAAGAAGATACGCTTCAGCGAGGTCTGCGGCATGCAGGTCCTCGACATAGGATATAAGCTCGGCTGCGTCATCCTTTGCTAGGCGCAGCCTGATGCCGTCGACAATCCCCATGAGCTTCACTCTTGTCTCCTCGTTCATGGCGCGCCTCCTCTCAGATGCCCAGCACCGTTTTGGCAATGGCGAAGTAGGTTATCAAGCCGAGCGAGTCCACTATGGTCGTAATGACGGGACCCGCCAGAACTGCAGGGTCGAACCCGACCATGTGGGCCAGGAGCGGAAGCACTGATCCCAGGACCGAACCGAAAGTCACTACAAGTAGCGTCGAGGTGCCGACGATGATGCCCGCCTGGGCCCAGAAAAGCCCCTCTGAGCTCATTACCGAAGACGCCGCGAAGCCAAGTCCGCCTATCGTGAGGCCAAGCATTATGCTCACCCTGGCCTCTTTCCAGATGACTTTGAAGTACTCGCCCGCATCGAACTCCCTTAGCGCAAGGGACCTGATGATAACCGCCGATGACTGCGAGCCCGCATTGCCGCCCTCGTCTATAAGCATGGGAATGAAGAAGACCAGGGTGACGAACTGGCCAAGGATTGCCTCGTTGCCCTTCATGATGTTGCTTGTGAACGCGCCTGTTATGAACAGGGCCAGAAGCCAGCCCACCCTTTTGATCCAGAGTTCCTTAACGCCGGTGCTAAGGTAGCTTCCTTCAAGGGGAAGCGAGGCGGACATCTTCTGGATGTCCTCCGTCGTCTCCTCGTCCATGACGTGTATGATGTCATTAGCCGAGATAATGCCTGTAAGCCGGTTCTTCTCATCGACAACGGGAAGTGACAGGTAGCCGTATTTCTTGAAGAGGTGTGCCGCCTCTTCCTGGTCGCTATCGACCTTCACGGACAGGACATTGGTGTTCATTATGGACTCGATGGAATCCATCCTGTCAGCCATGACCAGATCTCTCAGCGACAGCACTCCGAGCAGGTGGGCATCGTCGTCTACCACATACACGTAATATGTCTTGTCCGCGTCCGGGCAGACCCTCCTTAGCTCATCGAACGCCTGCTGGACGTTCCATTTTGCATTAAGGCTGACATACTCGGTCGCCATGATTCCGCCCGAGCTGTCCTCCTCATAACCTAGGAGGCTCTTGACCTGCTCGGCGCCCTCTTCGAAGCCTGCTAGTATGGACTCCTTATCCTCGTCCTTCAGCTCTGCAAGAAGGTCTGCGGCGTCGTCCGATTCCATCTCGGAGACTACCTCGGCCGCCTTCTCTGCCCCAAGCACGTCAAGGAGCTCTATCTGCGTCGGGATGTCGAACTCCTGGAAGACGTCCGCTGCCAGCTCGTTAGGCAGAAGCAGAAGAAGCCTCCTTCTTTCCTCGGAGGGCAATGACTTGACTGCCTCGGCTATGTCAGCGGGCAGGGCCGAAAGCGACAGGTCCGTATAGCTCTTGTAGGAAGGATTGGCTAAGAAGGCTCTGATGAGCGACAGCGCGTCCTCTTCCCTTACTGCGCGGCGAGGTTCAGACTGCATCCGGAGCACCCCCTTTGAAGGGGCGTCAGAAGGCCCTTATGAGAGAGCCGGTGCGAGCGCCCCTGGAATCATTCGTTTATGACTGCCTGACAGGCTACTTCGGCTGCCGGGGTCGGATTCCATGACGCTCACCTCCTTATGAAAAGCAAAGTAATTATACACCTAGGAAGGCAGGACGGTCACGAAAAGTTCTGAAGCGGCGGAGGACCTGCCTACCTGTTCCTTGATGCGCATCCGAAAGGGTATAATTAACTAAATATGGTTTGGAGGTGTCCTGATGGACCAGCTGGCGATTTCGGCGACTATCGCTCTTAGGGACTGCATGAAGGCCCGTTCCGGTGAAAGCGTCCTCGTTGTTACTGACGATGCCAAGCTCGAGATAGGCATGGCGATCTACAAGGCGGCCAAGGAACTCGGGACCGAGGCGCTCATAATGGTGATGGCTCCGAGGACCAGAAACGGCGAGGAGCCGCCCCAGGCGGTGGCTGAGGCCATGAAGAGGGCTGATATCGTGCTGTGCCCCACATCGAAGTCGCTTTCGCACACGAACGCCAGGCATGATGCGTGCAATCACGGCGCCAGGGTGGCTACGCTTCCCGGCATCACCCTGGACTGCATGGCAAGGACTCTGGGAGCCGACTACGACGCCATCAGGGTTAGGACTGAGAGGATGGTATCGGCTTTAAACGGCACCAGCACGGTAAGGATAACGGCCCCCGCAGGGACGGACATAACGATGAGCGTAAGAGGGCGCGAGTTCGGAGCCGACACGGGGATAATCACCGCTAAGGGCGAGTTCGGGAACCTTCCTGCCGGTGAAGCCTACGTGGCTCCTCTCGAGGGGACCGCAGAGGGCATCGTGGCGATAGACGGGGCCATGTCCGGCTATGGGGTGCCTGCCAAGCCAATAATCATGGAAGTGAAGGGCGGCTATGCGGTCAGCATCACCGGGCCTGGGGACATAGAGAGGCTGACCAGGCTCATAGACCCTCTGGGCATGCCTGCGAGGAACATCGCAGAGCTGGGCATAGGCACCAACGACAAGGCGATAATAACGGGGCTGGTGCTTGAAGACGAGAAGGTCATGGGCACCATCCACATTGCCATTGGGGACAACTCGCATTTCGGAGGCAAGGTTCAGGTGCCGAGCCACCTTGACGGCATTGTCAAATCGCCCACAGTCTGGGCCGACGGCAAGCTTATCATGAAGGACGGGGAGTTCATGATATAGCAGAAAGGGAGGCGGCAGTGGCGGACAAGTTCGTTCACCTGCACCTTCATACCGAATATTCCCTTCTTGACGGGGCCTGCTCGGTTAAGAAGCTCATGCCCAGGCTCAAGGAGCTGGGTATGGACGCCTGCGCGGTCACCGACCACGGAAGCCTCTTCGGCGCGGTCGAGTTCTGCAATGCGGCAAGGAAGGCCGACATAAAACCCATAGTTGGCTGCGAGGTCTATGTCGCACCGAATGGCAGAGAGAGCAGGAATCCCGGCGAGGACGACGACCCATATCACCTCATCCTCCTTGCCGCGGACAAGACGGGATACAGAAATCTCGCCCAGCTTTCCAGCATCGGCTATACCGAGGGCTTCTATTACAAGCCCAGGGTGGATTTGGAGACGCTTGCCCAGCATTCCAACGGCATAATCGCGCTGTCGGCCTGCCTTGCCGGCGAGATTCCAAGAAAGCTCCTTAACAGGAACCTGAAGGCCGCAGAGGAGGCAGCGCTAAGATACGCCGACATCTTCGGCCGTGACAGCTTCTACCTTGAGGTGCAGGCGAACAGCATTCCCGAGCAGGACATGGTGAACAGGGCCCTGGCGCAGCTTGCATCCAGGACCGGCCTTGGGCTTGTGGCGACAAACGACGCCCATTACATAAGGCGGGAGGATGCGAGGTTCCACGACGTGCTCCTTTGCATCCAGACTGCCACCACCGTCCAGAACCCCAACAGGATGAGGTTTCAGGGCAACGACTTCTACGTCAAGTCACCGGAGGAGATGTACAGGCAGTTCAGCGAGATACCCCAAGCGGTAAGGGAGACTCTGGACATCGCCGACAGGTGCAACTTCTCGATCGACACCGGCAGAAGGACCACGCCCCGCTTCACCGTTCCTGAGGGCTTCACCGAGTCCACCTACCTGAGGCACCTGGCTTATCAAGGGGCGAACGGAAGATACGGTGCGGAGCCCGGAAGGGAAGTATGCGAGCGCCTTGAGTACGAGCTCGGAAGCATCGAGCAGATGGGCTACAGCGGATACTTCCTGATCGTACACGATTACGTCGAGTTCGCGAAGGGAAGCGGCATACACGTCGGGCCGGGCAGGGGGTCTGCGGCAGGGTCGCTTGTCGCCTACTGCCTGGGCATAACAAACATCGACCCGCTCAAGTACGGGCTGCTGTTCGAGAGGCTGCTGAATCCCGAGAGGGTCAGCATGCCCGACATCGACATAGATTTCTGCTGGGTCAGGCGCGGAGAGGTGATGGACTACCTTAAGCGCAGGTACGGAAGCGAGCATTTCGCTCAGATAATCACCTTCGGGACCATGGCTGCAAGGGCTGCCATAAGGGACGTGGGAAGGGCGCTTGGCATGCCCTATGCCGATGTGGACAAGATCGCGAAGCTCATACCCATTGAGAAGGACATGGACCTTTCAAGGGCAGTATCCACGGTGCCCGAGCTTACTTCCATGGCCGCTACGGACGCGAGGATCAAGGAGCTTCTCAGCATCGCTGAGAGCGTGGAGGGCATGCCCAGGCACGCTTCGGTGCATGCTGCCGGAGTCGTCATCACCGACGAGCCGATAACAGACGTGGTACCGCTCTATAAGTCAAGCGACGGAACCGTAACGACGCAGTTCGAGATGGGCGCGCTTGAGCAGCTCGGCCTGCTTAAGATGGACATACTGGGCCTTAAGACCTTGACGGTAATAGGTGACACCGTGGAGATGCTGAAGAAAAGAAGGGGCATAGGCATCGACATGGAGAAGGTCCCGCTCGATGACCCTGCGGTCTTCGAGATGCTTTCCAAAGGCGATTCGGAGGCCGTGTTCCAGGTGGAATCCGCCATGTTCAAGAGGCTTCTTACCGACGTCAAGCCTACCTGCGTGGAGGATATCATGGCGCTTGTCGCTCTGGGAAGACCGGGGCCCATTACGATGGCCCCCGACTTCGCACAGGGCAAGAGGAATCCCGACGGGGTGAAATACCTGCATCCGTGCATGAAGGAGATTCTAAAGGAGACATACGGCGTGATGCTCTACCAGGAGCAGGTCATGAAGGTGGCCAGCGTGTTCGCAGGCTTCAGCCTGGGCGAGGCAGACATCCTCAGAAGGGCGATGGGGAAGAAGAAGCCCGAGGTCCTCGCGAAGGAGTTCGTGCCCTTCCGCGACGGGATGCGCGGCAACGGCTTCTCCGACGCCGCGATCCAGACCCTGTGGGACGTGCTGGTGCCCTTCTCCGCCTACGCCTTCAACAAGGCGCAC
>CAZNZD010000077.1:0-7253 GCA_964577435.1 uncultured Clostridia bacterium
TAACGAGAAGGCCGGCTCGCACCAGGTGTTCACCCGCGAGTCCTTCCGCTGGGCGATATCGACTGTCAGCACCTTCGCCGACTATATGTACAACTACGTATCCAAGGATGTGAAGGTAGCGATAGACCAGTACACCGGCAAGTGGATGAGAGAGCAGAGCGCAATCGACGCCATGGCCTCAGAGCTCTTCAAGAAGGATCCCAAGGCTGCCAGGGCATTCCTAACAGATTACTGCGTTAAGAACGTGGAGACCGCGCGCGACGCGTGGTGGGCGCTTCTTGACGAGCTGTTCAGGAAGTACGACATGACCAACATCTACGACAAGGTCACCGAGAAGAGGCTGCCCATAGTCTGGAACGAGGACTTCGTCCGCACCATGGTGAAGGCAGACCCGCCGGGACAGGCCGGAGAGGTTACCAACAACTAGGCCTATGAAATTGAGTAAGGAGGACTTACCATGTCGAAAGGTTACAGAGCATTCGCCGCAGCGGCCGCAGCCCTTCTGATGCTGGCAACGTTTGCAAGCGGCGCATTGGCCTGCACCTCAATAGCATTGCCCCCGGGCTCTACCGTAGACGGTTCATCCTTCACCACTCATAACGCGGACTCAGGTCTGTCGCCTTATGAGCTGTACAAGGTGCCGGCAATGGATCATGCACCCGGAACGCAATATGAGTTGCTGACTATACCCCAGATGGGCGGAGGCCATCAGCTGCATGAAGTGGCGTTAAAGCCCACCGGCCAGTTCGTAGACCAGGTCGCGCACACTTATGCTTACCTCAAGACCCCCATTTTCGGCTACGTGAACGAGATGGGCGTCGGCATAGGCGAGACGACCATCGGAGCAAGGTCCCAGCTTAACAACCAGAACGGCTACTTGGACATCACCCATCTGTCGATGTTCGCAATGGAGCGCGGAGCCACTGCCAGAGAGGCCATCCAGGCTATGGGCGATCTGGCGATGAAGTACGGCTACAGCGACGGCGGCGAGGAGCTGACCGTAATCGACGGCAAGGAAGCATGGATATTCGAGATATGCGGACCCGGTCCCCTGTGGCAGGTCGGCGATGCCGAGCCCGGAGCCTTCTGGGTAGCCCAGAGGGTGAAGGACGGCTACGTCTCCGCTTCTGCCAACACGCCTGCTATAAGGGAGATAGAGTGGCTCAACCACGATGAGTTCATGTATTCCCCCGGCATACTGGAATATGCTATAGAGCAGGGCTGGTTCGATCCCGCAAAGGGAGAGAAGTTCGAGTGGAGGAAACACTTCATCAAGAACACGCCTCCAGCCAATAGAAGGGTCTGGAGGGTATTCAGCCTTCTGAATCCGGACCTCGCACCCACGTTGAACGAGGCCGACCTACCCTTCCAGGTGCCAGTCAAGGAGAAGGTGACCGCACAGCAGGTCCTTGAGATCCACCGCGACCACTATGACGGCACCGAGTTCGACCTTCATCAGGGCATTGGTGCAGGCCCCTGGGGCAATCCCAGGCGCTTCTACGGCACCGTGAAGGCCGACGGCAAGAGCTATGGCTTCCAGAGGATAATCTCGGTCAGAAACTGCGAGTACCTAACCCTAGTGCAGTGCCGCGCCAACGTGGACCCTGCGATGAAGGGCCTGCTGTGGTATTCGCCCGTCTGCCCTGATGCCGCATGGATGCTTCCTATCTACGCTTCCGTCACCAAGCTGAATCCCACCTACAACACGAAGGCGGGAGACCACTTCGAGTTCACCAGGGAGTCGATGCGCTGGGCGGTAGGTTCCCTTTCGACCTACATGAACATAAAGTTCGAGCCCATGTACGCCGACATGGTCAAGCTGCGTGACAAGTTCGAAGGCGAATCCTTCAGGACCCAGGCCGATTTCGAGAAGCAGGCCACCGAGCTGTTAAAGGCTGACAGGAAGGCAGGCATCGACTTCATAACGACAAGGACATGGGAGCTTGCCGACGCCTATCGCGAGGCCATCTGGCAGGCGGTGGACTTCCTCATGTGGAAGTACGACATGGGCTTCATCACCGAAAACGGCAAGGTTAATGGCAAGGGCTACCCTGCGGCATGGATCGAGAAGATGTTCAAGTATGACTTCGGATCGACCGACGCGAGGGGCTGGAGCCAGTACGTGGCGCCGGCGAAGTAAAGGAAATCAGCTCATAGAGATAGTGGCAGCCCGGCGTGAAGCCGGGCTGTTGCTTGATGCATCACCTAAATGCTTAACGGAATCCGAGCATCCCGTCGGGGTATCTGACGTTAAGAAGGTAAAGGCCGGAGGGGGGTGCGGGAGCCGGGGCCGGTTTCCTGTCCATGGCTGCAAGAAGGCCTGAGATATAGCCCTCAGCAGGCTTCCTTCCCGCTGCCGGTTCCATTAGCGCGCCGACCATGTTCCTCACCATCTTGTATAAGAAGCCGTTTGCTGTGAAGCTCAGGTTGATCACCCTCACCCCGAGGTGCTCAAGGGCGCTTTCGCTTACTTCAATGCTGCTGATGGTCCTTACCGCCGAGCCGGTCCTTGAACCCGCCGACCTGAAGGAGGTGAAATCATGCTCACCCAGAAGCTCGCGGCTGGCCCTCCTGAGGATACCGGTGTCCGGGTCGTCCTCCGTCACCCACGAGTAATTCCTGAGTATGGCATGCTCCTTCGTCCGGGGCAGTATCATATACCTGTACGTCTTCTCGACAGCGTCATACCTCGCACTGAAGCACTCCGGGGCCTCTGAGGAGGCGATCGCCCTAATATCCCGGGGAAGCTTGGTATTAAGCGCGACAGCCCACCGCTCCGGAGGGATTGCCGAGGTCGTCTTGAAGCTTATCACCTGCCCTGCGGCATGCACGCCGGCATCCGTCCTTCCAGAGCCCGTCACTGCCGCCCTCATGCCTTGAAGCGCCGTTATGGCGGACTCTATCTCCTCCTGGACGGTAGGCGCGCCAGCCTGCCTCTGGAAGCCCTCATAGGCATGCCCGTCATATTGCACCTTCACGGCGATGGTCCTCATGCAAGCACCGCTAGAGCCGCCGAGACGGCGACTATGGGAAGGGCTCCAAGGTCTGCCGCCGTGAACTTGAGCTTTCTAAGCCTTGTCCTCCCTTTGCCTCCCCGGTAGCACCTGGCTTCCATGGCAAGGGCCAGGTCGTCGGCCCTCCTGAAGGCTGACACGAAGAGCGGGATGAGGACCGGAAGCATCGCCTTCGCCCGCTTGATCAGGTTTCCGCTGCTGAAGTCCGCGCCTCTTGCCATCTGCGCCTTCATGATCTTCTCTGTCTCCTCTACTAGGGTCGGTATGAACCTCAATGCTATGGTCATCATCATCGCCAGCTCATGAGCGGGAAAGCCTATCGCCGTAAGCGGCTTCATCAGCTTCTCGAGCCCGTCGGTCAGAGTAAGCGGCGATGTGGTAAGAGTGACAAGCGACGTCGCCACGACCAGCAGTATTAGCCTTGCCACCATCAGACCGCCCTGGGCTGCTCCTTCATATGTTGCTTTCAGCGGGCCTATGGTGAATATCGGCGAGCCCTCCGTCATGAACATGTGGAGGATGAATGTGAACAGCATGATCACCAGAAGCGACCTCATGGACCTCGCCATGAACCTTAAGCCCACTTTCGAGGTCAGTATGCCCAGAACCATCAGTGCGCCGAAGGCCGCATATCCCCAGGCCTGCCTGATAAGAAAGAGGGAGACGATGACGGCCGTCATTGCCAGTATCTTGCTTCTGGGGTCCATCCTGTGAAGGAGCGATTTGCCCGGTATGTACTGCCCTATCGCAAGGCTTGCAATCTTCATGCCTTGGCCACCTCCCCTGCAGAAGGCAGCCCGAGAATCATCCCGCCCAGCTCCTCTACTGTAAGGGGAAGGTACGGCAGGTTAATTCCCCTCATCCTCAGAAGGTTGTAGATCCTCACTGTCTGCGGCACGCCCAGCCCCATGCCGAGCAGCCTCTGCTCCTCGGCGAAGACCTCCCTGGGGCCTCCGGAGAGCACCACCCTGCCCCTGTCCATCACGATGAGCCGGTCGGCGTGCTTTGCGACATCCTCCATGCTATGCGAGACCAAGACCACTGTGAAGCCGCCGCGCTTGTGCATCTTGTCGATCTCTCCCAGTATCTCGTCTCTTCCCGAGGGGTCCATCCCTGCTGCAGGCTCGTCGAGCACAATCACCTCTGGCCTCATTGCGAGCACGCCGGCTATGGCGGCGCGCCTCTTCTGCCCTCCTGAGAGCTCGAACGGGGACCTGTCCTTGTATTGGGCGTAATCGAGGTCCACTATGTCCATGGCCTCCATCACGCGCTCTCTCACCTCGTCTTCGCCCAGGCCCATGTTCCTGGGGCCGAAGGAGATGTCGCCCACCACCGTCTCGTCGAAGAGCTGATGCTCGGGGTATTGGAAGACAAGGCCCACTTTCCTTCTCACCGAGGTGAGGCTTGCGCCCTTGGCCCAGATGTCCTGCCCGTCTACGGCCACTATTCCGGAATCGGGCCTTAGAAGGCCGTTCATGTGCTGGACAAGGGTCGACTTGCCAGAACCCGTGCGACCTATTATGCCGACGAACTCTCCCCTTGCTATGGACAGGCTAGCATCGTCAAGCACCTTGCGCTGAAGCGGGCTGCCCGCGTTGTATGTGAAGCTTACACCCTTGATATCGATTATCATCTGGCTTCCACCGCCTTAAGGCGCTCGGAAAGCGCGTCGGCAAGGGCGACGGGATCGACCAGCTCCCCCGCATCAAGCCCATGCGCCTTGAGCATCCTCACCAGCTCGACTGACTGCGGCATGTCCAGCCCATATTCCGTAAGGTCGGTCGGCCCGTAGAAGATGCCCTCCGCGTCTCCGCTTGCCACCACCTTGCCCCGGTCCATTATGTGGATGGCGTCGGCAAGCATGGCCTCCTCCATGAAATGGGTTATGAGGACGATCGCTATTCCTTCCTGAGACAGCCTCCTTGCGGCCTCTATGACCTCCCTGCGGCCTACCGGGTCCAGCATGGCTGTCGATTCGTCAAGGACTATGCACCTTGGCCGCATGGCGATGACACCTGCGATCGCGACGCGCTGCTTCTGCCCTCCTGATAGCATGTGCGGGGGGAAGTCCCTGTAATCCGACATTCCCGTAAGCTCAAGCGCCTGGCCCACCCTTGCCGCTATCTCATCGGCGGGTACGCCCAGGTTCTCGGGGCCGAAGGCCACGTCCTCCTCCACAGTCGTCGCCACAAGCTGGTTGTCCGGGTTCTGGAACACCATTCCAACAAGGCGCCTTATCTCCCATAGGTTCGCCTCGTCGCGTGTGTCCATGCCCTGCACGGTGACCTTGCCCTCATCCGGGACAATGACCGCGTTCATGAGCTTGGCGAGTGTGGACTTTCCTGAGCCGTTCCTGCCTATGACGGCCACGAACTGCCCGGGATACACGTCCAGGTCCACGTCCGAGAGAGCCTCGACCTCATCGGGGCTGCCCTCGTCATATGTGAACCTGACGTCCTTTATGCTGATGACCGGTTCCATCAATCCGCTCTCCATGTGACAAAAGTGCGCTTAAGCAAATCCAAGCGCACTTCCACCTCTTTCATATTCCCTCTTGCCCAGCAGGGCGCCCCATGCCGGAAGGGTTTACTTCTCGCCGCTTACCGGCGCCTTCTTGGCTGCTGTGGTCTTCACTCCGGTCTTCTTGACGGAAGCCTTCTTGGGAGCCTCGGGTTTTAATGCCGCGGGCTGCTTCTTGACGGCCGCCCTCTTCGCCACGGGTTTCTTCGCCGCTTCCTTCTTCTCGGCCTTCTTGTCATCCTTGGCTGCCGATACCGGCTCGAATCCGACAAGCTCGATTATTGCCATCTGGGCCGCGTCGCCTCTGCGCACGTCGGTCCTGAGTATCCTCGTGTATCCGCCCGGCCTCTCGGCGAACTTCGGGCCGATCTCGCCGAAGAGCTTCTGAACCGCCGCGGGGCTGGTCAGGTAGGCCGCTGCAAGCCTGGTGTTGTGCAGGTCGCCCTTCCTGGCCTTTGTGATGAGCCTCTCGGCTACGGGCCTCATGGCCTTCGCCTTGGCTTCTGTGGTCTCTATCCTGTTGTAGATGAAAAGGTTGGTGACCAGGCTCCTTAACAGAGCACGGCGTGCTCCGACGTCGCGGCCAAGCTTACCTTGCCTCAATTGAGTCTCCTCCTTACTTACTCTGCGAGCTGCTTGAGCTGAAGCCCCTTCTCATCGAGCTTCTTCTTCAGCTCGTCGAGGGTCTTCCTTCCGCAGTTTCTTACCTTCATCAGATCTTCCTCGGACTTGCGCGTAAGCTCGCCGAGGCTTGCTATGTTGGCCCTCTTGAGGCAGTTGTATGCCCTTACCGAGAGCTCAAGCTCGTCGATGGGGGTCTCGAGCATCTTGAGGTGCTCCTCGTCCTTGTCGTCGAAGGGGCTCGCCTGGCTGTCGGCCTCCTCCTCCTTTGCGATGAAGAGCTTGAGCTGGTCTCTGAGGATGTTGGCGGCCATGTTGACCGCATCCTTCGGGGAGACCTTGCCCTGAGTCCACACTTCGAGTATGAGCTTGTCGTAGTCCGTGATGTCCCCAACGCGGGAGTTCTCCACGGAGTAGTTGACCTTGTTCACCGGTGTGAAAATGGAGTCGACGGGAATCACCCCTATCGAATGCTCCGCCTTCTTGTTCTTGTCCGCCTGGACGTATCCCCTGCCCTCGTCGACCGTTATCTCGGCTACTATGCTGGGGATGTTGCCGTCGCTTGCTGGCTCCAGGGTGCAGATCTTAAGCTCCGGGTTGAGGATGTCGACGTCCACAGTCTGCTCGATGTGTCCGGCGGTCACCTCAATCTCGGAATCCCCCCTGTTCTCCACGATGAGCCTCAGCACCTTAGGTCCCTCCACGTTCATGCGCACGAGGAGTCCCTTAAGGTTGAGGACTATGTCGGTCACGTCCTCCTTGACATAGGGCATCGTCGAGAACTCATGAAGCACCCCTTCGATCCTTACCGAGGTTATCGCGGCGCCCGGCAGCGACGAGAGAAGTATCCTCCTCAGGGAGTTGCCGAGCGTGACTCCGTAGCCGCGCTCCAGCGGCTCAGCGACGAGCTTGCCGTAGTCCTCTTTCTCTTCTACCCATTCTATCTTGGGCTTCACAGTCTCCAACATCAGATAAGCACCCTCCATTCGTACAGCCTGGCTGCATCCGTCGTCTTTCCTGAGATACCACCCATCCTCGTTATCTGGAGTAGTACTCGACGATCAGGTGCTCTTTCACGTCCGTGTCGATCATTTCCCT
>CAZNZD010000078.1:0-7209 GCA_964577435.1 uncultured Clostridia bacterium
CGCTCCGGTAACGGGAGGATATGAGGGTCATGACTAGCACCATGAGTATCATGACGGTCGATATGGCCGAGCCGAACTGCCAGTTCCTGGCCGACAGGAACTGGTTCTGGATAAGGTTTCCTAGCATCATCGTCTGCCCGCCGCCAAGTAGGTCGGAGATGATGAAGGTCGAAAGGGCCGGCATGAACACCATGATTATCCCGGAGACTATGCCCGGGAAGCTCAGGGGCAGTATCACCTTTATGAACGTCTGGGTGGGGTTCGCCCCCAGGTCGTTGGCCGCGTCGATGTGCCCTTGGTCCATCTTCACGAGCACCGAGTAGATGGGAAGGACCATGAAAGGCAGGAAGTTGTAGACCATGCCAATGAGCACCGCCCCCTCGGTATACAGGAGTTTGAGCGGCTCGTTTATCAGGCCGATGGACATGAGCACCTGGTTGAAGAATCCGTTCTCCCTAAGTAGGCCCATCCAGGCGTAGGTCCTCAGGAGGAAGTTCGTCCACAAGGGCAGCACGAAGAGCATGACCATGAAGTTTCTGGCCCTGTCGCCGGCCCTGGATATTATCCATGCCATAGGGTAGCCGATGAGAAGGGTGAGGCCCGTGGATGATACGGCCAGCACTATGGAGCGCCACAGCACCTTAAGGTATATCGGTTGGAAGAACTTCACGTAGTTCTCAGTCGTGAACCTGAAGACTATGTCTCCGTAGGGCGTGCGCTCGCAGAAGCTGTACACCAGGATGATAAGCAGCGGCACTACGCTGAAGACTATGGTCCAGAGTATGTAGGGGAGGGCCAGCGTCCTCTTCTTCTCCATCGCTAGCGCACCTCCGTCCCGTCGGGTTCATCAGCCCCTGCCCCGTAGCGTATGACCATGGGCGAGGTCATATCGAGCGGCTCGTCGGTCCTTAGGACCCACGTCCTCTTGATATCCTCCGAATAGACGTTGGTTATGTGCTTTCCCTGCGATGTGGTGTGAAGCCTCGGCACGGCGTCAAGGGTGCCGCTTCCGTCCTTCACATAGTCCTCGCTGTCCTGTGTGATCCAGAGCTCGCCTGCCACCTTTTTTGCGCCCTGCACGAAGACTGCGGGCAGCATGTAGTCCGGGCTCACCTTCATTATGTGGATGGAGTCGGGCGTGAAGTCTATGCCCATCCTGGAGCCTATCTCGGCGTTCTTGGTGTTCTGGACTATCCAGTCGTAGCCGGAGTCGTCCCTCACCACGATCTCGTAATGGACTCCCTTGAACACGACGCTCTCGACCACGCCGTTTGCCATGCCGTCGTGCTCCTTGACCATCTCCAGGTCCTCTGGGCGCACGAGTATCTCGATGAACTCGTCGTCCTCATAGCCGTCGTCCACGCAGTCCCACGTCTGGCCGATGCACTCGACCCTGCAGTCTCCGCGCATGACCCCGTAGAGCATGTTGGCCTCGCCTATGAAGTCCGCCACGTAGTGGTTCACCGGCTCGTTGTAGATGTTTATCGCGGTGTCGTCCTGCTGGATGACGCCGTCTTTCATCACTATGACCCTGTCGGACATGGTGAGCGCTTCCTCCTGGTCGTGCGTGACGTAGAGGAATGTGATGCCGAGGCGCTGCTGCATCCGCTTCAGCTCGAGCTGCATGTCCTTTCTCAGCTGAAGGTCCAGCGCGCCAAGCGGCTCGTCCAGAAGGAGCACCTGGGGCTCGTTCACAAGAGCGCGCGCGATGGCCACCCTCTGCTGCTGGCCGCCCGACAGGAACTGCACCTTGCGGCGCTCGAACCCTTCCAGGTTCACGAGCTTAAGCATGGCCTTGACCTTTTGCTTGATCTCGTCCTTTGGGACGTTCTTGAGCTTCAGGCCGAAGGCTATGTTGTCGAATATGTTGAGGTGGGGGAAGAGCGCATACTTCTGGAAGACGGTGTTGAGCTTCCTTTTGTACGGGGGTACATCGGTGACGTCCTCGCCGTCGAAGAAAACCTTCCCCGACGTGGGCGTGAGAAACCCCCCGAGTATGCGGAGCATGGTGGACTTCCCGCATCCGGAGGGCCCTAGAAGTGTGACGAATTCCTTTTCCCTGATCTTAAGATTGATGCCGGCAAGCGCCTCGGCATCCTCGAATTTCATAGATACGTCCCTAAGCTCCAGGATGTACCTTTCCATATAGCATCATAACCCTCCATCCGGCGGCATATCCGCTAAGAGAGACCATCTCTCGTGTTTTTTAGAATCGAATTAAAGAATGAAGTAATCGAAGGCAAATGTCAATACTTGCACGAAGATTGACCATTGATACCTTTACTTGGGGTTATGTGCCGTTTTCCCCTCTTTCCGGCATGCCTAGTGCTTAAGCTCGTGCCTGTCGTGGACCAGCATGAGCGGAACGGGCCCCGACCAGCCGGTCAGGGTGGATAGCCAAAGGTTCCCGTGCTGCATGGCCGAGTGCACCAGCGTCTGGACGTAGGGGGGCTTCCCGATCTGGCTTAGGTCACCCTTGAAGTGGAAATGCCCCTCGAGCCTCGCGTTCATTATCTCGTGGAGCGTGGCCTTCTCCTTTACGACGTAAACCATCTGGGCGATGGCGTTGCCCTCGGAGGGCCTTGTGACCTCCTTCACGGCGACGGACGCCTCTATGTTCATGCCGCCCTGCCTGCCCTGCCAGAGAGGGCTTGCGTCGTATGCGAGGCCTTTGAGCACTATCCTTACCAGCATGAGGTCCTTTTGAATCTCCTCTGCCATCAATGGGCACCCCCTTTGTGATGAAAGGCCCCCTGGAGGCTATCAAGCCGTCTCAGGGGGCGCAGTCACTGCTATCCGTTATGTACGCCCCTTACTTCGAGGAAGCCAAGAGCTCCTGTATCTGGGCTATGGACCTGTCGCCGTACTTCCTCTTCCTTGCGGTCTGCGCGATGAAGACTATGCCTATTATCACAAGGCCGATGCCGTTTACCAGGTACTCACCGGTCATGCTGTAGAAGAAGTCCTTGGCGGCGATTATCGAGCTGGCGATCGAGGGGATGAACTCGAAGATCTCAGCCACGCCGTGGAAGAACTGCGAGCCGCCTATCATGGCAAGGCCGCCGATTATCGCGAGTATCCTCTCCCACCAGGGCGATACGGTCCTCAGCCAGCCCTGCACGCCTACCGCTATGAACATCATGCCGAGGAACGCAGTGATGAGGTTGAATATCGTGACGTAGGAGAAGAAGCTCTGGTTTATCATCAGGAGGTTCGTGTTGTAGACGAAGCAGTACGGCACCATGAAGGCCGCAATCGATAGCTTCGTCGCGTTGACCCCCGTCTTGAAGGGGTCCGCCTTCGCGATGCCCGCTCCCGCGAACGCGGCAAGCGCCACCGGCGGGGTCACGTCGGCGATGATTCCGAAGTAGAACACGAACAGGTGGGCTGCAAGCGCCTGGTCCTTCGCGATGAGGCCTATGATGGCCGGCGCCGCGATGGTGGACGTTATAACGTAGTTTGCCGTGGTAGGCACGCCCATCCCCAGGATGATAGATGTGATCATCGTGAAGAACATGGTAAGCAGCAGCTGGTTGTTAGCAAGCTCTACAAGGCCGGTGCCGAGCTTCAAGCCCAGTCCCGTCATGGTGACGACGCCGACGATCATGCCGGCCGAGGCGCATGCAACGGCCACGCCGAGGGCGCCTCTGGAACCGTCGACGATCGCCTGGAGGAGCTTGGTGAAGTGTATCCTGGGCTCGCCTCCTATGGCGTTTACGATGAAGAACGAGGCTATGGCGAGGAACGACGCCTTCGCAAGGTCGCTATAGGCGGCGAAGACCACTCCGAAGGTGATTATCGGGAGGATTATCCTGCCCCAGTCTGTCATGAACTTGACGGCCGCAGACTTCGGGTTGGCCTTGCCGAGCAGGTAAACGACCAGGAAGTAGAGCGCCACTGGCAGCATCGCCACAAGAAGCAGGGACAGGATGGGGAGCTTCACGAAGGCGTTCGCTATGTACAGGGCTGCGACTATAGCGATTACGATGCCCGTCACCGTCTGGAACGACTTGCTCTCCCACTTGCCGACTTCCTTCCAGTTGATGGAGTAGTCGCGCTTGAAGCATCCTGCGACAACCGAGAAGATGATGCCGTAGAGTGCGGCCTTCATCGCCGACACGCCCGTCGACAGGAAGAAGACTATCGCGATTACGGGCATCAGAAGCTGCGCCTGGGTCCTAAGCAGCGTCATGATCTTGGGCATCTGGTCCTTCGGCAGGCCCTTAAGGCCCATCTTCTTCGCCTCGAAGTGGACCCCGAGGAAGACGCCGGTGAAGTACAGTATCGCGGGGATCACGGCGGCCTTCGCGATCGTCGCGTAGGGCACGCCCAAAAACTCGCTCATGAGGAAGGCCGCTGCTCCCATTACGGGGGGCATGATCTGGCCGCCAGTAGAGGCGCTCGCCTCGACGGCCCCTGCGAACTCGCCCCTGT
The DNA here is from genome assembly GCA_964577435.1 of uncultured Clostridia bacterium. Lineage (GTDB taxonomy): Bacteria > Bacillota > DTU025 > DTU025 > MWDF01 > MWDF01. The sequence goes on from CAZNZD010000078.1 coordinate 4,435, forward strand.
AGCCCAGGCTTTTCATCATCGGGATGGTGAAGCTGCCGGTGCCGACCACGTTTGCGACCGAGCTGCCGGAGATTGTGCCCTGCAGCGCCGAGGAGATGACGGCCACCTTGGCGGGGCCTCCAGTCGCCGCGCCGGCAATGGAGTTTCCGAAGTCGATGAAGAACTTGCCGATGCCCGTCTTCTCAAGGAAGGAGCCGAACATGATGAACAGGAAGATGAACGTGGACGAGACCCCCAGCGGGACGCCCAGTATACCTTCCCCGGTGTACAGCATGTACGAGGTCAGCCTCTCGAAGCGTACGCCCCTGTGCCTAAGAAAGCCCGGCATCTGCTTGCCGAAGTAGGCATACAGCAGGAAGGTGCACACCACGATGAGAATCGGCAAGCCGACTACCCTTCTTGCGGCCTCGAGGACCAGCAGGATGGCAAGGGACGCCATTATCACGTCGTAGGTGTTGTTCATGCCCGAGCGTATGACCAGCTGGTCGTACTGGCTGATGTAGTAGGCGGTTATGCTCACTCCTATCAGGGACAGCACCGCGTCGAACCAGGAGAACTTCCCCCTTAGCTTGGGCGACGCGGGATAGAGGAGGAACACGAGCGAGAGCACGAAGCCGAGGTGGATAATCCTCTGAAGAGGCGATTCACCCACGAAGGCCGTGTACAGCTGCCATGTGCCCCATATGAAGAGCATGACGGTGATGATCTTGGTTAGCAGCGGACCGGTCTTTCTTGTGGCGGATTCCTTGTCGAACTTGGCCAACAACTCCTCTACGTCGACCGGAGCGTCGTCCACCTGGGCCTTTCTGATGTCAGCTGAAGACACTAGAGCCTACCCCCTTATCGCTGTGGATCTTACGGTTTAATCCTGAACAGGAGGCGCCTTCCGGGTCCTGCCTCTTTCACGAAGTCGACCAGGAAGCCGTCCATCTCCAGGAAATGCCTGTCGTTTTCCGTCTGGACGCCTATCTCGAAGCTCCTCATCCGCCTGTCCATGTCGTAGTACCTGATGTACTCCGGGGTCATCTCCATCTTGGCCCCTGGGTCCGGCTCCGAGGGGAAGCCCCACCCCATGTCGGCGAAATGAGTCTCGTATACCCTGAACTCGTAGTCATCCGTTATCTCGAAGAAGTCGGTCCAGTCGCTAAGCTGCACCGAATGCTCGAATGTCGTGGTGAACCTGTCGCCGGGGGAGACCTTGCGCCTGAAGATCACCTCGCCGTCGTCTGCCGCCACGACCTCGAAGTACATGTCCCTACCTGCTCTCGCCTTTATGAGCACTGCGAGGGCGGAAAGGAGCAATATCATCCCTATACATATTAACCCAAAGATGCGCCTTCTTGCCATAGTACCATTATAGAACAAAGGAGGCACCCTTCTCGAGTGCCTCCCGATTGCTTAAGAATTAGTGCCCCTGGCTTACTTTATGAGGCCCTTCTCCTTGTAGTACTGCACCGCGCCGGGATGCAGCGGGCAGCCGAGGCCGTCGATGGCTTCGGCGAGGATTATGGAGGCGCCCTTCGCGTGGCCGGCCGCGATGTCGGCGGTCTTCTCGAAGAGGGTCTTGGTTATCGCATACACCAGGGTGTTGCTGAGCTTGGTGTTGGCGACGAGTATGGCCATGACTGCCACGGTCTTGGCGGGTTCGGCCTGGTTTGCGCCATACGCCTTGGCGGGAATCGTGGTTCCTGCCATGAAGGGCAGCTTCTTCTGGAGCTCTGCGATCTTGGCGTCCTCTATGGTGAGGATCCTGATCTTGTGGGTCACGGCGGTCTCGGTGATGGCCGCGGTGGGTACGCCGCCGGTCACGAAGAAGGCGTCAAGCCCGCCGTCCTTGAACTTTGCCGAGGCCTGCGCGAAGCTGCTGTACTCGTACTTGGTGTCCTTCTTGTAGTCCATGCCGTAGACTGCGAACAGCTGGCCGGCGTTGACTTCCGTGCCGGAGCCGAGGTCGCCGACGGAGACCCTCTTGCCCTTGAGGTCGGCGAAGGTCTTTATGTCGGAGTCAGCCCTGACTACGATCTGAAGGGGCTCCGGATAGAGGTTGCTGATGGCGCCGATGCCCTTGTAGGCGGCTCCGGCGAACTGGCTTCCCTCGGTTCCGTTGTACATGAAGTACGCTGTGTCGTTCTGGACGATCGCGAGGTCATAGTCGCCGGCCTTGATGCCGTTGAGGTTGGCGATCGACGCTCCGGTGGAGACGGCGTTCATGTTGATGTCGGTGTTGTACTTGTTGAGTACGCCCGCAATCACGCCGCCGAGCGGGAAGTAGGTGCCCGCGACGCCGCCGGTTCCGAGAGACAGGTCGGTCTTCGCCATTGCGACCAAGGACAATGACATGATTACCGCGAGTCCGATAAGCAGTGCTCTCTTCATTATATTCCTCCTTCGATAATTGGGATTTGCGACACTATCCTAATAATAAAGATACCATAAGGTATTTTCTTCGCAATACTTGATAATCCTTCCAACGGATGCTCGAAAAATCCCCTTATGGCACCTTTCCGCTGATAATGACGCCGCGATTGGCAGATTGTTCCTGCCGGGCAGAAGCAGGCCCACCTGCGATATAGTTCGACATATGTGAAGGTTTGGATTAAAATATGGCTGGTTTTATGAAACTTTCACATATGAAGGGTGGAATCCGAATTGCTCAGCATAAAGGGTCTGTCTAAGAGCTACAGCAAGAACAAGGTCAAGGCCGTGGACGGGCTTAACCTAGAGGTGAAGGCCGGGGAGATATACGGCTTTTTGGGACCGAACGGGGCGGGCAAG
>CAZNZD010000079.1:0-6810 GCA_964577435.1 uncultured Clostridia bacterium
ATAGGCGGGAATTACATTTGAAACTGGGATTGAGGACCAAGGTCGCATTCGTATACGCCCTTCTTATCGCAGTCACGCTCTCAGTGACGTACTTTGGCATCGACTACACAGTGAAGGACACCTTCGGGGACTACCTCGAGCGCAGGATAAGGCAGGAGAGGGAGGGCATATTATCCGGGCTCTCAGAGGCCTACACAGACGGAGAGGGGTGGGATTTCCCGCAGCTGGCGAAGATGTACTCGGCCGCCTCCGAAATCGGGATGAACCTGGTCCTATATGATGCAAGCGGAAACCTTGTACTTTCAGGTCAGGGCATGGGCAGGATGGGAATGGGCCGTATGATGGGTCGGAGCCCTTACCTTACCAATGAGTCGTTGCCTGTGCTTAAGGGCGGCAAGCAGGTCGGAACAGCCGAAGTAAGCTACCAGAACATCTTCCTGACAGAGGCGGATACGGAGTTCTTGGAGCGGATCAACAGGTTTCTCTTAGCCTCAGGGTTTACGATAGCTGCAATTGCGATGCTCTTGGGCATCGCTTTCGCGGATAGCATCAGCAGGCCGATATTCAGGGTGCTCTCTTTCGCGCAGTCCCTGGGAAAGGGGGACTATGCGGGAAGGATAGGCAATAAGGACAGCACAAGGGAGATCTCCCAGTTATACAACGGAATGAACGAGCTTGCCGGCGAGATGGGCAGGCAGGACTACATGCGAAAGCGCATGGCCGAGGATGCGGCCCATGAGCTTAAGACCCCGCTCACTATAGCCAAGGCGCGGTTGGAGGCAATGAGCGACGGCGTGCTGCCGCTGGACATCGAGGGCCTGTCAGCAAGCATATCGGAGCTTGACAGGCTGTCCGACATGGTTTTGATGCTAGAGAGGGTAAGCAGGATCGAAAGCGGGCTGGATTCCATAGAAAGGAAGGAATGCAGCATAAGCTCGACGGTCGGTTCCGCAGTCGAGGCGATGAAACCCCTTTTTGCGGCTAAGGGTGTGGCTCTGACTCTGGAGATGTGCAGCAGTGAAGCCAGGATGATGCTTGACTGCGACAAGGTGAGAAGGGCGGTGGAGAACCTACTCAGCAACTCCTTACGGTACACTGATGCCGGAGGCAGGGTTTCAGTTTCTATCTCTTCGAGGGAGTCAGGCTATGAGATAGCAGTTGAGGACAGCGGCACAGGAATCGATTCCAAGGACCTTCCGCACGTGTTCGACAGGCTCTACAGGGCGGATGAATCAAGGAACAGGGCAAGCGGCGGGATGGGAATCGGACTGTCTTTGGTGAGAAGCATAGTCGAAGCGCACGGCGGTACGGTGAGGGCTGAAAGCGAAAAGGGCAAGGGCAGCAAGTTCGTCATATGGTTGCCCTCGTCATCTAGCTAATCAACCCCATATTTCCCTTTGACGAAACAACATCAGGGCTTTATAATTGTCGGTGGGCCCATAGCTCAGCGGTAGAGCGGTCGGCTCATAACCGATTGGTCCTTGGTTCGATCCCAAGTGGGCCCACCATATGAGAATGACAGGCGGAGCTTTTTAAGGCCCGCCTTTCGTCATATATTAAGGCTGCTACAACTTTGAAGGAATTCACGAAAACATATAGAATATTAGCATGGTAAGACATAATCTCAGTTCGAAAGGCTTCGAAGGTGTGACTATGAAGAGGGTACGTTGCGACACTTGCGGCCGGTTCATCCCTAAGGAGAGGCTTGAGGCTTTGCCTGGAACCCACAGGTGCATAGAGTGCGCGAAGAAGCTTGGGACCGATGTCCAGGGCAAGAAGGCTGACATCAGCATGGACCCAGAGACTTACAAGGACCTTCTAGGCGCGACAAGAAGCTAAGGTTTAAGAGCTTTGCAAGCGGACTGGGTGGCCGCGGGCTATATAGCCTGAGGAAAGTCCGAGCTCCACAGGGCAGGGTGCCGGGTAACGCCCGGTGAGGGTGACCTTAAGGAAAGTGCAACAGAAAACAGACCGCCTGAAAAGGCAAGGATGAAACGGTGCGGTAAGAGCGCACCAGCGCACAGGCAACTGTGCGGCTTGGCAAACCCCACCCGGAGAAAGATCGAATAGGAGGGGCATAGGGCTGCCCGCCTTTCCCTCGGGTCGATCGCTGGAGCGCGGCGGCGACGCTGCGCCAAGATGGATCGCCATCCACGACAGAACTCGGCTTACAGGTCCGCTTGCATTCAATATCGGCTAATAATAAGACAAGGAGGTTAGGCGTATGAAGAGATGGGTATGCGACATCTGCGGTTATGTGTACGATCCTGCAAAGGGCGATGCCAGCCAGGGTGTGAAGCCAGGAACACCTTTCGAGGCGCTTCCCGAGGATTGGGTGTGCCCCGATTGCGGAGTCGGAAAAGATAGTTTCAGTCCGGAGGAGTAATCAGCTTAGGAGGAGAAAGATGGGCAAGTTCGAGGATAGCAGGACATACCAGAACCTCATGGCGGCGTTCGCCGGCGAAAGCCAGGCGAGGAACAAGTACACTTACTGGGCCGCTGCTGCCAAGAAGGAAGGCTACGAGCAGATAATGGGCTTCTTCCTTGAGACCGCGGACAACGAGATGGAGCACGCGAAGAGATTCGCGAAGTTCCTTGGCCTCATAGGATGCACAACCGACAACCTGAAGCATGCGGCCGAGGGAGAGAATTACGAGCATACTAAGATGTACCCTGATTTTGCCAAAGTGGCCAAGGAGGAAGGGTACGACGAGATAGCGGCAGTATTCACTGAGATAGGCGAAGTTGAGGAAGCTCATGAGAAGAGATACCTGAAGCTTCTGAAGAACATAGAGGACAGCAACGTCTTCAAGAAGGACAAGCCCGTCTTCTGGAAGTGCCGTAACTGCGGATACCTGCACTACGGCACGGAAGCGCCGGACAAGTGCCCGGCATGCGCGCATCCGCGCTCGTACTATGAGGTGCTCTGCGAGAACTACTAAGACACAGGAGGGTAAGAAATGTACCGTTGCGGAGTATGCGGCTACATACACGAAGGGGACGAGGCTCCTGACAAGTGCCCCAAGTGCGGAGCCCCCAAGGAGCAGTTCACAAAGCTTACCGAAGCTGAAGCACAGCTTATCGAGAGGTCCAGATACACCAATGACCTTCACATCCAGCTGATCCACCTGATGGAGAAGGCAATCTCGATTGCCGAGATGGGAATCGAAGACGACCTGGACCCGCCATGCGTGGCCCTTTTCAAGAATGCGAAGAAGCAGTGCGAGATAATCTCCATGAGCAGCAGGACTGAAATCCGCGGCCATGTGATGAAGGGCAAGTGGCAATAAGAGACACCGGGGGCAGCGAAGAAGCTGCCCCCTTTACAAGAGGTGGTCGATTTGTTGTGCAACTCCGATAAGACAGCTGTGCTTTTCGCAGGATGCGAGGAGGAGCTGACCATGCCCTCCGAGGAGATCAAAGGGGCGGCCGGCATGATAGTCTGCGCTGACGGGGGCTTGGAGTACTGCTACAGGGCGGGCATGAAGCCTGACCTTGCGGTAGGTGATTTCGATTCCGCAGCGCCTTCCCTAGTTGAGAGGGCAAGGGCTGAGGGAGTAAGGATAGTCGAGTTCCCCCAGGAGAAAGACGAGACCGACCTGGACATCGCCCTGAAGATGACTTTCCGTTCAGGGATTAAAAGGTGCTATGTATACGGCGCCCTGGGCGGCAGGATCGACCATGAGATGACGAACATACTGCTGCTTAGAAGGTATGCCTGCATGGGCATGAGAGTATCGCTAGTCGGCAAGACAAGCAGCATAGAGGTCCTCACGCATGAGTATCACTGCAGCTTCGAAGGCAAGGCGGGCTGCCCGGTCTCCCTGATCCCGCTCTCCGAGATACTCTGCGGAGTAAGGACCAAGGGCATGAAATACGAGCTGCACGGCGAGGACATGGTTTCAGGAAGCAGCCGAGGCGTATCGAACGTAATCCTGGAGGACTATGCCGAGATAGCGTGCGTAACAGGGGAGGCAGCCATCATCACAAGCGGCGAGTGCTCTTGTTCTTGACTGATTTGGATGCTTGTAGTTAAATAAATGGAAGAAATGCGTGGACAGGGACGAGTACTGCAAATATGCCATACAGCGAGCGGGAGACGGTGGAAGACCGCATGGACAAAGGCAGGAAAATCTCCCTTGAGCAGCAGGCTGAATTCACAGTAAGCCGTGCCGGTTCCCCCGTTACGGGAAGGGGCATGATTGTGCCCTCAGAGAGAGCCCTCACGGGCTAAAATGGGTGGTAACGCGGGTCATCCCGTCCCATAAGGACGGGTTTTTCTATACTCCTACGGAGGTATATCAGATGTTCAGGAAAGTAAGTCCGGAAGTTAACTTCCCGGCGGTTGAGAAGAGGGTCCTTGAGTTCTGGAAGGAGAGCGCAGTATTCGAGAAGAGCATCTCGAACAGGCAGGGAAGCAAACCCTTCGTGTTCTACGAAGGACCTCCTACGGCAAATGGCAAGCCGCACCCCGGCCATGTTCTGACGCGGGCCATCAAGGACGTAATCCTCAGATACAAAACGATGGAGGGGTACCTGGTCAACAGGAAGGCAGGCTGGGACACCCATGGGCTTCCTGTGGAGCTGGAAGTCGAAAAGCAGCTCGGCATAAGCGGAAAGCCACAGATAGAGGAGTACGGAGTCGAGAAGTTCATAGCCAAGTGCAAGGAGAGCGTCTGGAAATACCTTAAGGATTGGACCGACATCACCGAGAGGATAGGTTTCTGGGTCGACATGGACGATCCTTATGTGACCTATCACGATACATATATAGAATCGGTCTGGTGGGCCGTGAAGACGATATTCGACAAGGGCCTGATCTACAAAGGTCATAAGGTGGTTCCTTACTGCCCCAGGTGCGGGACCGCACTTTCAAGCCACGAGGTTGCTCAAGGTTACAGGGACGTGAAGGACACCTCCATATACGTGAAGTTCAGGATGGCCGAGGATTCGGAGACATTCTTCCTTGTCTGGACGACAACTCCCTGGACGCTGCCCTCGAACGTTGCTGTGGCGGTATCAAGCGACGCCGATTACTCATACGTGAAGACGGACGAGGGGACCCTTGTACTTGCATCAGAGCTCACGGAGAAGCTGGGATTAGGAGAGTGCGAGGTTTCGAGGAAGGTGAAGGGGGCAAACCTTGTCGGCAAGCTCTACGAGCCCCTCTACAGCTTCGTGAAGGTAGACAAACCTGCATTCAGGGTGGTTGCAGGCGACTTCGTCACGCTGACTGACGGCACCGGCATAGTGCACATAGCACCCGCCTTCGGAGAGGATGACAGCAAAGTAGGCAAGGAGAACGACCTGCCTGTAATACAGGTAGTGGACCTTCAGGGGAGGTTCGACGAGAATGTCACTCCATGGAAGGGCCTGTTCGTGAAGGATGCGGACGCGGGAATTATGGAGGACCTTGACGGAAGAGGGCTCCTATTCAAGCAGGAGGAGTACCTGCACAGCTACCCATTCTGCTGGAGATGCGATACACCTCTTCTGTATTACGCCCGCGCGTCCTGGTTCATAGAGATGTCGAAGCTGAGGGAAAAGCTCGTAGCCAACAACGCCAACATCAACTGGTTCCCCGAGCATATAAAGCAGGGGAGGTTCGGCAACTTCCTCGAAAACGTCATCGACTGGGCCGTATCGAGGGAGAGGTATTGGGGAACCCCGCTTCCCATATGGATATGCGAGTCCTGCGGAGAGCAGATAGCCATAGGCAGCAAGCAGCAGCTTATGGATATGGCGATAGGGGAAGTGAACCTACCCGAGCTGCACAGGCCCTATATAGATTCTGTCAGGCTCAGGTGCCCGGAGTGCGGAGGGACAGCCAGGAGGACTCCGGAGGTCATGGATTGCTGGTTCGATTCCGGCTCCATGCCGTTTGCCCAGTGGCACTACCCCTTCGAGAACAGGGATGTGTTCGAGAAGGGCTTCCCGGCGGACTTTATAACCGAGGCAATAGACCAGACCAGAGGATGGTTCTACACTCTTGTCGCGATATCGACGCTGCTGTTCGACAAGGAGCCTTTCAAAAACTGCGTAGTCATGGGGCTCGTGCTGGATGAGAACGGGCAGAAGATGTCCAAGAGCAAGGGTAACGTAGTGGATACCTGGAGGATACTGGACAAGCAGGGCGCCGATGCGATGAGGTGGTACCTATATACCACCAATCCGCCGTGGAACCCCACCAGGTTCTACGAGGAGGGAATAACTGACGCCATAAGGAAGTACATGGGCACACTTTGGAACGTCTACTCGTTCTTCGTGCTCTATGCCAACATAGACGACTACAAGCCCTCAGAGCACAGGGTAGCCCTGAAGGACAGGCCGGAGATAGACCGCTGGATAGTATCCAAGCTCAACAACCTCACTGGTGAGGTAAGGAAGAGCATGGACGTGTTCGACATAACGGATGCCGGCAAGATGCTGGAGGCCTTCGTCGATGAGCTGTCCAACTGGTATGTAAGGCGGTCGAGGAGGCGTTACTGGGGATCGGATTGGACTTTGGATAAGGAGGCGGCCTTTGCCACCCTATACGAGGTCCTCGTTCAGCTTGCCAAGCTTACCGCACCGTTTACGCCATTCCTGGCTGAGGAGATCTACGGAAACCTTGTGCTTTCACTTGACGGAAGCGAGGCAAAGGAGAGCGTGCACCTCTGCGATTACCCGGAGAAGGACGATGAAGCCGTAGACACCGACCTAGAAAGGAAGATGGACCTGGCAGAGCAGGTGGTCTACCTGGGGCGCCTGGCAAGGAACACGGTGAACATAAAGAACAGGCAACCTCTCGCAGAGATCCTTTTCGAGACG
>CAZNZD010000080.1:0-6735 GCA_964577435.1 uncultured Clostridia bacterium
TCATGGTGTAACTCATCAGGGAAAATGTCATCCTTCAGCAGCAGGCTTAGAATAGTAGGAGAAGCGCGAGATGTGCGAAGGGAAGCGTGCCCTGCTTCCCTTCATCTGCACATATTAAACTGGTGGAGGCGCCGGGAGTCGAACCCGGGTCCGAAAAGACCACTTCAGCCCCTTCTACGAGCGTAGCCGACGGTTTAAGTTTCGCCTCCGGGACGCCCTTCGGCCGGCTTCCCTTCGGCTATCTCGATGATCTTTTCCCGCAGCTCCGAGAATTGCAGCGGGAGCATCCCCGGTTTATTTGGCGCCCTTGCGGCCCTCCGGGATGGGACCGCTTCGGACGGCTACTTAATTAAGCAGCGTAAGCGTAGTTGTTGTCGTTTGTTGTTTTTCCGCTTGATTAACGAGTAATCGGACAACTCGGCTCGCTTAGACTGTCACGGCACTCCCCGTCGAAACCGTATCGCCCCCCACATCTTTATAAACGATTTTTACCAGTCCGAATCTCCCTTGCTTCCGCCCTTCCTGGCGGAGTCTAGGGACCTCTTGATGTCGCGCTCCTTTATGTCGTCGCGCTTGTCCAGGCCCGTCTTGCCTTTTCCGAGGCCGATCTCCACCTTAGCCTTTCCCCTGGATAAGTATACCTTAAGGGCGGTAATGGTGAAGCCCCTTTCCCTGACCTTCTGGTCAAGCTTCCGTATCTCGGCCTTATGCAGCAGGAGTTTCCGCTGTCGCCTTGGCTCGTGGTTGAAGATGTTGCCGAACTCCCACTCTGAGATGTGCGAATCCAGCAGGTATGCCTCTCCTTGCCTTATCTCGACCCATGCGTCGGCTATGTTGACCCTTCCGCGCCTCAAGCTCTGTATCTCGGTGCCGGTCAGTGCGACGCCGGCCTCATAGGTCTCCAGGATGGAGTAGTTCCTATGGGCTTTCCTGTTCGTCGCCAATACCTTGATCTCGGTTTCCTGGCCGTTCATTACCTATCCCCTACAATCCTATCTCAGCTGCCCTCAGCTGCATCGCCAGAAGCCCGGTCCCGATGAAGTCCTCAAGGCTCATCCCCAGCTCTGAGCATCTTGATATCTGCTCGCGGTTCGCCCCCTTGGCGAAAGCCTTCTCCCTGTACCTGTTTGCGACCTTCTCAGCGGTAACAGATGCCAGCTTCTTTCCCGGCATCACAAGCGCCGTCGCGACAATAAGGCCGGTCAAAGGGTCGACTGCATGAAGAGCCTTGTCCATGAGGCTTTCCCTGGGCTCTCCGTGTGCCCCGTTGTGCGCAAGCACCGCATGGCATATCTCCTGATCAAGGCCCTCTGCCATCAGCATCTCCGAACCGACCCTACTGTGCCTGTTCATGTCGTCAGCCGTCGTATCGTAGTCTATGTCGTGAAGGAGCCCAGCGATTCCCCACCTGTCGGGGTCCTCTCCGAACCTCTCAGCAAGGGACCTCATGATGAACTCCGTAGCCAGCATGTGATTCATAAGGTTATTGCTTTTCACGTTCCTTCTCAGCAAAGCCATAGCGGTCTGCCTGTCCATCTCACCCATGCTCCCTCCGGAATCAGATGAAAAAGCCTCGCAAGGGCTGCGAGGCGAATTCCTACGTTGTCAGGCCCTTCCCTACTTCGTGAAGATGAAAAGGAAGGATGTAACCATGAAGGCTATCGCGACCCATGTAGTCGCCTTCTCGAGAACCGCCTCGAAGCCCTTGCTCTTGCTGAAGAAGAGCTTGGACCCTCCGCCGATCGAACCGAGGCCCTCGCCCTTTGCGGGCTGAAGGATGACTATCGCGATAAGGCCTATCGCTAGCAGGAACTGCACAACTATCAGCACTGTCTTGAGTATCTCCACCGGGATGCCCCCCTAACTATTTTATACAAACTTCATTTTAGCAACTGATTTCAACCATTGCAAGGCATCAAAGCCCGAAAGCTATAGAAATGAGCTCGGCGATGCCTCCTTTGCCGACCTGCTTCACTGTTATGTCGGCACATTCCTTAACGACGGCGTCGGCATTGGCCACGGCAGCACCTAGCCCCGAGCACTCTATCATCTCTATATCGTTGGGGGCGTCCCCGACTGCCACGATGGTGCCCATCTCCACTCCCAGGTATCTGGCCAGCTTCTCCAGCGCGAAGCCCTTCGATATGCCGAAGGGGAGTATCTCCGTGTAGTTTGGCGTCGTGCCCACCGTGTGGAATTCGGGAAATGCCCTGGTGAACTCATCCACTATCTCATCTCTTTTTTCAGGTTCGGAGAAGAGTATGAGCTTCGTCAGCTCCATGCCGGACGGAAGCGCCGCAGAATGCTCGGCAAGGTCCTCCACCAGCAGGCACTCCGCACCTGTGGCCTTCTCGTAATAGCCCTTCCAGTAATCGGCCTTCTCAGTAAGGCAGCTTTCGGCGCCGAAGGCGATCGTGGAAAGGCCCAAGGACTTGGCGTGCTTAATCGCCCTTATCGCCGGCTCCCTCTTCAAAGTGGCATTGAAAAGCATCCTGCCGGAAGCGAAGTCCATTATCCTGGCACCGTTGAATATTATCGCAGGGACATTCGCGCCTAGCTCGGTGAAGTACCTGCCTGTCGAACCCGGACCCCTTCCCGTAGCGAAAGTGAAAAGGAAGCCCGCGTCAGTTAGCCTTCTAATCGCTGCAACGTCCTCCGCCGATGCCCTCTTCTCCTCGTCCAGAAGGGTGTTGTCAAGGTCGGTGACCAGCATCCTGTACCTGGTATTGGCCCTCAGGATAACAGAAACCGGCGCCGGCATGGGCTTCGTGCCGGCCAGCGCCGCCTTTTCGTCCGCGACGGGTATCGCCCCGTCCTTCGGCTTCAGTTCCATCAGTGCTTTCTTATCGAATAGAAGGCCTGCTTGCCGGGAAACTCGGAAGCATCCCCAAGAAGCTCCTCTATCCTCATGAGCTGGTTGTACTTAGCGACGCGCTCCGACCTTGAGGGGGCGCCGGTCTTGATGAAGCCTGCGTTCACCGCAACCGCGATGTCGGCGATGGTCGTATCCTCGGTCTCGCCGCTTCTGTGGGAGATCACCGCGGTGTATCCCGCCCTCTTGGCCGTCTCGATGGCATCCAGGGTCTCCGTAAGAGTGCCTATCTGGTTCACCTTGATCAGCACTGAGTTGGCTACTCCAAGCTCGATGCCCTTTCTTACCCTCTCGACGTTGGTTACGAAAAGGTCGTCGCCTACAAGCTGCACTGTCTTTCCCAGCACATCGGTCGCAAGCTTCCAGCCATCCCAGTCGTCCTCTGCGAAGCCGTCCTCGATGGACATTATGGGATATCTCTCGCAGAGGCCCTTGTAATACTCTACCATCTGGGCGGGGGTGAACTCCTTGCCCTCTCCTGTCAGCTTGTAGAGCCCGTCTTCGAAGAACTCGGTGGAGGCAGGGTCCAAAGCGAGCACTACATCGGTGCCGGGCTTGTAGCCGGCCTTCTCTATCGCCTGTATTATGAGCTTCAGCGCATCTTCGTTTGAGGCGAGGTCCGGTGCGAAGCCGCCCTCGTCGCCCACTCCGGTCGCAAGGCCCTTCGACTTAAGCACGGACTTCAAAGCATGGAACACCTCGGCGCCCATCCTGAGGGCCTCAGCAAAGCAGCATGCCCCTACCGGCATGATCATGAACTCCTGTATGTCCACGTTGTTGTCCGCGTGCTTGCCGCCGTTTAGTATGTTCATCATCGGCACCGGCAGGACCTTCGCGTTCGATCCGCCTATGTACTGGAACAGCGGGATGCCGGCCGAAGTGGCCGCGGCCCTGGCGACTGCAAGTGACACTCCCAGAATGGCGTTCGCCCCTAGTTTGGACTTGTTGGGTGTCCCGTCCAGCTCAATCATTGTATTGTCGATGGCCACCTGCTCTGTCGGGTCCATGCCGATTATCGCGTCGGCGATAATGTCGTTCACGTTGTCTACGGCGTTTAGCACTCCCTTGCCGTTGTACCTCGCCTTATCTCCGTCTCTGAGCTCTATCGCCTCGTGCGCGCCAGTTGATGCGCCTGAGGGTACGGCCGCCTTCTCATAGGTGCCGTCATCCAGGACTACTTCCACCTCGATAGTCGGGTTTCCCCTGGAGTCGAGTATCTCCCTTGCAAATACGTCAATTATCGTCGCCATTCTTCTCACGCCCTCCTGATGAGGGTCCCTCCTTCAAATTTCGGATCTTACTTGGCGGAAGCTGCCACTATCCTTTGGAAATCGTCGGGCTTAAGGCTCGCTCCGCCAACCAGCGCCCCGTCTATGTCCGGCTCGGCCATGAAGCTTTCGATGTTGTCTCCCTTCACCGAGCCTCCGTACTGTATCCTTACAAGGCTTGCCGCCTTGTCGCCGTGCGATGCCCTTACAGTAGCCCTTATGGCCGCTGAGACCAGCTGGGCCGTCTGGGCTGTAGCATTGAGCCCTGTGCCTATCGCCCATACAGGCTCATAGGCAATCACGCACTTGGCCGCATTGTCTGCCGTTATGCCCGCCAGAGCGCGCATGACCTGTCCGGAGACGACGCCGATAGTATCTTCGGCCTGCTTCTCCTCAAGGGTCTCGCCGACGCAGATTATCGGTGTCAGCCCAGACTTCAGGACCGCCTTGGCCTTGAGGTTAACTGCCCTGTCGGTCTCACCGAGGAGCGTCCGCCTCTCGGAGTGGCCGATGATGCAGTAGCTTGCTCCTGCATCCTTGATCAGCGCCGGGTTCACCTCGCCGGTGAACGCGCCCTCGTTCTCGTAATAGCAGTCCTGGGCTCCGACTCCGATGCCGCTGCCTTTGACCGCCTCCGCCACTTTGCCAAGCGAGAGGAATGTAGGGCAGAAGACTATATCGACCTTGCCCGTGAACCCGGAAACCCTCTGAGCCATGTCCTTCGCAAGGGCCTCCGATGCTTCCACTCCCTTGTTCATCTTCCAGTTGCCGGCGATTATCCTTCTGCGCATCCTTTTCCTCCGTCTACTTGTCCCTTAATGCGGCTATCCCCGGAAGCGTCCTTCCTTCCAGGAACTCGAGCGATGCCCCGCCGCCTGTCGACACATGCGTCACCTTGTCGGCGAAGCCCAGCTTCTCGACAGCTGCGGCTGAATCGCCGCCTCCGACGATGCTAGTCGCCTTCGATTCCGCCAGCGCCTTCGCCACCGCGAAGGTGCCTGCGCTGAAGTCCTTGACCTCGAAGACCCCCATCGGTCCGTTCCACACCACAGTCGCCGCGCTGGATATCTCCGCCGCGAAGGCTGCCGCCGTCCTGGGGCCGATGTCCACGCCTATGAGACCTTCGGGGATGTCGACCGAATCTACTTGCAACGAGCCGCCCGCGCCTGTTATATCAGGCGAGCAGATATGGTCCACGGGAAGAAGCAGCCTTACCGACCTTCCCTTCGCCTTCTCGATTATCCCTTTGCAGTATTCGAGCCTTTCGGCATCAAGGAGCGACTTTCCAATCGAATGGCCCTGTGCCTTAAGGAAGGTGTAGCTCATGCCGCCGCCTATGATGAGCGAATCCACTTTCTCGAGGAGATTCTCGATTACTGCAAGCTTGTCCTTGACCTTGGCGCCGCCAAGCACGGCCACGAACGGCCTCTTCGGGTCCGACAGCGCCCCGCCCATAATCCTTAGCTCCTTTTCGACAAGAAGGCCGGCCACTGCCGGGATCAACCTTGACACTCCCTCTGTGGAGGCATGGGCCCTGTGAGCGGTGCCGAATGCGTCCATCACGAAGATGTCCGCAAGCTTTGCCAGCCTCTCTGCGAAGACGGGGTCGTTCTCCTCCTCCTGCTTGTAGAACCTTACGTTCTCCAGGAGCACTGCCTGCCCCGGCTTGAGGGCTCCGACCTCGGTTTCGACCTCTGAGCCCACGCAGTCGCCGAGAAGCCTCACTTCAAAGCCCAGGAGCTGGGATAGCCTTTCGGCGACCGGCTTAAGCGTGTACTTCATATTCCTCTCGCCGTTGGGCCTTCCCAGATGTGAGCATAGTATGACCTTGGCACCATCGCCGATGAGCTTCTTGATGGTGGGCAGGGCTTCCCTTATGCGCCCGTCGTCCGTGATGGCCCCAGTGGAGTCCTGCGGGACGTTGAAGTCCGCCCTTACGAGCACTCTTCTTCCCTTGGCGTCTACATCGTTGATGTTCTTCTTAGCCATCCCGGCACCCGCCTTCCTACATCCTGTCTGCTATGAACCTGGCGAGGTCCACAACCCTGTTGGAATAACCCCATTCGTTGTCGTACCAGGAGAGCACCTTGACCATGTCCCCGTCTACGACCATGGTGTTCTGCGCGTCGACTATCGATGAGCGGGCGTCGCCGTTGAAGTCTATGGATACCAGGGGCTCCTCGGTGTAGCCGAGTATCCCCTTCATGCTTCCCTCTGAAGCGGCCTTCAAGGCTGCGTTCACTTCCTCGGCAGTTACCTTCCTCTCAAGGTCACAGACCAGGTCCACTACAGACACATTGGGGGTCGGGACCCTCATCGCATAACCATTCATCTTGCCCTTAAGCTCGGGTATGACCAGGCCAATGGCCTTGGCGGCCCCTGTAGTCGAAGGGATCATCGACTGGGCTGCCGCCCTGGCGCGCCTCAGGTCCTTATGGGCAAGGTCAAGTATCCTCTGATCGTTCGTGTAGGAGTGCACGGTCGTCATGAGGCCCCTCTTGATGCCGAAGCTGTCGAGGAGCACCTTGGCCACGGGGCCGAGGCAGTTGGTCGTGCATGATGCGTTAGATATTATATTGTGCTTCTGTGGGTCGT
>CAZNZD010000081.1:0-6560 GCA_964577435.1 uncultured Clostridia bacterium
CGGAGGCGGTGATGCCCTTCAAACCGGGGTCGGATTCGATTATTACCAGCTCCACGAAGTTTGGAATCTCTATGCCTACTACCTTGCCCTGGTACATCTGGACTCCGATCTCCATGTTCTCCTTGAGGTACTTCAGGGAATCTCCAAGGACTTCCTTGGTGAGGCCGATCTGCTCGAAGTTGTCCTGGTCCATGAACATGTACTGCCCGTCGCTTTCGTACAGGTACTGCATCTTCCTGAAGTCGATCTGCGCACGCGAGAGCTTCTCGCCTGCGTTGAATGCGTTCTCAATGGTCGCGCCGGTGATGATGTTGCGAAGCTTCACCCTGACAAACGCCGCTCCCTTGCCGGGTTTGACGTGCTGGAAGTCGATTACCGTCCAGATGCTGCCGTCCCATTCGACTGTAAGTCCCGTCCTGAGGTCGTTAGTGGATACCATTGCCATACCCTCCCGATCTATAGCTCGATTAAGTTCTTCGGGGCCCTGTAAAGGACTTCCGCTTCGCCTTTTGTGATTGCCACGAGGTCTTCGATCCTGACTCCGCCCCAGCCCGGCAGGTATATGCCCGGCTCCACCGAAAGCACCATGCCCGGTACGATCTCGTTTACGTCGGTAACCGAGAAACGGGGCTCTTCGTGGACCTCAAGACCTACGCCATGGCCAAGCCCGTGTCCGAAGTACTGCCCATATCCTTTAGATTCTATCACCTGGCGCGATACGCTGTCCACTTCCCTGCCCTTTAAGCCTGCCCTTGCCGCGTTCACTCCGGCAACCTGCGCCTCGAGCACTATGGAGTAGATCTCCTTCTGCTTCGCGTCGGCCTTGCCCAGACATACCGTCCTCGTCATGTCCGAGGTGTAGCCATCCAGGAATCCTCCGAAGTCCATGGTCACAAGCTCGCCCTTCTCCATCACCTTGGAGGATGCCCTTCCGTGCGGGAGCGCCCCTCTGTGCCCGGATGCGATTATAGTCCCGAAGGATGAGCTCATGCCGTGCCTTATCATCCAGATGTCCATCTCGGTGGCAAGCTCCTCCTCGCGCATCCCCGGCTTGATGAAGCCGAGCACGAAGTCGAACAGCCTGTCGGTCATCGCGCATGCCTTCCTGAGCTTGTCCAGCTCGGAAGCGTCCTTTATGGCACGCATCTGCTCCACGGCGCCCTTCACCGCGACGAGCTCGATGCCCTCCGCCGCAGACTGGAAGTAGTGGAATTCCTCGACGCTCATGTCGGCCGCCTCGAAGCCGAGCCTCTTAGCCCCCAGCTTCCGGGCCTCCTCCATCGCCTGCTTGAAGTATCCGCCCGCGCCGTGTGTTATGACCGTGAAGCCCTTAGCCTGAGCTGTTGCCTGCTCCGTGTACCTGAAGTCCGTAATAAGCGCCATGCCGGCCTTCGTGATGACGAGCGCGCCTGCAGAACCTGTGAAGCCGCTAAGGTAGAGCCTGTTCTGCGCCTTCGTAACCAGCATCCCGTCTACGCCAAGCCCGTCCAGCCTTCTTTGCAGTTCGAGCGACCTCATGTCCTATGACCTCCAAAAAGTAGGTGGCCCCCGTCGATGAGGGCCACCTTTACTGGCCTTTGCTCTTAGAGTACAGGTCCTTTGATCTCGACCACCCCGTTTTCGAGGCTGGTCTTCTGCCCCGGCTTGATCGTCCAGGCGGTGATCACGATGATTATCTCCTGATCCTTCACGTCGGTGCCCCTCTTCGTGAACAGCTCCTTTATCAGAGGGATGTCGCCGAGTATCGGCACCTTGGTGATGGTCTCTATCTCCTCCTGGCTGAAGAGGCCGCCGATTATTGCAGACTCGCCGTTCTTGACGTTGACGATCGTCTCAAGCTCCCTTGTCCTTATCTGCGGGTAGTTCTGCGGCGTCCATCCTACGATGGAGCTGATCACCGGCTTCACCTCGGCCGTGATGCTTCCGTCATAGCTCACCTTCGGAGTGATCGACAGCTCGATGCCTGCGTTGATGTACTCCACCGAGTTGACGACCTGACCCTCCTCGACCCTCTGCACTATCACGGGTATGCGGTCGCCGATGAGCATCCTGCCCATCTTTCCGTCCACCGTGAAGGTGTGCTGTTTTGAGATGAGCTTCGCCTTGCCCTCGTCGGCAAGGGCGGATATCTTGTTGTCGAAGTCGAGGGCTACTGTCGCCAGCTGCGAAAGGGTATTGTATCCGAACACCAGCTTGTTTACCGTCCAGTCGATGCCGAGCCTCTTTGTGGCATCGTCCGAGAGCTCATACAGGCTTGCCTCGAAGAACACCTGCGAGAGCTCCTGGTCGAGGTGCTCGATCACGTCAAGTATGCCGGCGTGGTCGCTCTCCTTGGCCGTCACTATAACTGAGGAGGTCCTCGAGTCTATCGCGATCTTGCCCGTCGTCATCTCCGTAAGGGCAGCCTTGATGTCGGCCGGTGCCGCGTAGTTGAGCTTGTATACCCTGGTGACGTCCGCTTCCACTACGTCTCCGGCATCCTTGACGCTCTTTACGTCAAGCGTGGTTATCACTTCGGCGGCGAGCCTCTGGGTCTCGGCGTCGGCCTTGATTATCAAGGTGCCGCTGCGGTCGTCTGGAACCATGGAGCTTGCCGGTATCAGTATGGTAAGCGCGCTCGATATCTCGGTCGGAGAGGCGTTCAGCACCTTATAGGTCCTGTACTCGGCTATGGTCGCAGCCACCTCTTCCTTCTTGATCTCGACGTCAAGCTTCTCTATGACCTGCTCGATTATGGCGAGCTCAGCTTCGGTCCCGTAGACTATGAGGCTGTTGGTCCTCTCGGCCACCTGCACCTTCGCTGATGAGGCCACAAGCTTGATCGGCGCTTCCATCTCCGTTGCGCTAGCGAACTTCATCTGGAAGAACCCGAGCTTCACTGGCTCTGTCTTCAGCACCTCAGCCTTGTTCACCGGCACGTCAAGGGCCGCGACTACGCTCATTGCCTGCATCTTGAGCTCAGGCGTCACTATGAGCATGAGCTTGTTGGTGCGCTCGTTTATTGCTATCTTCGAGTCGGGAAGGAGCACTGACAGCGACGCCTTCACGTCCGCTGCTGAGGCGTTCATAAGCTGAACGACTTCAAGGGTCTCCACCACCGCCGCCATCTCAACCGGTTCTTCCGAAGCCTCAGGCTTGATATCGAGTTTCGCAATCAGGCTTTCTATCAGCTTGAGCTCTGAAGTCGAACCCCAGGCGGTTATGCTTCCGGTTATGTCGGAGGCCTGTACCTTGGCAGTGCCCGCTACCACCTTCACCGATGCTTCTATGTCGCTTGGCTTCACATTGAATATGCGGAAGAAGCCCATCTGGGTGGGTTCAGCGATCTGGGCGGGCTGGTCCTCCAGCCTTACGTCCAGCTCTGATATTATCTGCCTGACCTGCGCAATATCGTCAGCGCCTACCTTCATGATGAGCTTGTTGGTCCTCGTGTCTACGTTGATCTTCTGAGGAGGTATAACGGCTTCGAGTGCTTTGCCCACTTCAGCGGCAGGCGCATACTTCAGCTGCACTATGCTAAGCGTGTCAGCTGCAACCGGTGCCGCTGCCGTCGCGGCCTCGACCTTCACATCCACCTCGTTAATTATCGCCATCGCCTGGGCCTTCTCGTCCGGCGTGACCTTGAGTATCAGCTTGTTGGTCCTGTCGTCCACCGTTATGCGCTCTGCGGGGAACACCGCGGTAAGGGCCTGCTTCACAGAAGAGGCCGAAGCGTATCTTATCTGCACGACCTCAAGGCCGGGCACCGGTGCCGCCTGGACCACCGCCACCTCGGCGGACTTGACCTCTATGTCTAGGTTGTCGATGATCCCCTGCGCCATGGCCTTGCCCTGCGGGGTGACCATCAGTATGACTTTGTTGGTGCGCTCGTCGATGTTGACGTTGTTTGAGCCAAGGACGCCGTCCAGGACCTTCTTCACGTCTGCGGCGGCAGCGTACTTGAGCTGTATCATCTCGAGGTTCGGCTTGACCGGCTCGACTGCCGCTTCCACAGGTATCTCAACATCCATGGCGGAGATTATGCTCATGGCCAGCGCCTTCTTCGAGGGGACCAGCATCAGCAGGAGCTTGTTGCTGCGGTCGTCGGCCATCACCTTGCCTGCGCCGAGAGCCGCCTCAAGTGCCGGCTTCACTTCGGAGGCCTTCGCGAACTTCAGGTCGGCCACTTCCAGCACCTCGGCTTCTACTGCCGCCGGCGGCGCTGTGTCGAGCCTTACATCAAGCTCGCTTATAATCGACTGGGCGAGCACAAGCTCGGACGGGTCGACCTTGAGTATCAGCTTGTTGGTCCTTCCGTCTATGGTTGCCTTGTCGGGGCCGATGACGGAGGCCAGCGCCTTCTGGACGTCTGCTGCCTGGGCGTACTTCAGCTCGATTATCTCAAGCCTGGTCTCCTCCCTTGTCACGATTGTCGTGGCAAGGACCATGGCTTCGGAATCAAGCTTGCTGACGGCCTCTGCGATTGCGGCATGCTGCGCTTCTGTAGCGTAGGCCACCAAGCTGTTGTTGGACTCTATCACCTGAAGCTTAGCATCTGTCGCAACTAGCTTGACAACAGACTCGATATCTGTAGCCTTTGCGAACTTCGGGCTGTAGTATCCGAGCCTCATGGCAGGGGCTACGACGACCTGCACCGGAGCTTCGGCTACCTTTACATCCAGCTCCTTTATAAGGGCCATGGCTTCCATGCTCTTCGCGGGGTCGAGAAGCATCATGACCTTGTTGGTCCGTGCATCGATGGCGATCTTGTTTTCCGGGATGACTACTGACAGTGCCTTCTTCACGTCTTCGGCCTTGGCGTAGAGGAGGTTAACGATCTCGAGCTTCTCCTGGGTGACTGCCACCGCGGCTACCCTGGGAGTGGCGGCATCTATGTTCTTCACCAGCTCTGCGATCCTTATGTGCTCCTCGGGCGTGGCTTTGATTATTAGCGAGTTGCTGCTGGCGTCTGCCTGTATCCTGTCCGCAGCTATGATGAGTGCGGCAGCGGGCTTTACATCTGCAGCCTTTGCATTGGTCAGCTGCAGCACCCTTATCTCGACGGGCTGAATCGCTATCGCTTCTGCCTTCTTCACGATGTCCAGCTTCTCGATTATGCCCCTTGCCGCCTTTACGTCGGATACCTTACCTCCCGCAAGTATTGAGTTGAGCCTTGCATCCACAGCAAGCGTCGCGTTTAATAGTCCCTTCACCGCGTCATAAACGCTCTGGGCCTCTGCGTTTGCCAGCTGGATGATGTCGATGGCCTCTTGCTCTGGAAGCACCACTTTGGAGGCGGGTACAGGCGTATCAACCTTGGCAAGGAATGCCTTAGCCAGGGCGATGTCTGACTGCGTACCCCTAAGAAGCAGCGTACCGGCCTTGTCGTCAGGCTGCGCCGCTATGCCGGGGACGGCGAAGGTGAGCTTGGATGCGGCGTCAGAAGGAGCTATGTTAATGAGCTCGAGCTTCTCCACCACAGCCTTGTCCATGAGAGTGCTTACGCTTCCCTTGGGCCCAACCATTATCGTCCCGTTGAGGTAGATGTACTCAAGGTCTGAGACCGCGCAGATGATGTCGAGCGCCTCCTCTACGGGGACGCTTACCAGCTTCACGGTCACTTTCCCTGATACGCTGGGGCTTACCACGATATTCGCCCCGCTTACATTGGCAAGGACGCGGAACACCTCCGCAAGTTCGGCGAACTTCAAGTCAAGGCTGACTTTGGCGGGCGAGCTCGCCGCGTATGAGCGCGCACCTAACGCTAGAAACGCCATAACCAAAGTCAGGGCTATTATGGCTGTTATCTTCCTAGGCTTCAATTGGACTCACCCCCCAGGACGAATTCCTTCTGGAATCCCTTATAGGAAAGCGTCAGCTTGTTGTCGTTTATCTTGGCGACCACGATGTCTCCCACCAGCAAGTCGCCGGGCCTTGCGCTGAATGTCTCCTGGCCTATCTCTATGATGGCGTACGTCTTGTTGCTAGCCCTGATGATTCCCGCATACCTTATCGCAGGCCATTCAGGCTCGGGTGGCAGTGGATCTGGCCTAAGGTCGTCGAACGGATCCGTTCTCCCTATGTATGCCGCCTGAAGGGCTGCATCGTACCTGTCCCCGGATGTGTCCTCCGCTTCCTTGAGGCTCAGGTTGAGTGCGTCACCAATCCTCTGCTGTCTCTTGAACCTTGCTTCGATAAGCAGCGAGTCGTCTGCAGCTGGCTTAGAAAGGGGCAATATGTAAGTCATGAACCCCACTGAGAGCGCTGCTAAGATGATTATCAGTATCACAACAACGAAGATGATCTGGTTTCTGAGAGCTTTCTTCGCCCTCTCGGCCGGTGTGAGGGGCAGCTTCACCGGCTTCTCATCTCTTGCCGGCTTCTCTTTACTGGGCACTGCCACTTGCGACACCCCCCTTCGGACGGATGAAGAGGCTTAGGTTGCACACAGAATGCAAAGAATCCTGCAGCGTCGTGCCACCTAACTCATCGATAACAGCTTCGGATTGAAGGTCGAAGTTGAAGCTTGTGACAGCGAGCTTCCTGTTGAGAAGCTCAAGCGCGTCGTAGAACATCTTGAC
>CAZNZD010000082.1:0-6542 GCA_964577435.1 uncultured Clostridia bacterium
ATACCGTAAGGCCCAGGGCAACGGCGCCTTCGACCGACGCCCTCAGGACCTTGCGGTGCGTCTCAGGGTCTCTTACTACGCCCTTCTTGCCGACCAGTTCCCTTCCGGCCTCGAACTGCGGCTTGACCAGCACAACGGCCCGCATCCCGCTGCCACCGCAGGAGAGCACTGCCGGCAGCACCTTAAGAAAGGATATGAAGGCCACGTCTATTGACGCGAAGCTTATCCCCTCCTCGAAGGCCCCCGGATCCAGGGACCTTGCGTTGGTCCGCTCCATCACGGCGACCCTGGGGTCTTCGCGAAGCTTCCACGCAAGCTGCCCGTAGCCCACATCCACAGCATATACCTTCACGGCCCCGTGCTGCAGCATGCAGTCCGTGAAGCCTCCGGTGGAGGCCCCTATGTCCATGGCCTTGGCCCCAGTCAAGTCGATGCCGAACTCCCTGATCGCCTTCTCCAGCTTGAGCCCCCCGCGCGAGACGTAAGGGATGGCAGAGCCGGTCACAGTGACCACAGCATCGGGATTTACCTGCTCTCCGGGCTTGTCCCGCATCTCGCCGCCCACTTGGACCAGGCCCGCCTGGATGAGCCTTCTGGCCGCCTCCCTGCTTTCCGAGAGGCCCCTTTCGAATACAAGCGCATCAAGCCTCGACTTCGCGCTCATCGGCCCGCACCTTGCTTCCTTGCGGCGATCCTTGCCGCATCCGCTATGCCGGCCGCGTCCATGCCGAGCCTTCGGAGTGTGCCCTTCCTGCTTGAATGAAGTATCGGTTCCTCCGGCAGGCCGAACGGGACCACCGTCGCCATGCCGGCATCGTCTCTCAGCAGGCTAACCGCCGCGAAGAGGCCTCCTCTGGAAACGCCCTCCTCCACTGTCATGACGGTGGCATGTGTACTCAGGACCTCCCTGATCAGCCTCTCATCTAGTGGCTTCACCGACCTGACATCTACCACAGTCGCTTCGATGCCCTCCTCCGAAAGAAGCACTGCCGCCCTCACAGCCTCATATGCTATGGGGCCTGCGGCTATCATGGCAAGCCCGCTGCCATTTCTGAGTATCCTCGAGCATCCCGGCGCAAACGGGGCCGGCTCTCCTTCTGATGCCGCCTGTTTGGCGTATCTTATGAGCACAGGGCCTGTCGCGTCCCTAACTGCCCAATCCATCATGGCCCTTAGGTCTGAGGCATCCGCGGGGGCAAGTACTGTGAGGCCCGGCGCCGAAGCCGCCATTGAGATGTCGTATGCACCCTGATGCGTCGCCCCGTCCTCGCCGACGATGCCTGCCCTGTCGGCGGCAAGCACCACGTGGAGCCCCTGAAGCGCGATATCGTGTATGAGCTGGTCGTATGCCCTTTGAAGGAAGGTGGAGTAGATGGCCACCACCGGAACCATGCCCTCTGCGGCAAGCCCAGCCGCGAACGTCAGCGCGTGCCCTTCGGCAATCCCGACATCGAAATACCTGTCAGGGAACCTCTCCTTGAAGCAGTCGAGGCCGGTGCCGTCGGGCATGGCGGCCGTTATCGCAGCGACCCTGGGGTCGAGCGATGCGATTTCAATGAGCTTGTCCGAGAACACCTTTGTAAAGCCCGGCTTTGCCCCGTTGTCCGCGACGCCTACGCTTGGGTCGAAGGGACCCGTCCCATGATAGCTGCAAGGATCCTGCTCAGCCGGGTCGTATCCCTTGCCCTTCTTCGTCACGAGGTGGATGAGGACCGGCCCTCCCAGCTTCCTCGCATCTGTTACCGCGCTTCTTATGAGCCTTATATTGTGGCCGTCAAGCGGGCCGATGTAGGTGAAGCCCATCTCCTCGAACAGCATCTTGGGAAGAAGCAGCCCCTTCAATGACCTCTTGATGAGGTGCCCGGCCTGCCTTATGGGCCCTCCCGCGACCGGGATGTAGGCCAGAAGCTGCTTGAACGCCCCCTCGAACTTCCTTCGCGAGGGAGAGAACCTCACCCTCTTCAGGAAATCGGCTATGCTTCCGGTGTTCGCCGAAATCGCCCTTGCGTTGTCGTTCAGGATGACGATTAGGTCCTCTTTCAGGAATCCTGCGTTGTTCATGGCCTCATAAGCCATGCCGCCGGTAAGTGCGCCGTCTCCGATGACGGCGACTACTGCCGTGCCCCTTCCCCCCATCCTTCGCGCCGCCGCCATGCCGAGCGCAGCGGATATGGAAGTCGACGCATGGCCCGTGCCGAAGCAGTCGGCCGGGCTCTCCTTCCTTGACGGGAAGCCCGAGGGCCCGCCCTCGGACCTTACCTTAAGGAGGGCATCCTTCCTTCCTGTGAATATCTTGTAGGTATAGGACTGGTGCCCTACGTCCCAGACGATCCTGTCGGACTCCGGGTCGAACTCGGCAAGGAGGGCGAGGGTGAGCTCCACCGCGCCCAGGTTGGAGGCGAGGTGCCCCCCGTTTGCCGAGACGCAGGCTATTATGTAGCGCCTGACTTCCTCAGCTAGCTCCTTAAGCTGCCGGTCGGTCAGCGCCCTTATATCCTCGTGCCCTTTTACCTGGTCAAGGATTCCGGACATTTCATCTTCTCCTGCCGTTCGCCCTTTTCCTCAGGAAGGCCGGAACCAAGCCTGCGAAGAATGCTATCACCCTTCCCGCAAGCAGTATCACATGCTCCGCTTCCTTCATCGCGAAATTCTTGGAAAGGTACTTGAGAGTCACAGTCAGCATAGCGACCGTCGCCACAGTCGTCGCCAGCACCACCGTCGTGTTCGAGCCCGTAGCCTGGGCAAGCCCTGAGGCCGAGGCTGCTGCCAGCGCTCCTGACAGGGTGCCGCAGACGTCTCCGACTATGTCGTTGCAGAAGTTTGCGACCTGCGGGGCGTTTCTGACGAGCCTAAGCGCTTCGGCACCGCCTTTGATCCTTTTCGAGGCGACGGCATGAATGGGCGGTTCGGTAGCCGCCGCGACGGCGGTCCCGATTATGTCGAATGCGACTCCTGCCAGAATCGTGATGAGAAGCAGCAGGAATGAGAGCGGCAGCGAGATGCCGTGCGCGGTTCCGGCCGACATGTTTAGCGCGAAAGACACCAGCAGCACGCCTAAAGCGATCCTTATCGCCGTCCTGGTCTTCAAGTCGCACCTTCCTTTACAATTCTGCCCGGCGGTAAGCCGGGCAAATGTGCAAGTGGCGGCATCGCAGGTAAATACTGTGACTTAGGTCCAGTAGGTTTTCCCGCCTGTGCACCTTATCGTCGCCGAAAGGCGGTTTCCCTTTACGACAGGCCCCCCGCGTCGCCGACGGGATGACTGGATTACCACTTAGTTCACACTGCAATCCCTGCGTTGCCAAGCAGCCTAGGGGTTTTCCCCGACAGCCCGAGAGGCGGTCCTTAGCCTCTTTTGCAGAGACGGTTTCGGCAGCGGTCCGCGCCATTACGACGCGGGCTGCTATCCCCCGCCACCGCTTCAAGGCAGGCTACGCTGCATCCAGCGCTTCCTCATACAGAAGGGTTGTGCACCGGTTTGCAGGTTAACCCCAAGCCGTGGGTCAATGTACTGTATGGCCCACGAGTTTGGGCCTCCACGCCGCCAGGGTCAACGCCCGCATGCCATTGCGGATCGCCCTGGAGGCTCTCCTCCTGCACAAACCCCGGACTGGGCGTCCAGAGCCCGCACAAGAGGCTTCATCGATGTGCCCTCAACGGAATTTTAACCCCGTTTTCAGGACAGCCGTGGCCGACTAGGATAATGCGCCACCTGCATATTATTTATATCATAATTTGAGCACTAGTGCAGACACGACTATCCCCAAAGCAAGTCCTGCCACTACTTCAACCAGCTCATGCCCCTGGAAGTCG
Source organism: uncultured Clostridia bacterium (assembly GCA_964577435.1). Classification (GTDB taxonomy): domain Bacteria; phylum Bacillota; class DTU025; order DTU025; family MWDF01; genus MWDF01. The sequence continues at coordinate 3,814 of CAZNZD010000082.1, forward strand.
CCTATGCCCGGGTATCTCTCATCGAAATCTGCTGCCCCGCCCGCTTTGGCGGCAAGCTCCCTTATCGCCCTGCCGTGCCTGTTTATCTCCGCCCGCATGCCCATCGCGTCGTAGCTCACCACCAGGGTGAGCACCAGGGCTATGAGAAACTCGATGCTTCCCGTCCCGTACTGCACGCCTGCGGAGAATGTAAGGGCGGAGACGAGCGCTGTATGGGCGGACGGCATCCCTCCGGTCTTGAAGGCACGTCCCATGAAGAAGTCGCCGTGCTTCAGCTTCGCGAGAAGGAACTTGATGAGCTGTGCCATGAGCCAGGATAGCAGTATCGCCATGAAAGCCCTGTTGCTTGCCATATTAGTCCTCCTTACAGCGACAACGAATCCAATGCCGAATGCAGCGCCCCGCTGTCGCAGGGCATCCCGCCTGCTGTGACCCTTGCCTCGTCTATGAGCTCTGCCAGTATTGTGTGCGCGCGATCAAGGCCGTAGGCGCTTACATATGTCAGCTTGCCCTGCCTCTCGTCCTTGCCCGGGGTCTTCCCGAGCTCCTCCGGCGTAGACGTTGCGTCGAGTATGTCGTCTCTCACCTGGAAGGCCCTTCCAATCAGAAAGCCAAGCCTGTCGGCCTCATCAATGCATCTTCCGGAGATGAGCGCGCCTGCTCTGGTTGAGAAGCGGATGAGCGCCCCCGTCTTCATGTCATGCATGGCCCTTAGCTCATCGACGCCGCCCTCCGCCCTCATGTCCTTGGCCTGGCCGCCCGCCATGCCGGCAGGCCCTATGGCGGCAGCAAGCTCCGAGACGAGCCTAATGGCGACGGCTGGACCGGCAAGCCTTCGGTAACCCTCGGAGGAGAGCGCCTCGAACGCCCTGCTCTGAAGCGCATCTCCGGCAAGTATGGCGAGGGCCTCGCCGAATGCCCTATGGCAGGTCGGCATCCCCCTTCTCAGGTCGTCGTCGTCCATGGCGGGAAGGTCGTCGTGGATAAGGGAGTAGGTATGGACCAGCTCTACTGCTACGGACGGCACTGCAGCAAGCTCCATCGGCCCTCCCGCAGCTTGTGTAAACGCATGCAGCAGGTACGGCCTGAACCTCTTGCCGCCGGCCCACACGCTGTAGGCCATGGCCTCAAGAAGCCCCCGGTCGTCACCTGAGCCCTCCCTTACAGAGCCCGTCAGCGCCTCCTGGAAGGAGCTTCCCTCCCCCAGCCAGGCTTCGTGGTTTAAAAGCTTAAGTGCCATGTCAGGGCCTGTCCCCGGCGCCGTCTGCCTCGGCATCAGGGTCCAGGAGCCTCACCTTCTCCTCCGCCCTGTCTAGTATCGCCCTTAAGGCTGCCACCAGGCCGTGCCCCTCCTCGTAAAGGCTTATCGCCTCCTCGATGGGCACATCCCTGCTTTCCATCTTCGCCACTATCTCAGAGAGCCTTCTCATCATTTCCTCGAACGATTGATCAGCCGCCTTCTTCTTTGCCATGTGACGCCTCCTAGAGCTTGCTTGAAGTAGAAGTTACCCTGCAACCGATCCCGCCAGCGTGTAGCCTGATCTTCAGGTCGTCGCCGGCTTTGGCCTGCGAGCTGTCCCTAACCACGCTTCCGTCAGGGAGCATGCAGATGGAAAAGCCCCTTTCGAGCACCGCCTCGGGGTTAAGCGCCGAAAGCGCCGCCGACTTCATCCTGAACGCGAGCTGCGCCTCGTTGATGCGCCTTTCCATGGCCCTAAGAAGCGCGTAGCCGCCCTCGTCTATCGCCTGGCGCCTGATGTCCACCATGTCCATGGGCCTTGCGATGGGGCTTGCCGAAACCATGGCCTCAAGCCTTGACCTCAGCGTGTTGACCCTTGACTCCATCATAAGGCCGATCCTGCGGCTCAGCTCGGCTAGCTTGGATGTGGCGGCGGCTTCGTCTGGCACCAGCAGCTCCGCTGCGTTGCTGGGCGTGGATGCCCTGAGGTCTGCCACCATGTCTGCTATGGTGACGTCGGTCTCGTGCCCTATGCCCGTCACAACGGGCTTCGGGGAGGCTGCGATGGCCCTTGCCAGCGCCTCGTCGTTGAAGCACCACAGGTCCTCGGCGGAGCCTCCTCCCCTTACTATGGCTATTGCATCGGCATCCTCCAGGCTTCCGGCAAGCCTTAGCGCCGACATGACGCTTGCCGGGGCGGTCGCCCCCTGCATGACAGCGGGTATAAGCGTTATGCCGATGCCCTTCCACCTTTCACGGGCGACCTTCTGGAAGTCCCTAGCCGCAGCCGAGGAAGGAGAGGTTATAAGCGCGATGGTGCTGACGAATGAGGGAAGCCTTCTTCTGCGATTCGGGTCGATTATCCCCTCATCCATGAGCTTCTGCTTGAGCTTCAGGAATGCGGCATACTTCGCGCCCTCGCCTGCCGGCCTCATGCCCTTCACATTGAGCTGGTATATCCCCCCGGCCTCATATACGTTCACGTCTCCTGTGGCGAGCACAAGCATGCCGTCTTCGGGGATGAAGCCCGAGGCCATCTGCCTTGCCGCGCTCATCTTCCACATGACCGCCTTTATCTGGCTCTTCTCATCCTTGAGGCTGAAGTACCAATGACCTGAGCCGTACCGCCTCAGGTCTGAGACCTCACCGGTCACGGTGATTCCGGATAACTCCGGCACGGATGCTATTATGCCTGCTATCACGGCATTAAGCTCGCTTACGCCGATGGTGGCGCCCTCCGCTCGCCCGGCTTCAGGGCTCAAGTAATCCC
>CAZNZD010000083.1:0-6355 GCA_964577435.1 uncultured Clostridia bacterium
ACATGGTGGCTCTGATTCATCGGACACGTGGCGCTGCTCGATCATAATACTCAATCTGACTTCCAGAGGCGTAAATCAACATCAAGCCTGGTACTCCGAAGGGGACAAGCTCAGTATTGGAGCCCTCCTTTGAGAATTATCTCATCAGAGGGCTCCTTTACACTGTATACTATCTGCTAATATATGTTACGGTATCTTCCAATACAAAGTAACTTCCCAGTATATAACATAACCCTCATCAACTGCTGCATCATCCCCTATGAACAAATACACATCCTTTTTGGCAGAGAGATCATCCCATTCAGTATAAATTGTCTTGGCAAATGTATATGGACTCTCATGCGATTCATGTAAGAAACAGGCACCGGTAATACCATCCAAGTTGAAATCAATATGCAAATCTGCCATCCAAGTGTGACTAACCCTAACTTTCACATCGGCTTTCGTAACCACGGCTCCCGTTGGAACTTCTGCATTAGTGTCAAAATGCAATCTCTTATTAATATACCCTAGATCCGGGATGTCATAATCATTATCATCTCTCATTGTTGTTTGCCCTAATACCGGATTATCCGGTACATTGTTCACTGTGACGTTTGCGCTGCCGTTTATCAGTCCTACGGTGGCTTTTATCGTTCCGCTTGTATCTGATGATACCATGCTGGCCAGCAATGTTGTGTTGATTCCCGTTGCAGGGGATACAGACCCTATTCCCCCAGTTGTGCTCCATGTTGGATTGATGTTGAATACATGGTTATATTGGTCATAACCCGTTGCAGTAAAGTCCTTAGTGGTTCCTTCGTTCATTGTCCAAGATATCGGAGAAATATCTATCCGCGTAAGAATCGGAGGAGGATCAGGATCCTCAACTTCTATGGGGACAGAGGTATTAAGGCCGCCAACGTAAACCCAAAGTAATCCATTACCTTCCTCTGTAGCAGTAAAGGTAGTCTTGGCTCCGCTGGATGGTGAGGTAGTGCCACCATCGCCGGAAAAGATCCATGTTGCACTACTCTCGAGTTCCTGAGTGCCGTCCGAATATATTCCCCTGACAGTGAACTCCTCGGTGTCCCCAATTTCCATATCCGCACTGGATGGGGTTACGTAAATTGCGACAAGATTGATGGGGCCACAACCGACCAATGTCGACATAAGGCATACAAGAATTACTGTGAAGAAAGAGTTTAGTCTTTTCATATTACGTTATCCCCCCATAATTCAGTTGCATTGTGTGAGGTTACAAAGATGAAGAAAGATTCATTGTTGTTAATATTATACATTATTGATAATAATCCTCCCTAAATACAAAGAAAGCACAAATCTGCTTGATATGATCCCCTAGATTAATACCAAGAAGAGGTTATGGAAAGCCAAAGTATGAACCAGGTGTAAGAGTAGATTCCTTCCTAAATAGGCCCAGCACAAGCGTTGTTTGTGCCTTATCAGAATATAACGCCTGACAAATGCCACGAAAATTTCCTACGCTATTTCTACACTTTTTGCCGAGAACAGGCGAAAACCGGGGAGAATTAGAGAGAATCAGTCTAAGGGACTTCATAATAAGTGCACTACAGAAAGTATTTGAGAAAACTAGCGAGAACGAGATAGAAGCCAGAATAGGACTCTTAATCAGTGGGTCTCAGCGAGTACTCGGATTATGGTTCGGGTTAATCTGTTCTGAATATAAGCCGCTAGAAGTAGCTTGCATTGGTCGACCTTATATTGACAACCCTCCCCAGCAGGGATAGACTCATAACTAGTCGAAAACAACCGATGAGCAGGAGTAGTACCTCAGCAGGTGGATCAAAGAGAGTGGCCGGCGGTGTGAAGGCCATATCAGGAAGCTGAGCGAATGGACTTGCGAGGGCGACCCGAAAGCGGCTTCAAGCCAGCCTGTAGGCGTCGACGGGAGGCCAACCCGTTACCCAGTGGACGCGTATCGTATGTGTACGCGAGCGAGAGGACCTTGTTCAGCAGGGTCAAATTGGGTGGTACCGCAGGATTACAGTCTTGTCCCATACGGGATAGGACTGTTTTTTTATAAGGAGGAGCAGGGATGTTCATCTACGACGGTCGATGGCGATGATGTCTGGTTCATCACAACACTAGAGCATCAACTTTCTAGGAGGTAGAGGCAATGAAAAGGACCATCATCGCATTGATCATGATTACATTAGCGGTATTATTCGTCGCAGGTTGCCAGAAGAAGGTCGCCACCATCGGCATCTCCCAGTACGGGGAGCACGCATCCCTGGACAACTGCAGGAAAGGCTTCATCGAGGGCCTTGTTGAAGCGGGACTCAAAGAGGACGAGGACTTCAAGATAGATTATCAGAACGCAGGCTTCGACGATGCCATTGCTACCCAAATAGCGCAGAACTTCTCCAGCAACAATGTAGCGCTGATGTGCGCAATAGCCACCCCTTCGGCAACAGCCTGCTTCGCGGCAGCTGAAGATAAGGACATCCCCGTCGTCTTCACGGCAATAACCGACCCCGTGCAGGCCAAGCTCGACAAGGGCAACGTCACTGGCACCAGCGACAAGCTTCCCGTAGATGCCCAACTCGACCTTATAAGGACCCTGCAGCCGGATGCGGATACCATCGGCATCATCTATACGCTCAGCGAGCCCAACTCCGTCTCGGCGATAGCTGAATATGAGCAGAAAGGGCCGGAATATGGCTTCACGATAATATCGGTCGGAGTCACCCAGCAGTCTGAAGTGACCCTTGCCGCGGATACCATGATCGCGAAGAAGGTGGACTGCCTGTCAAACCTCACTGACAACAACGTAGTAGGCGTCCTTTCATCCGTCCTGGAGAAGACTAGGGAAGCCGGCATACCCGTCTACGGAAGCGAAGTCGAGCAGGTGAAGATCGGCTGCGTCGCTGCAGCCGGCATAGACTACTTCCAGCTCGGCAAGCAGACCGGGGCAATCGCGGCCAAGATTCTGAATAAGGAAGCTAAGGCATCCGAAATCCCATATGAGACCATCAGCGAGTACGGCATCTATGTGAACTCAGGCGCTCTCGCCGAGCTGGGAATAGAGCTGCCGGCTGAGATCTCCGCAAAGGCCATAGAGGCCGGAAACCTGTAGAGGCTTCCGCCCTTAAAAAACCATACAGCTCTACAAGTAAAAGGATGGTAATCCAATGGGCACCATACTCGACCTGGCAACTGGCACGCTAACACAAGGGCTTATATATGCCCTGCTGTCGTACGGCGTGTTCATAACCTACAAGATACTAGACTTCCCGGACCTCACCGTAGACGGCAGCTTCCCCCTGGGAGCCGCCGTCACGGCAGTCCTTCTCACCATGGGCTTCGACCCATACCTCGCGCTCCTAGTCGTTCTTGCGGCAGGAGCACTCGCGGGCCTTGCAACTGGCCTCATCCACGTGAAGCTCAAGGTAAGAGACCTACTTGCGGGCATCATCACCATGACGGCCCTCTTCTCCATAAACCTTCAAATAGCGGGCTCTAACCTCATCATCGGAAGAGACACCGCCACGATATTCACCGCAGAGCCTACGATGGTTCTGTTCGGAGGCCTTTCGCTAATCCAAAGGAAGCTCATCATCGCGCTTATCATAGCGCTTGCCTTCAAGCTTCTCCTGGACGCCTACTTCAGGACCAGAAGCGGGCTCCTTCTTCGAGCCGTAGGGGACAACAGCACACTCGTCACCACGCTCGCCAAGGATAAGGGCGCGGTGAAGATCCTAGGCCTCGTCATATCGAATGCCCTCGTCGCCCTGGCAGGCGGCATCGTCTGCCAGGAGCAGCGCTCGTTCTCCAGCACGATGGGCACCGGGCAGGTGGTGTTCGGCCTTGCCACCGTCATAATCGGCACGACGCTGTTCAGGAAGCTCGGCTTCGTCAAAGGCACCACTGCCGTGCTTGTTGGCAGCATAGTCTATAAGGCATGCATACAGGCTGCTATAAGCCTCGGCCTTCCGGCGAACCTCCTCAAGTTCATAACCGCCGCGCTCTTCCTCGCCATACTTGTCCTCGGAAACCGCGGGAAGGCAGGTGTGAAGGGGAATGCTTGAGCTAAGGGGCATCACCAAGATCTACAACCCGGGCACCATCACCGAGATGTGCCTCTTCAAGGACTTCAACCTCAAGGTGGAGGACGGGGAGTTCCTCTCCATTGTCGGAAGCAACGGTAGCGGCAAGACCTCGCTACTTAACATCATCTGCGGAAGCATCCCGATAGAAGGCGGAGAGGTGCTTATCGGCGGGGAGGACATAGGAAGGCAGAGCGACTTCCAGAGGTACAGGAGGATGGGAAGGGTGTATCAGAATCCGGCGATGGGAACATGCCCGAACCTGACTCTTCTTGATAACATGTCGCTTGCCGACAACAAGGGAAGGCCCTTCGGGCTTGCGTCCGGCGTGGACAGGAGAAGGATCCCCTTCTACAAGGACCAGCTCTCGATACTCGGCCTTGGGCTTGAGAACAAGCTCAACGACAAGGTAGGCTCGCTTTCCGGAGGGCAGAGGCAGGCGGCGGCCCTTGTGATGTCCACTCTCACACCTGTCGACTTCCTCATCCTCGACGAGCATACCGCAGCCCTCGACCCGAAGACTGCGGAGGTCATCATGCAGCTGACCGACAGGGTCGTCAAGGAGAAGAAGCTCACCGCCATGATGGTGACTCATAACCTCAGATACGCAGTCGACTACGGAAGCAGGCTCATCATGATGAACAGCGGGGAGATAGTCCTTGAGAAGGGCGGTACAGAGAAGGAGAACCTGACGGTAGACGACATCCTCAAGGTCTTCACCGATATAAGCATCGAGTGCGGCAACTGAACAAATTGAGCCTAATTAGCCTGGTCCAAGCGTATTCACAGAATTGCATTGAAAAACGAAGCATGGGAATCATTGAACCCATGCTTCGTGCTTCTCTCTGTGACTGACTACCTAACTGAGATTATCAAAAGGATGCTTAAGACCCAACTGCTCGGCTCAAAGAAATGAATCTTGCCATCATTTTTGTGCGCTACAGAAATTCTCCTTATCTTTCCTTCTGAGGGCCTTTCCCTTGAGCCTCTTCCGGCCTGCCCTCGGATTCTTCCTCTTCTGGTTTCTCCTCTTCGGGCTCGTCTTCTTCCCCCTCATCGGGATTCATGCCCGACATGTCATGAGGTATGGAGATGGAGATAATCCCCTCTTCAGTAAGGCCGGTCATAGGATAGGTCCCTCTGAAGGTGATGACGTAGGTTCTCTCTGCTATTAGGCCAAGCCTTGATGCCATGAGGAAGAATTCCCCGTCCTCTTCGGAGAATTCCCCGTCTTTCTTCCCGTTCAAAAGCGACTGGGGCACCTTATCCTCTTTAAGGAGGCCCTTACCCTTGCCCTCAGGTATGGGGGCTTCGGCTGGATCCTTCCTGAGGGTATCTACGACATCTATATCTAGGATCTCGATATCGGCCCTGTTCCCATCGGCATCGAGGAGGATGATCTCGAAGTTCACAAGCTTGTTGTTGGGCGACCAGATGTAGTTCAACCCGGTCGTTACTATCTGCACCCTGCAGTTTAGCACCTCGCCGGATATGACCGACTTGGCGGCAAGACCATTTATAAAGCCGGAGAACTCGATTGAAAACGGCCCGGTCTGGTCCTCGCCTGCAACCCAGGTCAAAGTGAAGCTCGCCTGGTCGAATACCGCCCCTTTAGGCAGAGTGCTGTAAGTAATAACGGAGCCAGGGTCGGCGTTAAGCCTTACCACCAGCTTCTGACCATAGGTAAGGTTGATGTCTCCGATCGATAAACCCAGGTCGCACACCTTTATCATATCGGAGGAAGCCAAACCGATGCTTGCAACAAGTAGCGCGATGACTATGCCAGTAAGTAGTGCAGCGCTCTTTCTCATCTATGACTCCTCCCTTCTATTTTTCAAAGTTCTTTTCCTATCCGTGACTACTTCCATAATACGCCTTGTTGCAAGATTTGCACCCTGGAATGATTTGCGACTCAAAACAAAGAAAGAATTCACGCAATACCAGGGGCTACGATGCACCCCGATAATGAGAGACTGGGGCGGAAAAGTCGAAAATGCTCCCTATATCAAGAGGGAGATGCGGCGATGCTGTTGAATAGTGTGATGGTTATTCCGACTTAAGGCTTAACGGCAGGAAGGACATAATCATGGACAAGATAATCGAATACCTCCCGTTTCTTATCCCACTTATCGTAATTCAGCTGTCATTAACCGTAGTGGCCCTCATCCACGTGCTGAGGCACAAGAACTACCGCTTCGGGACGCGGACTTTCTGGATAGTCATGTGCTTCATTCAGATAATCGGGCCTATCATCTACTTCATCTTCGGCAGGGGCGAGGAATGATGGA
>CAZNZD010000084.1:0-5971 GCA_964577435.1 uncultured Clostridia bacterium
ATCCATACCTCTGGAGATGGTAAGCAAGGCCAGGCTGGCCTTTAAGTATTAGGGGGTCGTAGGGGACATGAACCAGCAGATCGAAGGCAGGGAGATAATCGAGGCCATTAAGGAGATCGAGCGCTCAAGGGGCATATCCAAGGATATCCTCATACCGGCCCTGGAAGCTGCGCTAAGCGCGGCTTACAGGAAGCATTATGGCGGAATGCATGCCAACGTCAGGGTCACCATCGACCCTGAGGACGGCGCGCTCAGCGTCGCAGCCATCAAAGAGGTGGTCGAGGAGGTCCAGGACCCCAGAGCTGAGCTGACGGTGGAGCAGGCCAAGGAGTTCGGCGAGTTCGCCGTAGGCGAGCTTGTCGAGATACCCATGCCCAAGAACGACTTCGGCACAGGCAGGATAGCCGCGCAGACAGCAAAGCAGGTAATCGTGCAGAAGATAAGGGAAGCCGAGCGCGGAATGATATACACCGAGTTCGCGGACAGGGAAGGCGAGATCATCACGGGCATAGTGCAAAGGGTGGACCCCAGGAACGTCGTTGTGGAGATAAACCACGTAGAGGCCTTCCTTCCCGCACACGAGCAGATACCGGGCGAGCGCTACATGGTGGGCTCGAGGATCAAGTGCTATGTCTTCGAGGTCAAGAAGCTGCAGCGCGGCTCGACTACCATTCAGCTTTCGCGCACGCACCCGAACCTCCTGAGGAAGCTTCTTGAGCTTGAGGTGCCGGAGATAAAAAGCGGTCTGGTGGAGATTAAGGCGATCGCGCGCGAGGCCGGCTCAAGGTCCAAAGTCGCAGTCTACTCGCATGATCCCAACGTGGACCCTGTAGGAGCTTGCGTGGGTACCAAGGGCTCAAGGATACAGAGCATCGTAAACGAGCTTTCCAACGAGAAGATCGACATCATCCCGTGGTCCGAAAGCAGCGCGGAGTTCGTATCGAACGCGTTGAGCCCGGCCAAGCCCATAAAAGTCATCCCCGACCCGTCGGTCAAGCTCGCCACCGTGATAGTCCCATCCAACCAGCTATCTCTCGCAATAGGCAGGGAGGGGCAGAACGCAAGGCTGGCCGCGAAGGTGACCGGCTGGAAAGTCGACATAAAGAGCGAATCTCAGGTCGAAGAGAGCGGCAGCTACGGCTACTCCGTTCCCTCAGACGTGGATTTCTAGGAGGCTTCAGCCATGAAGGAAAGGAAAGTCCCGATGAGGACATGCCTCGGCTGCGGGAACGTCTTTCCTAAGAAGGCCCTCGTGAGGATAGTGAGGACGCCGGAAGGCAATGTCCTGATGGACGCCACGGGAAAGCTAGCAGGCAGGGGCGCTTACATCTGCAGGTCGGTTGAATGCCTTGAGAAGGCAGTTAAGGCGAAGAGGATAGGCAGGGCGCTGGAAGCCGAGGTCGGCAGCGAGCTGATCGGGCAACTGAAAGCCAGCCTGGAGGTACAAGTTGAACCTAGATGAGAACCTGGGCTTCATAGGGCTGGCAAGGAAGGCAGGCTGCCTGGAGATAGGCTCCGAGGCCGCCGAGTTCGCCCTGTCGAAGGGGAAGGCGAAGCTCATCATACTATCAGGCGACGCCGGAAGGAGCACGATAGGCAAGTTCGCCTCGATCTGCGAGGCGAAGTCAGTTCCCCTGGTCAGGGCATCGACCAAGGAGAAGCTGGGAAGGATACTCGGAAGAAGCCAGGTCGCGGTGGCAGCCGTGACCGAGGTCCATTTCGCGAAGAAGATGCTCGATTGATTTCCGCATTTCTCTTGGAGGTGTAGATATTTGGGCAAAGTCAGAGTTTTCGAACTATCAAAACAGGTGAACATACCGAGCAAGGACCTCGTCGACCTGCTAAACAGCCTCGGCGTGCCGACGGCTAACCACATGAGCGCAATCGACGAGAACGCGGCGAAGTACGTGCTGCGCAAATACGGGCCGGACGCGGAGAAGGAAAAGTCCGCACCTCCAAAGCAGAAATCCAAGTCGCAGGCCGGAAGGTCTTCGGCCCAGCAGGCTCAGGACAAGTCGCAGGGCGCCGCAAGACCCGTCCAGCAAGCCCAGCAGGCTCCGCAGACGGCAGCCCAGCCCAGGTATCAGCAGGCTCCAAGGCCGGCTCAGAGGCCGTTGGCCGGAGGGGCTCCCAGGGCGGCTGCGCTGCAGCAGGCTGCTGCAAGGCTTCTGCAGGCCCAGGAGGAGCAGAGGGCGCTTGAGGCAAGGCTTGCCAGGGAGCGCGCCGAGGCGGAGAAGCTTCAAAGGCAGCAGGCGGCGCTTGAGGAGGCTGCACAGAGGAAGGCGGATGCCGAGAGGCTGGCCGCAGAGGCGGAAGCCGCGAAGGCTGAACATACGACGAGGAAGAGGAAGCATGCCGAAGGCGAGGAGCCTCTGAAGGCGGAAGCTCAGGCGGCGGAGCCGGAGAAACATGTGGATGAACCAGGGGCTCAGCCCGTCTTAGAGGTCAAGTCCGAGTACAGTCCCGCTGAGGTGAAGCAGGCCGCACCCGAAAGGGAGGCTAAGGAAGAGACAGCTGCACCTGAGATCCCACAGGAGAAGGCGTCGGAAGCAAGGCTTCCCGTCATAGAGGAAGCCCCTGTTCAGGCCCAGGCCACACAGGCACCTCAATCTTCACCTATGGCTTCACCTATGGCTGCAACCCAGCTGCAGGCACCCGCCAGGCCGTCCGCACAGGAAAGGCATCCGAGGCCGGCACAGGGACAGGGCACAGGCACTGCGACCTACAGGCAGCCGATGGGGCAGGGCACAGGCACCGCCACTTACAGGCAACCGCAGGGACAGGGTACAGGCACTGCGACCTACAGGCAGCCGATGGGACAGGGCACAGGCACAGCCACTTACAGGCAGCCCCAGGGGCAGGGCACAGGCACTGCGACCTACAGGCAGCCGATGGGGCAGGGAACCGGCACAGCCACTTACAGGCAGCCGCAGGGCCAGGGCACTGGCACAGCAACCTACAGGCAGCCTCAGGGACAGGGTACAGGCACAGCCACTTACAGGCAGAACACCGGGAACTTCGCCCCGAGGCCCCAGGGCACAGGAGGGTTTGCCCCCAGGCCGCAGGGTCAGGGCGGCTTCGGCCCCCGGAAGCCTCAGGGAGCGGCAATTACAGTGCCGCCGCCAGTGACAGAGGCGCCATTAAGCAAGGGCAAGGGGAAGTCCTGGGGGACAACCGGCAAGGAGAGAAGGTTCACATCCGAGGACGACAGCCTCCGCGGACCCATCAAGGGCAAGACCGCGACGACAAAGAAGGGCAGGAAGGGCATGTCGCCCGACCCGATACTCGACAAGAAGCTCAGGAACATCGACGTTGAGCTCCTGGACGAGGATGGAAACGTTGTCCGCAAGTCCGGACGAAAGAGGGAGAGACCGGCGAAGAACAGGAAGATAATCGTAGAGCCTCAGATGAGCGTAAGGGAGCTTGCCCTCAAGATGGAGGTCACCCCCAACGACCTTATAAAGGAGCTCATGAAGCTGGGGGTCATGGCATCTTTGAACCAGTCCATCGACAGCGACACTGCGCAGATAGTAGCAGCCGAGTTCGGAGTGGATACGGAGCTCAAGTCCGAGGCCGAGGAGAGGGAGACCACCCTTACAAGGCAGGCAGACGACCCGAGCAAGCTTAAGCCGAGGCCGCCGGTAGTGACCATCATGGGCCACGTAGACCACGGCAAGACCTCGCTTCTGGACGCGATTAGGAAGACGAACGTCGCATTGGGCGAGGCGGGCGGCATCACTCAGAGGATAGGCGCCTACCAGGTAGAGCAGAACGGGCGCAAGATTACATTCATCGACACGCCCGGCCACGCCGCCTTCACCTCGATGAGGGCGAAAGGCGCCCAGGTCACGGACATAGTCGTCCTCGTTGTCGCCGCCGACGACGGCGTAATGCCTCAGACGATAGAGGCCTATAACCACGCGAAGTCGGCCGGGGTGCCGATAATCGTGGCGGTCAACAAGATAGACAAGCCCAACGCCCAGCCCGACAGGGTCCTGCAGGAGCTTTCCGAGCTGGGTCTGGTGGCTGAGAAATGGGGAGGCGACACCGTGACGGTCGAAGTCTCCGCCATACAGAAGATAGGAATAAGCGAGCTTATGGAGATGATTCTCCTTGTCGCCGACATGAGGGAGCTCAAGGCGAACTTCGAGGGGAAGGCCCAGGGCATCATCCTCGACTCCTACATAGACACCGGCCTTGGCACCGTGGCACACCTCATAGTAAAGAACGGGACCCTCAAAGCGGGGGACTACTTCCTGGCAGGCGAGGTCTTCGGCAAGGTAAGGGTAATGCTCGACTATAGCAACAAGAAGATCTCCGAGGCGCCGCCGTCGGCCTTCGTCAAGATCACAGGGCTTCCCAACCTTCCCCCTGAGGGAGGGCACTTCGAAGTCGTGACAGACGAGAAGGAAGCAAAGCAGGTGGCGCAGCGCAGGGCCGAGATGAGAAAGGCTAAGGAGGCAGTCGACGTCAGGACCCCGATTACCCTGGAGGACTTCTTCGCACAGAAGAAGGCCGGGCAGACCAAGGACCTGAACGTGATCCTTAAGGCCGACACGCAGGGCGCAGTAGATGCCCTCAAAGTCGCCCTGGAGAAGCTGAGCACTCAGGAGGTAAGGGTGCTTACCGTGCACAGCGCGGTCGGCGCGGTGTCTGAAAATGACGTCATGCTGGCATCCACATCAGGTTCGATCATAATCGCCTACAACGTGAGGCCCGACAACTCGGCCGGCAAGACCGCCGACGAGCAGAAGGTCGACATAAAGAGCTACAGGGTCATCTATGACGCGATCAACGACATAACGCTCGCCATGGAGGGGATGCTCGAACCGGAGTTCAAGGAAGTAAGCCTCGGCAAGGCGGAGGTGCGCGCGGTGTTCAGCGTGCCCAAGGCCGGAAACATCGCCGGATCATACATCACTGCCGGCAAGATAACCAGAAACGCCACCGCCAGGATAGTAAGAGACGGGAAGATAATCCACGAGGGGAAGATCACATCCCTCAGGCGCTTCAAGGATGACGCGAAGGAAGTCTCGGAGGGGTTCGAGTGCGGCATCGGCTTCGAAAGCTTCAATGACATCAAGGAAGGCGATGTCATCGAGGCATTCGGCAAGGAACAGGTCAAGAGGGTGCTGCAGACAGAGGCCCAATGAGCTCGCACGCAATAACCATGACCGTCCTTTTGTCCCTGGCTAGCTCTTCTAGCCTTAAGGACAAGAGGTCGGTCATACGCAGCATAATGGACAGATTCGGAAGGATCAGGAGCGTAGCGGTCTCTGAGACCGGCATGAGGGATTCATGGGCAGGGGCGGAGCTTACGTTCTCAGTGGTCGGCGATTCGCCGTCTTATGTCGAGCAGGAGGCCGCAAGGATACTCGACTCGATGGAATCGGCACACGAGCTGGTCATAACCGTCATTCGCACAGAAAGGTATTAGGCAGGTGTACAGGGCATGACATTCAGGATAAACAAGATGCAGGATGCGATGCGCGACGAGCTGTCGCTCATAATATCAAGGGAGCTCGGAGACCCGAGGCTTCAGTTCGCTACCGTTACGGCAGTGCAGCTTGCGCAGGACATGGCCTTCGCGAAGGTATTCATAAGCTCTTTCAAGAAGGACGATGCCGCGGCTGACGCAGCCGTCGAGGCCCTTGAGTCAGCCAAGGGGAGGATAAGAGGAGAGGTGGGCAGGCGCCTCAGGATGAGGCATGCGCCCGAGCTGTCCTTCAGGCCCGATTACTCGATGGAGCGCGCGGCAAAGGTCATGGAGATACTAAACGAGATCAAGGCGGAAGGCGAGGGCTCGAAATGACCGTACCGGCAGCCGTTCTTGACGCGGTGAGGAAGGCCGAAAGCCTTCTCGTCACCTCGCACATTGTACCCGACGGGGACGCGATAGGGTCCATTCTAGGGCTTGGCCTTTCCCTCATTTCAGCCGGCAAGAAGGTCTACATGATCGTAGACGGGGGAG
>CAZNZD010000085.1:0-5650 GCA_964577435.1 uncultured Clostridia bacterium
TCGATGAGCGACACCTTGCTGGGCTTCACTATCATATGGTCCGTGCCAGGTATCCTTGCGCTGACGTTTCCTCCGCTTCCGGTCTGTATGCCCCTTGTGTAGGCCCTCCGGCAGGCGAGCTCCACGTCCTTTTTTATGCTCATTATGAGATCTTCCATCTGTCTTACCTCCATACGGTCATTATCCTTCAGGCGGGCCTTAAGCCTTCTTGCCCCACCTTGCCATCGCCCTTCCGAGCTCCGGGCCCTCCTTTGCAGCGTCCTCCAGGCTTAGGCCCCTCATGGTCGCATCCACCGCCGCCATCATCGCCCTTGCGCCGGCCGTGGCGCCGTCCGGGTGGCCCTGGATTCCGCCGCCCACCGCTATGATTATGTCCTTGCCGAAGCTCTTCACCGCAAACGGGACGGTAAGCGGCGTGACGCCTCCTCCGACCACGGTAAGAACTTGCTTCACGTCGCCTAAGGGAAGCCTGTGCTTCTGCACCGTCATCTGAAGTTCCTGGAAGCCCTCTCCTCCCATGCCGAGAGGATAGAGGGTGACCACCGCGTCCGCGCCGGCGAGCCTTCCCAGCCTTCCGAGAAGAAGCGAGGTGCTCAAGCCCTGGGGATAGCCGGTCATCACGCCTACTCCTGCCGCATGCGCAAGGAACATCACCTTGTCGCCGAACTCGGATGTGAGCGCGGCCAGGCTGTCGAGGCCGGTGAACACGAAGTTAACCATGACGCCCTTCGCCCCGCCGTCTATCGCAGCTTTTATGTTGTCGCGCATCCTGTCGTGCCTGTCGGTGACGTTGGGAAGGTAGATCGGCGCCTTGCCCCTCTCGGCTGCAATCCTTGCCTGGGCCTTCCCGTACTCCCTCACCCTGTCGGCCACGGAGTTGAAGGAGGTGTTTCCCATGAGCTCGTCGTCCTTGATGATATCGACGCCCCCCGAGCCGGACGCGTAGAAGAACTCCGCACCTGCAGTCGCGGGAAAGCCCGTGCAGGGCTTGATCATATTCATGACTATCGGCCTGTCGTAGACTTCCGTAAGCTTCCTCACCCCGTCTATGCCGAAGTGCGGGCCGTGGAAGGCTTTCTTAGCCTTTCCGACCAGCTCCACGTCTATGAGCTTCGCGCAAAGCGCGGTAGAGGCGTCGTTTCCGGCAAGCGTGGTCAAAAGCATCGAGATGGACCCACCTATGTTACTGTACGGGAACGCCACCCTAAGCACATACGCGCCGGGCTCCTGGGCGGGCACCGGATAACATCCGACGACTCTTCCCTGGTGATCCTCAACCATCTGCTTTGTTATGCCGGGCACCGGCATCCAGGTGCCGGTCGACTGGCCGACAGCGAACATCCCCAGCTTGTTGAGCGCGTCGTCCCCGGTCACCCCGGTCACGAAGTAGGTCCCGAGGACGTAATCCCCTCCGTAAATGGATTCGGGGTTGTCGTAAGGCAGTCCGTAGAACATGTGAAACCTCCCTTGTAGCTTATAGGCTTCCAGGCCGGTGCTTAGCGCATAGCCTTCAGAAGCCTTATCATCTCGTCGGCCGCCACCCTGCTGAAGGCGGGCTCGTTTATGTGCGCGTCGGTCTCTACCACCCTTGTGGAAGGCGAGATCCTGCTTAGTATGTGTCCGATGATTATCTCATCTATGGCGGGGTCCCATATGGGTCCGCCCTTGTAGCTGCTCTGGTGGAAGCCGCCCCTGGGAATTACCAGCGTAAGCGGGCCTTTTGCCTTCGAGAGCCTCTCTCC
Organism: uncultured Clostridia bacterium; assembly: GCA_964577435.1. Lineage (GTDB taxonomy): Bacteria > Bacillota > DTU025 > DTU025 > MWDF01 > MWDF01. The sequence continues at coordinate 1,743 of CAZNZD010000085.1, forward strand.
GATCACTGTGCCCACCTTGTGCGCCTCATCTTCGATTAGCTTAATGTGCTGTATGGTGGGGTGCTGGTAGACGAACTTGCGCCTTCCATATTCCCGCACCTTGTCGAGGTCGATCACCTCGTAATCGATGACGTCCGAGGCTCCAAGCGACACCACCTGTGGTATCCCCTTCTCGGCTGCCATGAGGAGCCTGTCCTTAGCGCCTGAGCAATGCCCACCGAAGAACTCGGCGTCGATCTCGTGCAATGTAAGGTCCATGGCTGCGTCTATCGTGTCCTGCCCGATTAGCTCCTCCATGGCGGGGCCTCCCGCGCCGTTGGCGTGGAAGGTGACCACATCGTAGCCCTCCTCCTCGAGGTAGGACACCGCGCGGCTTACTCCGTCGTTCGTAACCCCCAGCATGGTCGCGCCTACGAGTATCCTGTCTGTCTTCTGCACCCTGTTTCCGGCGTGCTCCGCCATGCCCACGATGGCCCCAACTGCGTTGTCCATCACGGCTTTTGTGACGGGATTTACTCCCAGGATGTCGCCCACCGAGTGCATAAGGGTCATGTCCTTGGTGCCCACAAACGGGCCGAAGGGCCTGTTGCTGGACGCCATGGTCGAGAGCATCAGTTTAGGCACTCCCAGAGGCAGCGTCTTCATGGCGGACGTGCCCATGGTGGTGTTCTGAAGGCCCCCCATGGAGAACACGGCCGAAAGCCTCCCCTCGGCATATAGCTTGGGTATAAGCACCTCGAGGCCTGAGGTCATGGTGCTTATCCTCACCCTTTTCTCCTTGTCCTTAACGGTATCCCAGTCTATGCCGGTGGCTGCTGCCACCTCATGCCTTGCTATGTCCGGCGTGAAGTACGGCGGCTCCTTGACCCCGACGTCAATTATGAGGGCCTTCGAGCCGAACCGCTCTATCGCTTCCTTGACATACTGGGTTTCCTTGCCCTTCGTGTCCAGCGAGGTGATGACTGCGATAGTCTTCATATGACAAGGCCGGGATGGCTGTCTTCGAAGGCCCGAGCCCTCTTGGACCTCCCTCCCGGCCGCACCCCCAATCGGTGTGATGTTTACTTCTTGGGTATCGGGAACGTTCCGTACTTCTTGGCGAGCTCCTCTATCTCGGGCTCGTGGGAGGGCAGTATGAAGCGCTGCTCCTTGGCCCTCTTCTTCATCTCGACGATGCTGTTCCAGCACTCGACGACGTTGGCGTACCTGGCCGGAGGAGTGATCTCATAGAACATGTCCGGCACGGGCTTGAGGTTGTCGTAGATGAATATCGCGTCGCCGCAGAGGATGTATGAGCCGTCCTCGCAGTCGACTTCCACTGACATGTGGCCCGGCGAGTGCCCGAAGCTCTCGAACACCCTTACTCCGGGGACTATCTCCTGCTCGCCCTCCACGGTCTCGATCTTAAGGCCTGTGAATGGGGCCCTTATGCCGAGCTTGGGATGCTCGTAGGACTTGTAGTAGAGCGGTATGGGGTTCTGGCAGAACTCCCACTCCTTCTTGTGCGCGATGAACCTTGCGTTTACGAACTTCTCCATGTTGTGCATGTGGTCCCAGTGCATGTGCGTGAAGATGACGATGTCGATGTCCTCGCACTTGATGCCGAGCTTGGCCAGCTGCTCATGTATCGCAAAGCCGTCCGGCTGGTAGCTTCCGGGATGATGGTACTTGTTGGCTATCTCGGTGTTGGACATGCCGGTGTCGACCAGCACGAGCTTGTCTCCGCCCTCGATTAGGAATGCCATGCAGGGCAGAAGGAGCTTGCCGTCGTCGACGTTGTGGTACTTGTGGGTCGAGTGGTGATACTGGTACTGCTTCTTGTAGGTTTCAGCGTAGCCGGTGTTGATGGGTCTGATCGTAAGGTTGGCCATTGGTGTTCCTCCTTTTTCTTTCTGCTAATTCCTATTGCGCCAGCTTCTTCATGCGCAGGTCCATGATCACGGATGCGAGGATTACGCCGCCGAGCACCACTGAGTGCCACAAGGAGCGCACGCCCAGCAGATTCAAGCCGTTTACGACCAGCGTAAGGGTGATGGCGCCGATTATCGTGCCGAAGATGCTGCCCTCGCCTCCGCGAAGGGATGCGCCTCCTATGATGACCGCGGCGAGGGACTGCAGCTGCAGCGCCTCTCCCATGTTGACCTCGGCGGCGTCTAGCCTTGCCAGCATCAGAAGGCCCGCTATGCCCGCCATGAGGCCCGCTAGCGTGTAGACTACCATGATGTTCTTCTTGACCTTGATTCCGGAGTAGAACGCCGCCTCCTTGTTCGCTCCAAGCGCATATACCTGCCTGCCGAATACGGTCTTCACGAACAGGAAGTTCATTATGACGGCTAGGATCGCTGCGATTATGATAGGCACGGGTATGGGGCCGATGTAGCCTATCCCTATCCACCTGTATACCCTCGGGAAGCCGTAGATTACCTGCCCCTGCATCAGAAGAAGCGCCATGCCCTCGGAGATCCACTTGGAGCCGTATGTGGCTACGAACGGCGGCAGCTTGATGTAACCGACCATGAAGCCGTTGAAGCAGCCCACGCCCGCTCCCAAGAGGAGCCCGATAACGACTGCAAGTGCCAGGGGGACGCCGGATCTCATCATCTGCCCTGTCGCGCAGCCCACGAACGCGAGCACGCCGCCTACGGACAGGTCGATGCCCCCGGTTAGAAGCACCCCGGTGAGCCCGAGGCCTATGACTATGAGAAACGTCGACTGCCTGAGGACGTTTATGAGGTTGCTCCAGGTGAAGAAGTCCTCGCTGAGGATGGATAGGGCTATCATGAGGACTATAAGGAAGGTAAGCCTGAACAGAGGCGCAATCGCCTCCCTTGCCTTCAGCCTGTCGTTTACTATTGCGACCGCCTTGGGGGTGCCCTTCATCCCTGAACCTTCGTTCATGCTCTCCTGACGCCTCCTTTCGCGGCCTGCCTGAAGCGGACGTCCAGGATTATGGCCGTAAGTACAATGGCGCCGATGAGCGCGTACTGGTACATGTTGGGCACGCCCACGACGTTAAGGCCGTTTCTGAGTATGGATATCAGGGCTACGCCTATTACGGTCCTGCTTATGGAACCGTTGCCCTCCTCGAAGGAGGTGCCGCCAATTATGCTGGCCCCGATTGCGTCGAACTCCCAGCCCATGGCCGCTGCCGAGTATCCGGAGCCCGTCCTGGACGCCACGATTAGCCCGCCGATCGCCGCAAGGAAGCCGCACATCATGTACACGGATATCGAGGCCTTCCCGACGTTCAAGCCGACGCCTCTTAGGGCCTCGGAGTTGCCTCCGAGCGAGACTATGTTGCGCCCGAAAGCCGTGTAGTTCATGAGTATCCAGCAGAAGGCGAAGACCACCGTGGCGATTAGTATCGGCATGCTTATCCCGAGCACCTTGCCGCTTGCCAGAAACAGCAGAGCCGGGTCGAGCGCCTGTATGGAATACCCTTCGGTTATGACGAGGCCGATTCCGAATATGACGTTACCTGTGCCGAGCGTGGCGATGAACGGGGGTAGCTTGAGCTTTGCGACTGCCACGCCGTTAATGAAGCCGCAGAGCACACCCACCGCGATGCCGGCGAGAAACGCCCAGCCTATCCAGATCTTCGCCCTCAGCATTATCGAGACTACGACTCCGACCATGCCCATCACGTAACCGATCGAAAGGTCCGTACCTTCTGTCATGATGACCATCGTCACGCCGATGGCGACGATGAGAAGCGGAGCCGCCTGGTTTCCGACGTTCTCAAGGTTTCCAAGGGTGAAGAAGCCGGGAGCGGCGATGCCGTAGATGGCGATCATGAGCAGTATTATGTATGTCGCCGGCGGTACCTTCCTCAGAAAGCCCATGAGCTTACTGCCTTGCATCTGTCTTCACCCCCACTCCCAGCATAAGGGAGCCGATTCTCTGCTGGT
>CAZNZD010000086.1:0-5589 GCA_964577435.1 uncultured Clostridia bacterium
GGTCGTACTTGCCCTCGTTGACGCCCATGACGATGGTGATGTCCTCGTCTTTGGCCGGCGCTGATATGATGACCTTCTTCGCTCCAGCCTCGATATGCTTCACTGCCTTGTCCTTGCTGGTGAAGATGCCGGTCGATTCGATTACTATGTCCACTCCCAGGTCCTTCCAGGGAAGCATCGCGGGGTCCTTCTCCGCGAAAACCTTAACCTTCCTGCCGTTCACCGATATCGAGTCGCTTTCGGCCCTGACTTCCGCAGCCAGGGTGCCGTGGTTCGAATCGTACTTCAGCAGGTGGGCGTTCGTAACTGAGTCGAACAGGTCGTTTACAGCCACTATCTCAAGGTCCTCATAAGGAAGCGCTGCCCTGAGAACCAGGCGCCCGATGCGCCCGAAACCGTTAATTCCAATTCTTGTCTTCTTCATTCTCTCCGCCTATATAGGCGTTTCACCTCCGCTTGCTAGAATGTCCAATGTAGTTAAATATATGGGGATATCAAATAAGTGTCAACTTTCACTAAAAGCCTCCTTCAGGCGCAGCTCCGAGGCCAGCCTGGAAAGCCTTCTGAGCCTGTGGTTCATACCGCTCTTGCCTATAGGCTTCTCAAGGCCCGCGCCTAGCTCGGCTATCGTTGCGTCAGGATTCCTTAGCCTCGCCTCGGCGGCCTCTCTGAGCGGCGCGGAAAGGCTCCTAAGCCCCACGGTCTCCATAAGGAACCTGATATCCTCGACCTGCCCTACTGAAGCATCGATGGTCTTGCCGAGGTTGGCCTGCTCGGCGTTTACTATCCGGTTCACTTCGTTTCTTATCGCCTTCATGACCCTCTGGTTCTCGAAATCTAGCAGCGTGGAATGGGCTCCGGCAACATTGAGAAACTGCACGATATCGTCGCCGTCCTTAAGGTATACCACATAGTAGCTGCGCCTTTCTATCACCTTTGGCTTCATGTCGAATCTCTTCATAAGGCCCATGACTGACTCTGCGAACTCCAGGTTCTCCACAGCAATCTCTAGGTGGTGTCCGTAAGCCGGCTTGCCCAGGTATCCGGCGCCGAGGAATACGCCCCTCAGGTAAGCCCTCATGCAGCATCTCTTCTTGAGAACCGCCCTGGGTACCTCGTTTGTCAGGGCCGAGCCCCCGAATATGTCCAGGCCGGTTAGAAGCTCCCTCGCCTTCTCGTCCGAGTTGATCCTTATAATGTACGAGTTGCTCTTATGGATCCTCTGCCTCATCCTTACGACAAGCTCGACTTCCCTGCAGCCTGCCTCGGCAAGAAGCGACACCGTCCTTCTTGCGACCGCCGCGCTGGAGTCCTTCAGCATGAGCTTTATCCTGTTGCCGCCTGAGAAGATCAGAGTCCCGTTCACCCTGACGAGCGCGGAAAGCTCTGCCGACCTGCAGCATGCTTCCTCGCCGGAGATTCTCACCATCTCATCTTTCATCTTCTCGTATGGCTGCATCCGCGCTCTCCCGTCAGGTTATGAGGCTCATTATCGCCTTGCCCAGCTTAATCGGGTCATGCTTGTAATGCTCTCCGGCCGACGCCACATCGGCCTCCAGCACTTCGAGCCCGGTCTCGTCGAGCGCCCTCCTGTCGTACCGGACCTGAGAGGCGCCCTCCTTAATATAAGCGTCCAGAAGGGACCTGGGTATCTCAGAGCTGTTGACTATGATCGTATCGAATAGCCCGTCCCCGGCGTGGTCCGACATCGCCTTAACGTGGTCCGAGGCAGTGTACTTGTTCGTCTCTCCCGCTTCCGTCATGGTGTTGCAGACGTACACCTTGCGTGCCCTAGTCGCCCTTAGGGCATCGGCGATCCCGGGGATGAGCAGGTTGGTTATTATCGAGGTATAGAGGCTCCCCGGGCCGATTATCACAATATCCGCGTTCATTATCGCAGCTATCGCCGTCGGAAGCGCCTTCACGTCGCCGGGTTCGATATGCAGCCTCCTTATCGCCGAGCCATAGCGGTTTATGTGGCTTTCCCCGTAGACGACGCTGCCGTCTGCCATCTCGGCCTTGAGCCTGCAGAGGCTCATCGTGGCCGGCACGACCTCACCTCTTACGGATAGAACCGCCGCACACTCCCTTATCGCCTCCTGGAAGTCCCCGGTGATGTCGGTCATGGCCGCAAGGAAGAGGTTTCCGAACGGATGGCCCCTTGTATCCCCCTCCACCATGAACCTATACTGGAACAGCTTCTCCATTAAGGGCTCGGTGTTCGAAAGGGCGAGTATGCAGTTTCTGACATCCCCGGGCGGGGGCATGTCGAGCTCTCTTATCAGCTTGCCGGAGCTTCCCCCGTCGTCAGTCACTGTGACTATCGCCGTGATGTTCGAAGTGAAATGCTTGAGCCCTCTCAGGACGGCAGGCATGCCGGTGCCCCCACCGATTGCGGCGACCCTCAGGCCCTTGCCCTTGCTCTCCTCCGCATAGCTCCTCTTGAAGCCGGTCCATGCCGGATCCTGCCCATAATAGGCGTCGATCTCCTTATCTATGTCCCTGTGCAGGACGTCTACTGGGTATCCAAGGGCGGTGAGCCTCCTCTTGAGCTCGTTTACGACCGCAACGGACCTGTGCCTGCCCCCTGTGCAGCCCAAACCGATGACAAGCCATCCGCGGCCCCTCTCCTGATACCTCTCGTCGGTCATCCTCACCATCTCGATTACCTGGCCGATTATGGGCTCGGAGAGAGGGTCCTCCATGACATAGTCAGCAACGGCGGTGAAGTTGCCGTTGAGGCTCTTAAGATGAGGCACATAGTAGGGGTTTCTTAGGGAACGGACGTCGTAAAGGAACTCGACGTCGTCGGGAACCCCGTACTTGAATCCGAATGATATCAGTGTTATGCTGGTTTTCTTCTGTAGGATCCCTGTATTAGCAGTCACAGCCACCTAAGACCACCTTCTCAGATCATAAGCTTTCACGCCTTGCGGCACCTCAGCACCCTGTATCCCGAACCAAGCTCAGGTTCATCGCAGTTGCCGAACAGCTCGGCAAGGAAGGACTTCATGCTCGCAGCCCCCTGCCTGGTCCTAATCACAGCGTACAGCCGCCCGCCGTCGGAAAGGGCCTCCCTCGCCTGTGCCATAAGCTCCCTGATTACCTGCTTGCCCGCCCTAATCGGCGGGTTCATCGCCACACAGTCGAATCTGACACCTGAGAACGAAGCGAAGCCGTCGGATTGCCTGATGTCTGCCCGGACGCCGTTCAGCACCGCATTGGACTCGGCCAGGGCGCAGGCCCTTTCGTTTATGTCGGCCATGTAGACTACGGCTTGCTTATGCGTCGCCCCGTAGCAGACGCCCACAGGCCCGTAGCCGCAACCCATGTCCATGAAGGAGGAGCTCTCCTCATTCTCCAGCGCCTCAAGCAGCAGGTCCGTCCCCCTGTCCACCTTCTGCTTAGAGAAGACGCCCGAATCTGTCATGAACCTGAAGCTTTCCCCCATGTAGGTGTAACTGATCTCGATGGGAGATGATTCCGAAGCAGGCTTTTTGGTGTAGTAATGTTCCTGCATTGCACCGTCCCTCTGTATAATGTATACCGCATTGCATAATGCTCCTCTAAATTATACTATATGAAGTAGGAACGTTGTTGTTGACTATTGAGTCCGACAAGTATAGCATAAGCAAAAATAAGCAATCAGAAGGAATTTGAGGCGAACGTGAAGAATTCGTCATATGTGGCTTATAGCGTGTGCGGCTACTCGAAGTAGAGAAGATAGTATATGCAGAGCCAAACAACAGAAGGAGGCGTTCTAAGGATGATCAAAAGAGCCGTGTCCCTTTTCCTGGCGCTAATGTTCATCGGCTCCCTGATGCTGCCAGTCATGGCCGCAGCAACGGAGTACAAGGTCAGCCAGATGCCCGTGGGCACCTTCGGCGGCCAGCTGGTAGTCTCGCAGATTACCGACCCTAAGACCTTCAACCCCGTTACGGCAGCCGAGACTTCGTCGACCGATATCCTGGCCCCCATTTTCGAGGGCCTGACTGCGACCGACGGCGTAACCACAGCTGTCATCCCCAGCCTCGCAAAGAGCTGGAAGTTCAGCGAGGACGGCCTCGTATGGACGTTCTTCCTCAGGCAGGGAGTCAAGTTCTCGGACGGCAAGGAGATGACCGCGGATGACGTGGTATTCTCCTTCGACGTGATCTACGACGAGAATATCCAGACTTCATCGCGCGACGTACTGACTATCGACGGCCAGTACCTCAAGTACAAGAAGATCGACGCCTACACAGTCGAGTTCACGCTTCCCTCGACCTTCGCGCCCCTGCTTCGCCAGATCATGATCGAAATCCTGCCGAAGCACAAGCTCGAGGCCCCCTGGAAGGCCGGCAAGTTCAACGAGACCTGGGGCATCAACACCCCCGTCAGGGACATCGTCGGAACCGGCATGTACGTGATGTCGACCTATAAGCCCAACGAGTACGTCGTATACACCCGCAACACCAACTACTGGGTCAAGAACAGCAAGGGCGAAGTGCTGCCGTACATAACCAGGTACGTCCGCATGCTGGTGCCGAACCTCGAGACCCAGACGCTGAAGTTCCGTGCAGGCGAGACCGACATCCTCGGAATCAAGAACACCGACTATGCCACATTCAAGGATCTCCAGAAGAAGGAGAACTTCACCCTTTACAACCTCGGCGCCACCTTCTCAACCGAGTTCGTGGTGTTCAACATGAACTCCAGAAACCCCAACTTCGCGAAGGACAAGGAGCCCTGGAAGCTCGAGTGGTTCAACAACCAGTACTTCAGGAAGGGCGTCGCCCACCTCGTCGACAAGGCCACCATCATCAACCAGGTGTACGCCGGCCTCGCCGAGCCGCAGTGGAGCGCGGTATCCGCCCCCAATAAGGAGTTCCTGAGCACCAAGGTCGCCCAGTATCCTTACTCGCTGGATAAGGCCAAGGAGATGTTCCTCGCCGGCGGATTCAAGTATGTCAACGGCAAGCTCGTCGACAAGAACGGCCGCCAGGTGAAGTTCGATGTAACCACCCACAGCGAGAACAGCAACCGCATGAAGATCGCCAATATACTCGTAGAGGACCTCAAGAAGGCAGGCATCGACGCAAGTGCGACGACCTACACCTTCAACACCCTGGTTGAGAAGCTGATGGATACGTTCGAGTTCGACACCATCATCATCGGCCTCACCGGATCGGTCGAGCCCAACAACGGCAGGAACGTCTGGCACAGCAGCGGCGGACTCCATATGTGGAACCCCGTCCAGGAGAAGCCCGCCACCGCATGGGAAGCCGAGATCGACAAGATCTTTGACGACGGCGTCAAGGTAGTCGATCCCGCGAAGCGCGCGGCGATTTACGAGAAGTGGCAGCTGATCGTAGCCGACCAGGTACCGCTCATCTACTTCGTGGCCCCGCAGTCCATCGCGGCGATGAGGAACACCCTCGCCAACGTCAAGCCCACCGCATACGGCGGAACGGTCCACAACCTCGAGGAGATCTACTACGTAAAGCCGTAACAGGCTACTGACTGCCGGAATGGCGTGACGCGGGCCGGCCGCAAGGCCGGCCCGCTAACCTTCCAGGGCGGTACATTTGGAGGTATTCATGGGTGCTT
>CAZNZD010000087.1:0-5474 GCA_964577435.1 uncultured Clostridia bacterium
GCTGCTAAGGCTTAGGGGTATCGGTTATCGGCATAAATGGATAATCGATATTAGGGATGGCGGCTTCAAGGCGGTAGTAGGCATGCTCGCGCCTATCATGGCGGCGGGGCTGATCTCACAGCTTGGGGTTGTAGTCATCAGGAGCATAGGAACGGGGCTTGGAGAAGGCGCGGTCGCTTTCATCAACTACGCGCAGAAACTGGTGCTGATGCCCTATGCCATAATTGGCACCTCCATAATCACAGTGTTCTATCCCACGATATCCAAGCAGTTCCAGGCAAGCGGAACCTCAGGATTGCTCGGCTCGCTTCACAAGTCCATGAGCACACTATACTTCGCCCTTGCCCCGATAGCTGCCGGAGCCGTGTTCCTGTCAACGCAGGTTGTGAAAGCTGTCTATGAGAGAGGGGCCTTCACTTCGGAGATGACGGCGGCGACGTCAATTGTCCTTGTCTATCTGGCGGTATCGATGCCCTTCATGGGGCTTGCGGATCTTTTTTCCAAGGCGCTTTTCGTGATGCAGGATACGGTAACCCCATTGATAATAACTGCAGCCTCTTCAGCTTTCGGGGTAGCTCTGGCTTGGATGCTAAGCCCAACATTCTCTTTCGTCGGACTAGCCATAGGCATGTCCGGGCAGTACCTCGCGTCGCTGCTTCTTTCCAGCTACTTGTTCAATAAGAAGATAGTCAAGGACAGAGTTGCCAGTCAGAAGGAGACTATGGAAAGCACCGATCATCCGATTGCGGCTTTCAATAAGAAACTAGTTGTGTCTATCGCCAAGACGACCGCCTCGACAGCAGCCATGGCACTTGCTTTGGTTGCCTCCAAGAGGCTCATTGGAGACAGGCTTCCTACTGAAGGGCTGTTAAACACCTTGATCACAATAGCGGCATATACTGCCGTCGGCGGTGTATCTTACGTATTGGCGGCTGCACTTCTTAAGACAGATGAGCTGACCTTCTTGTTTGGCATAGCGAAAGGGTTCCTGCTAAAGCTAAGAAAGAAGCTTGCACCCTCAAGCAAGGCATGAGCATGGATAGCAATAAAAGAACCAGGATGCAAGCGATCATGATCACCGGGTTGATAATATTGACCATAGCTTTCATCTGGAGCAACTCGTTCCAAAGCGTTCCAGAATCCCAGGCGGACAGCCTGTCTGTAGTCGAGGCAATAGAACCGCTGCTTAAGCTGGGCTCCGGTGGAACAAAGATGGACGTCGAGCGCTTCAGGAAGCTCGCGCACTTCGCCGAGTTCTGGCTCCTAGGATTAGAACTGGCCCTTCTTTTAATAGCAGTAAGGAAGGTATCTCTGCAGAATGCTGTGAACTGCCTGTTCGCGTCCCTGGTCGTCGCTGTTGTTGATGAGACAATACAGGTCTTCTCAGACAGAGGATCGAGGGTTACAGATGTATTGCTGGACTTCTCGGGGGCTATGACTGGCGTGCTTTCAGCGTTGCTGGTCTATCGGTTGATAGAAAAGGCAAGGCTCTCTCGTATCAAGCTCAAATAGGATGTAGCTCGAGAATAGCAGCCAATACATTTAAGTAGTTTTGTGAACCGAACGGCAGAAGCGAAGCTAGCCGGGAAGGCAGCATCAATGCTTCACGAAGTCTAGACGATGGAGATGAACCTTGAGAGATAGAAAAAGGATCGGCCTACTAATACTTGTCTGCATCAGCGCATGCCTGCTGGGTTCAACGCTAGGCGCTGAAGCCGCATCGGCATTAGATTACTATCTGGTTGTCGTAATAGATGCCGACAAGCCATCCGCGAGGGGATGGGCTGAGCCTATCATCATCACGCACGACAGGCCCGGCAAGAAGGTCATTGCAGACGCTTTGGACTGCAGCAAGCTCTATAGCGTGGCGGGGAAGAAGGTTAAGCTAGGAGAGATCTACTCCCTGGGGGGAGAGAACCTTGTCATGAGCGTCATCAACACCGCATTCGGCCTGAGCATAAGAAGCTATGCCAAGACAACATACAAAGGGCTTGATGCCATCGCAAGGATCATGGGAAGAAGCCTTGATGTGAGCTCGATGATAGAGGCAAGCAAAAGCTCGGACAGGAGCACTGCCAGGCGCGAGCAGCTGAAATTCATCGACGCCGTGGCGTATGGAATGCACAACCTCAGCATAGCAAGGCTTTTTCAGCTCTTCTCTGCAGCATTCAAGCATATAGACACAAACCTCAGCATATGGCAGTCATTCAACCTCGCCAGGGACATCATGGGAGGGACGTTCATCCCAAGCGACGGGAGAAACCTCGGCTTTCAGCTATAGTGGTTCATTCACACATATTTCCCCAGTTAATCCAATCCATAAAAAGGTAAACTGATGTAAACATAGAAAGTAATAGAAAACATAAGTCGGGAGGCAGGGATTATGAAGGCATACAGGTTCATAGTTCTTGCTGCATTAGTGGTTCTTCTTTCAGTGCTACCCATCTTTGCAGCAGGAAACTTATCCGAAGAAGCGCAGGGCGAAGTGAATTACCTTCTGTTGTTAGTAGATTCACAGGCGCCGGCAGGTGAGCAGTGGGCGGAGGTTGTCGTCGCGACCCACAGCCTAGAAGCCAAGACGGTATCCATCGACTACATTGATGGAACTGAGTTTGCCATCGTCCCGGGAGTAGGGGTCGCAAGAGTCGGTGACCTGTACTCCAAAGGAGGAGTCCAGCTAGTTCTCGATGTACTAAACAGGGTCTACTTCAAGGGCGTGGAGAAGTACGCGATGACCACATACGAGGGGCTTGGGGAGATTGCCGCCATCTTCGGCTACAATGCGGATATCGTGGGCATGCTTAGGGCAGGGAAGCAGGGCAACATTGCGGCTCTCAGGAAAGAGCAGATGCAGATAGTCACAAGCATCATCGGCAATGTGAAGAAGCTCACTTTGGAGCAGGCCCGCGACCTGTTCAATGCGGCTTATAACAATGTGGAGAGCAATGTGGACGTTAAGGACGCCTTCCAGCTTGCAGTTACATTGTTGGGCGGTGGCAAGCTCCTTACCGAAAGCGGCGCTCTAGGCGTCGACCTATAAAGGATGCTAAGGGGGGTGCCGCAAGACGGCCCCCTTTCTTTTTGCTCGGAATCTGATTTGCGCTGACCCGGTGTTCTGGTGTTACGCTGTTAATGGATAGGGCAGGAAGAAGAACTCGAAACCTGCGGCATCCGAGGTGCTTCATTGGTCTCTGAACTGCTGACTTTCTTCGAGCATGAGCTTAAGGTGCTTCTTGCCTCTATGCTTCCGGTCATAGAGGTGCGGGGCGCCATCCCCATCGGCCTTGCTTACGGCATGAACGTCTTTCACGCAGCCCTGATATCGTACATAGGCAGCATCCTTCCGGCGCCAGTAATAATCCTGGCCGGAAGAAGGATAGTCGAGGCCGTTTCAAGATGGGAGCCTTTCAAGAGGGTAGCCGACAGGATAGTAAGCAGGACTACGGGGAAATATGAGATCGCCTACAACAGGTACGGTTCATGGGCCCTTCTCGTGTTCGTGGCAATCCCTATACCTGGGACAGGGGTCTGGGCGGGCAGCCTGATAGCGTCGGTGCTCAGGCTGCGGCTCAAGTGGGCAGTGTTCGCAATACTGGCGGGAAACGCCATTGCCACGGCGATAATAGCCGCCACCGGGCTTGGAGTTCAGAGGATGCTTAACTAATCGGCCCCGTAAAGGTCAAGCCCTGCTTGACACCAATGCTACAGGCCATATTGGCATCGTAGAAACAAACAGCCTGGGACCGTCGCCTCAGGCTGTAACCTATCCCATCATCCTTACTCACAGCTTCTTATAGGTCTCTATCGTCCCTATGTCGATGAAATCGCCCTCCGGGATGTATCCCATGACAACCGTCTTCCCCATGAACCATCCGATTATCTTGCCCAGGGCATCCTTAGGGTTTCCCACCTTCAGGTACTCGTCGATCCAGGGAAGGGAATCTTTCCTGAAGATATAGGTCGCATAGGCGGCAAGCTCCGACTTAGGGTTCTCGGGCTTCTCCTCGAATCCCACGATCCTTCCTGTAGCGTCGAGCTCGGCCACCCCTAGCCTTTTGAGGCTCTCGGGGTCTGCCACCTTCTGCACTATCACGCTGCACTTGCCGCACTTGCTGTAGTAGTCGATGAAGCCTTTGAGGCTGAAGGATATGTGGCTGTCTCCTGCGACTATGAGGATGTCGTCGTCTTGGCCCATCTTCGAGACTGCAAGAGCCATGTCAGTGATGGCCCCCAATGCCCCCTCAGGTGATGTGACGCCGTTGCTGATCAGGTTGAGGGTGCATCCCTTCTCGCAGGCATAACCCTCCAGCAAAGACTTGTAATCGCCATAATGCGTCTCGTTCGATATCAAGGTTATGTCCTTTATGCCCGAGGAGGCCAGGTTGTCGACGATGTTCAGCACAAGCGGCTTGCCATTGACGGGAAGAAGCGGCTTGGGCGTCGTGAGGGTTATCGGATACATCCTCTTGCCGAAACCGGCGCAAAGAATAAGGGCTTTCATGAAAACCTCCAGCGCACCTGATATATCCACCATTGTATACCATGAGGAGAAAGCGATAAAGCCTTGGCGGCGGGAAAGGTCAAGCAGAACTTGACTCAGCACTCTATTGGCTGTTTCACACCGCCTGCCTAGATTATGCCCGTAAGGTCTTTCGCCGTGACGGTGATAGCGAACACCTTGCCTTCCGTCCTAAGCAGGTTGAAGAAGGCAAGAAAGCGCCTCCCGTCCGCTGCGATGTACTCCGTCTGGAAGGCGCCCTCGCTTCTGGCCCTTGCGTAGAGCGTGTGCCAGTAGGAAGCTATATCGCCCTTGCCGACTACCTCCTCCGGGAGCATGCCCGCCTTCGGGTACCCTCCCCGCCTGAGGTTGAAGTACTCCTTGAAGCTCCTGTTGAACACCAGAAGCTCGAAGGTGTCGGCATCCACGCACCAGAGCATGTCTGACATGCTGTCGATGACGGACCTGATAAGCGCCATTGACTCGATTAATGCCTGCATGGTGCGCTTGCGTTCCGTGATGTCCCTAACTATCGCCTGAAGCAGGATCTCCCCGTCCAGCTCGAATTTGTTCAGGTTCACCTCGCAATCGATGACTGACCCGTCGCCCTTCTTGTGCTGCCAGTCGAACACAGCGTTGGACCCTTCCATGGCAAGCCTCATCTTATCGAGCGCAAGGGCGGTGGAATCGGAGCCGTCCCTCTGCCTAATCGGGGAGAAGTCCATGGGGGTCCTTCCCAGTATCTGATCCCTGCTCCTGCCGTACAGAAGAAGCGCCGCGTGGTTGCAGTCAATGAACCTTCCGTCTCTTAATATGAGGATACCGTCTCTTGCCGATTCGAAGAGCGCCCTGCGGTAGGACTCGCTTCTCTTCATGTCCTCCTCGGCCCTCTTCTTATCGGTAATATCCTTGCAGAAGCCTGAGATGCCGATGAGCCTTCCGCCCTTGTTGATCTCGTGCAGGTTAAGAAGAAGGA
>CAZNZD010000088.1:0-5392 GCA_964577435.1 uncultured Clostridia bacterium
GGCGCAAACGGCTTCATGCCGGAGGCGGTGGCGAGGATATTCAAGGCGAAGGGCAGGCCGCAGGACAATCCGCTGATACTACATATCGCGGATATGGCAGATGCCTATGCCCTGGCTGAGGAAGTCCCCCCGGATGCCCTGAGGCTTGCGGGCCTTTTCTGGCCGGGGCCTCTTACCATGGTGATGAGGAAGAAGCCCGTCGTGCCGGACATCGTGACCGCGGGGCTCGATACGGTGGCGATAAGGATGCCGGCAAACGACATCGCCCTTGCGCTCATCAGAAGGGCGGGCGTACCCATAGCTGCACCGAGCGCGAATGTGTCCGGAAGGCCGAGCCCGACATCAGGGGAGCATGTCCTGAACGACCTCGGGGGGGTCATCGACATGATCATCGACGGGGGGCCCACCAGAATCGGGGTGGAGTCCACCGTGATAGACATGAGCGGCCAGCGACCGACACTTCTCAGGCCCGGAGGGCTGGGGCTGGAGGAGCTCAAGCTCGTCCTGCCGGAGCTGGATTTCGGCCAGGATAACCCGGACGGGCCGGCTAGATCCCCTGGCATGAGGCACAGGCACTACTCCCCAAAGGCTCCTTTGTTCCTGTACAAGGGGCCCGTAGACGAGCAGATCCAGACCATAAGCAGGGAGATGGTCTCCCTTGCGAGAAACGGCAGCAGGGTCGGGGTGCTCGCAGCCGCAGGAGAAGTCGAGGCCATCAGGAAATGCGCAAGGCTTGCGGGCCTTTCCGCCAACGATGCGCCATGTATTGAGTCCGACATAGTCTACGCCGCGACCGGAAGGCGCGACAGGCTGGGAGAGGTCGCATCATCCCTGTTTGCGAAGATGAGGCAGCTCGACTCCTCGGAGGTTTCGATAATACTTGCCACCTCGTATATCGAGGAGGGCATGGGCTATGCCGTCATGAACAGGCTTGTAAGGGCGAGCGACGGCAGGGTTTTCACAGTGGAGGAAAGATGATTCCCGGGAGGTGCGGTGATGAGGATATCCATTGGTTGCGACCATGCGGGGCTGGAGCTTAAGGCGAGGCTCAAGGCCAAAGCCGAGGAGCTGGGCCACGAGGTGGCTGACAGGGGAAGCTACTTCGCGGCGTCGGTCGATTACCCCGACTTCGCCCAGGCGGTAGCATGCGACGTCGTCGAAGGGCGGGCCGACAGGGGCATCCTCGTGTGCGGCACCGGCATAGGCATGTCTATCGCGGCGAACCGCTTCAGGGGAGTGAGGGCGGCGCTTGTCTACGACATGGATACCGCCAGGCTCTCCAGGATGCACAACGATGCGAACGTTATCTGCCTCGGGGCCAGGACCCCAAGCGCGGAAATCGCCCCTGAAATCCTGGAGCTGTGGCTCACCACGCCGTTTGAAGGCGGTAGGCACCTAAGGAGGGTGGACAAGTTCGATTTGGCCAAGCAGCCGCTGGAAGGCTGGCAGGGGCACGGCAACGTCCATGTGATCAACCACCCGCTCATTCAGCACAAGCTATCCCTCATCCGGCAGAAGGACACCGAACCCAGGCACTTCAGGGACCTGGTGTCCGAGATTGCAAAGCTCATGGCCTATGAGGTGACAAGGGACGTACCCCTCGAGGAGATCGACATAGAGACCCCGATTTGCGGAGCCAAGGCCAAGGTCATGGCAGGAAAGCACTTCGGCATCGTCGCCATACTAAGGGCTGGCCTCGCAATGGCGGAATCCATACTCGAGATCATGCCGGGCGCCCGCATGGGGCACATCGGCCTTTACAGGGACCCGGAGACGCTAAGCCCGGTGCAGTACTACTCCAAGCTCCCCAAGGACACCGCCGAAAGGAGCATGATACTGGTCGACCCGATGCTAGCGACCGGCGGGACAGTGGTAAAGGGCATCGACATCCTGAAAGCCGCGGGGGCAAAGGGCATCAAGGTAGTAAGCATCGTCTCCGCACCGGTCGGGATACTCAAGGTGATAGAGGCCCATCCCGACGTCGAGGTGTTCGTCGCCTCCGTCGACGAGAGGCTCAATGACCACGGCTACATAGTACCCGGGCTCGGAGACGCGGGAGACCGCCTCTACGGGACGAAGTAGGGGGCGGGCATGAACGGAAGGCCGAGCTGGGATAGATATTTCATGGACATAGCATCGATGGTCGCGACAAGGTCAACGTGCCTTAGAAGGAGCGTCGGTGCCATCGCGGTCAGTAACAGGCGCATACTCGCGACGGGCTACAACGGGACGCCGAAGGGCCTGAGGCACTGCTCAGAGGCAGGCTGCATAAGACAGGAGCTCAATATCCCGTCGGGCCAGAGGCACGAGCTGTGCCGCGGGCTCCATGCCGAGCAGAACTGCATAATACAGGCTGCGGTGCACGGAGTACAGCTTGAGGGCTCCACGATATACTGCACGTTCCAACCCTGCGTGGTATGCGCGAAGATGCTCATAAACGCCGGCATCGTTGAGATAGTCTACGAGAGCGGCTACCCAGACGAGATGTCCGTTTCCATGCTGGCTGAGGCTAACGTAAAGCTCAGGAGGCTGGAACCCGAAGGAGGCACATCAGCGCAATGAACCTTATGGCCATAGCTTTCTTCCTGGCGATGGCGATCTCGCTCGCGCTAACCCCGGGCGTGGGATTCCTGGCACTGAAGGCCGGGGTCATGGACGTGCCCCGAGGAGAAAGGCATGCCCACGAAAGGGCGGTGCCCCTTATGGGCGGAATCGCCATCTTCGTCGCCTTCGCTGCGACGGTGTTCATGAGGATGGGCGTGACAGGATGGGTGAGAGGCCTTCTTATCGGAAGCTCCTTCATAA
The DNA here is from genome assembly GCA_964577435.1 of uncultured Clostridia bacterium. Lineage (GTDB taxonomy): Bacteria > Bacillota > DTU025 > DTU025 > MWDF01 > MWDF01. The sequence goes on from CAZNZD010000088.1 coordinate 2,806, forward strand.
TGGCAGTCGGCATAATAGACGACGTGAAGGAATTGAAGCCGATACCGAAGTTTCTGGGCCAGGCGGTCGGCGCAGTGATAATGGTGGCGATGGGAGTCAGGATGGAGTTCGTGTCGAACCCGTTCGGCGGCATAATCCAGATGGGCTGGCTGTCCTACCCCTTCAGCGTGGTCTGGATACTATCCTTCGTCAACGCCATTAACCTAATCGACGGGCTTGACGGGCTGGCCTCGGGGGTAGTCGGCATAGGGTCGCTGTCTCTTGGGGTGATAGCGTTCACGAAGGGCTACATAGACGTCGCGCTGCTGTCCGTGATACTCGCAGGCTCGTGCTTCGGCTTCCTGTGGCACAACTTCAACCCGGCGCAGATATTCATGGGAGACACCGGTGCGCTTTTCATCGGCTCTGCCATGGGCGGCATAAGCGCGGCCGGCGCCATCAAGGGCCCCGCCACCCTTACGATCGCGGTGCCGGTGGTGATCCTCGGCGTCGCAGTCGTCGACACGCTCCTTGCGATAGTCAGGCGCACGGCAAACAGGACCAGCATCGGGACTGGAGACTACGACCACTTCCACTACTGGCTGAGGAAGAAGGGCCTTTCGGTAAGAGGCGCCGTCCTTACCATATACGCGCTTACGATAGTGCTTTCGGTCACCGCATACCTCATAAGCAGGCAGGAATCGACTCCCATAGGCTGGTTCATAGCCTTCAGCGCGCTCGTCCTGCTCATAATAGGAGGGGCTTTCGCGGGGATGATAAAGTTCAGGAAGTTCAGCGAATGGATAGCAAGAAGACGGGGGCAGTCCTATGAAGAGGATAATGGCGGTGTTCGGGACCAGGCCGGACACGATAAAGATGATGCCGGTGCTGGAGGAGATCCGAAGGCATCCTGAAGAGCTGGGCCTGTTCTCGCTGTCAACCGGGCAGCACAGGCAGATGCTAGACGACGTGCTGGACGCGTTCGGCCATGAGCCCGACCGCGACCTCGGGATAATGAAACCCGACCAGAGCCTCGCGGACATAGTCACAAGGGGCCTTCCCGCAATCGGGGAGGCCATCAAGGATTGCTCACCGGACCTGGTGCTGGTGCACGGCGACACCTCAACAGGCTTCACGGCCGCCCTTGCGGCCTTCTATGCCGGCGTAAGGGTAGGGCATGTCGAGGCGGGCTTAAGGACCTACGACAAGCGGAACCCGTTTCCGGAGGAGATGAACAGGAAGCTCATCGGCGCGATATCGGACCTGCACTTCGCGCCGCTTGACACCCATAAGGCGAACCTCCTCAGGGAGGGGGTCGATGAGGGCTCCGTCTATGTCACCGGGAACACCGGAATAGATGCTGTGCTCAGCGTGGCTCGAAAGGCAGCGGAGGCGCACGACGGCCGGGTGGCGGAGGCTATTAGGGGAGCAGGACGGCTCATCCTCGTGACTGCGCACAGGCGCGAGAGCATCGGAGACGGGATAAAGGGCATCTGCGAGGCCGTAAGGAGGCTTCTTGCGAGCTATCCGGACGTCAAGGTGCTGCTTCCGGTCCATCCTAACCCGAGGGTCCAGGGCACCGTCCGCGCAATCCTCGAAGGGGTGGAAAGATGCCACCTTGTCCCTCCGATGTCGTATCCTGATATGGTGGCCGCGATGAGGGCCTCCTACTTCTGCATGAGCGACTCAGGGGGCATACAGGAGGAGGCGCCCGCCCTAGGCAAGCCGGTGATAGTGCTCAGGGAGCTCACCGAAAGGCCCGAGGGGGTTCAGGCCGGTACGCTGAAGCTTGCGGGCATGGATCCTGAAAGGATAACAAGGCTGGCCGGGGAGCTGCTTTGCGACCGCGAGGAGTATCAGAGGATGGCAGCGAGCGCCAACCCTTACGGGGACGGGAGCTCGTCGAAGAGGATAGTTGAGGCAATACTGCACAGCTTCGGCCTGGGAGAAAGGCCGGAGGACTTCAATTGGAGGAACCGAAAGGCGTGAGCGCGATGGAACTTAACACACTGGTGGTGGAGGGCGGAAGAAGGATAGAGGGGACTGTCAGGGTGGGAGGCGCGAAGAACTCCTCGCTTCCCCTCATAGCCGCAGCACTGCTTCCCGAGGGGATATCCGTCATAGAGGACGTGCCGAGGCTGAAGGACATCGAGACGATGCGCGGCGTCGTCGAGGCCTTGGGCGCGGGCATAATAATGGAGAACAATGTCATGTCGGTGGACGCGTCGAGCCTAAACGGCAACGAGCCGCCGTATGACCTGGTGAGGGCCATGAGGGCGTCGTTTCTGGTCATGGGGCCGCTTCTTGCCAGGATGGGAAGCGCGCACATCTACCAGCCGGGAGGCTGCGCCATCGGGGCAAGGCCGATAGACCTCCACTTGAAGGGATTCTCCGCTTTGGGGGCCTCGGTCGACATGAGCGGCGGCGTGGTGAAGGCGACAGTTGACGGAAGGCTCAAAGGCGAGCGCGTCTACCTGGACTTTCCCAGCGTGGGCGCCACCGAGAACATAATGATGGCGGCGGCCCTGAGCAAAGGGACGACCATTATTGAAAACGCCGCCGAGGAACCGGAAATCGTAGACCTGGCCAACTTTATCAACAGTATGGG
>CAZNZD010000089.1:0-5389 GCA_964577435.1 uncultured Clostridia bacterium
AGTGGGCCCACGGGATAAAGTACGGGGAGGTCTATAAGGGAGCGGAGTTCGAGTACTCGAAGTTCGCCTTCGAGCTTGCCGACACCGAGCATCTCAAACTGGACTTCGAGGCAAACGAGGCCCAAGCTGGAAGGCTCCTCGAGCAGGGCCTTGTTCAGCCGGGATATGATCATGTGCTCAAGTGCTCGCACAGCTTCAACCTGATGGACGCAAGGGGCGCCTTCGGCGCGGCCCAGAGGGCGGCCTACATGGCAAGGGTTAGAAACCTTGCGCGAAAGGCTGCCGCCGCTTGGCTTAAGAAACGCGAGCAGCTGGGATATCCGCTTCTTGACGGAGGTGACAGGTGATGGAAGCAAACAGGAGGGACCTCCTATTCGAGATAGGGACAGAGGAGATACCCGCAAGGTTCATAGACAAGGCAGGTGACGACCTTCTTGCCGCGGGAAGGAAGGCGCTTGAGGATGCAAGGATGTCATTTTCGGGCATCAAGGTCTATACCACACCGAGGCGCCTTGCCCTATATGTAGACGGGCTGAGCGAGTACCAAGAGGACGTGGACCGCAAGGTCAAGGGCCCGTCGGCGAAGGCTGCCTTCGACCAGGCGGGCAATCCCACGAAGGCATGCGAGGGTTTCGCGCGGTCGCAGGGGGTGGACGTCTCCTCCCTTCAGAGGGTGGCAGATGCCGCCGGCGACTATATATACGCCTTCGTGCACGATAAGGGCAAAAGAGTCGACGAGGTGATTCCTGCCATATGCGACGGGCTAATCAGGTCGCTTGCCTTCCCTAAGAACATGAGGTGGGGGGCATCCGATTTCCGGTTCGTCCGCCCTATCCGATGGATCGTGCTGCTTTGGGGCGAAGAACCCATACATATGGAGTTTGAGGGAATAGAGGCTGGAAGCCTGAGCCGCGGGCACAGGACTCTGGGCCCGAGCGGCCCGGTCGGCATAAAGAACGCCGAGAGCTACATCGATGCCATGAGAAGCGCAGGAGTAGTGGCAGACCAGGCAGAGAGGGCATGCCTGATATCAGCCCAGGTGGCATCCGTGGCCGATGGGTTAGGCTGCGAGGCGATCATCGAGGAGGGCCTTCTTAGTGAGATAAACAACATCGTGGAATGGCCTACAGCATTCTCCGGGAGCTTCGATGAGAGGTTCCTTGAGATCCCTGAGATCTGCGTTACGACACCGATGGAGGGCCATCAGAGATACTTCCCCGTCAAAAAGGGAGGAAAGCTGCACAACGCTTTTATCGCTGTAAGAAACGGCGGGACCGCAGGCATCGAGAATGTGAGGCACGGCAACGAGAAGGTGCTCTCTGGAAGGCTTTCGGACGCCAATTTCTTCTTCGAGGACGACATGAGGCATAAGCTGGAGGATAGGTTAGTGAAGCTCTCTGGCATCACCTTCGCGGAGGGCCTCGGGACGATGCTGGATAAGACCGAAAGGGTATCACACCTTGCAGAGGCCATAATGAAGGCGGGCTTTGCTGGGAAAGCTGCAACTGAAAGCGATGTCACTGCCGTGAAGAGGGCGGGCATGCTGTCTAAGTGTGACCTTGCCACTAACATGGTTAGGGAGTTCACCGAGCTTCAGGGCCAGATCGGCGAGATCTATGCGATGCTTGGCGGCGAGAGCGCCGATGTTGCCGCGGCAATAAGGGAGCACTACATGCCTACCGGAGCCGGCGCCGCTTTGCCTCAAACGAGGGTCGGCGCTGCCCTTGCGATGGCAGACAAGGCCGACAGCCTTGCTGGGTACTTCGGCATGGGCCAGATACCTACGGGATCCGCGGACCCGTTCGCCCTAAGAAGGAGCATCCTCGGCCTAATTGCCATCCATGAGCAGTGGAGGCCATCTTTAGGGCTGCTTGAGATGCTTGAACTGGCGATCGCGGGCATCTGGCAGGAGAAAGCGCCTAAGCCCAAGGTGGAGATAATGCTGGACCTTGAGGAGTTTGCTCAAGGCAGGATGAAGGGCACTCTACTGGATGAAGGGCACAGGTATGACCTTGTGGAGGCGGCGATGGCTCTGGGAATGAACAGGCCGAACTCCATCAGGATATCCTTGGCGGCAATAGAGAAGGACCTCACGGAAGGGTGGATGGACGAGCTTGCCATCGCCTTCGTCAGAGTGAGGAACATTGCGAAGAACGCTGACAGGTCATCATTTGAGGAAGGTGCGCTGAAGGAAGAGGAAGAAGTGAGGCTTGCTGAAGCCTATACAGAAGCCGCAGTGGACATTGAAAGGATTCTGGCAGAAGGTGAAAGCGCCGAAAACTACGCGAAGGCGATGAGCAGATTTGCGGCTCTCAAACCATTGATAGACGCATTCTTCGAGAAGGTAATGGTTATGTCAGAGGACATGCATCTACGGGAGAACAGGCTGGGATTGATAAAGTCGCTCGAGAAGCTGGCGCTTAGGCTTGCGGACTTCTCCAAGATAAACCAATAACCCAAGCTACATGAGGGTTAATCAAAGCAGAGGCAAATCGCCTCTGCTTTACCATATATTGCTTGCAGTAATGAATAATGGGAATTGAGCAAATCCGCCAAAGTAAATATATCCTTGCAGGAGTTTACCTTTCGGAGCAGAATAGTCTTGTTAGGTTAATCCGGAGGAAACATGGCATCACTGAAGGGGTGCTGATATTTGCGCATAGCGAAGAGGACTCAGTGAAGAAGTTTGGATAAGCGAATCCCAAGAGTTATTGAATGTGAGAGGAGGGCTGTCCGGCACAACAATGATCCAGCGATAAATCTAGAGTCTCTTCAGAAAGGAGAGGGTATAACTTGAGAACAAAGTGGTTAAGTCTAATTCTTGCGGCAGGGATGGTTTTTGCCCTTGCAGCAACAACGATGGCTGCGCCAAGCATGCCTGGATTGCCATTCCATTTGGATGGCAATACCGGAGCGATTGATTGGTTGCATGCAAGCGATTCCTTCGGAACAGCAACCTACCCTTGGGGCATAGATTTCTACGGGTGGCAGCTATACAAGAATGGAGCGCCAACCCCGATCACCCAGAGGGCGAATATTGCTGAAGCGACGATTTGGAGTATAGCTAACTCACGGTATGAGGATGACCTGGATAACGGTAATGCAGGTGCAATCACACCCCTGGGTCCTGGCATATATGATCTCTCTATATATGCCACTGATACCGTTGACCCCACGCCAAACTCATTCAACCAGCTCCAGCAGTTCCAGATCAAACCACTCACACCGACGGTCACAGCGGCTGAGGAGGTACTTGATCCCGATGGAACATACCACATAACCTGGAGTCCGCAGGCTGGCGTCGAGACTGCAGAGATCCTGTGGTCGTTCGACGGTTGGGTGACTTGGGCAACAAGCGGAGCAGCGGAGCTGAACGACGGCGATTACTATACGCCCGCCATCGCTACCGTGGACTTCTGGGATCCCGTAGAGTTCAGAGTCATTGTGACTGACACGGAGTCTGGGCTTTCAAGCGATCCTGGAACCGCTAGTTTGGATGCGGTTCCCTGGGCGCCGACTACAGTAACGGTAGATACAAGCACGGCTCCGAACTGGACCGTGAACTTCTCATATGCGTTAGCTGTAGACCCCGACTATTTCACATGGAAGGTTACCAGCACTTTCGCGGGGGGTACTGTTACAACTTCTCCTACTGAAATACTCGGTACATACGTGGGCAATGCAGGCACTGCCGCTTTCAACCCGGTAACCAACGCACCGTCTCTGGGGAACATCTACGCGCATAACTGGGTGTTCACAGTCAATGCCTGGGGAACCGGCACTACGGATGCGGGCTCAACGTCTGCAGCGCCATTTATTATCACCCTTGCACCCATGGGGACGATAACGATGACATCCGCGCAGGATGCCAACCCGTGGGTATTCCACGTAACTTATACTGACCCGTATAATGACCTCAAGTGGGGAACCACACCCGGCGGGTATCTCGATTTCGTTAATCTTCTGTTCGATTATCAGACATTCGGCTGGACAGAGGCAGAAAGGCCGACACCTTCATTCGGTGCAGTAGGCGAAATCGACCTGACGGTCAATCCAGCTGATCTGAACGCATTTCCGTATTTCAATAAGTACAGGAACTGGGCTGTAACAGCCAGACCCGGACTAACTTGCGATGTCGCGGTTGAGGAGCATCTGGCGACATCATCGCCCTACAGCTTCACTACCGTCTGCCCGCCGTTTGCGGCACCGGCGCCGGGTTATTCCGAGTATCTTGACGGCTTGTATTATCAAGTGCCGGAATATGGAGTGACGGAGCAGGGCATAACAAGCGGTATTCCTGTAAGGACCACTTGGACGCTTCCTACTCCTCCAGCATCATTCTATGGCAATACGGATTATCTACGTTCGTTCGTAGATTGGGACGTATCGCTGGACAATGTCACCTTCGGAGACTTCGCATCTGACACCCGCGCGTTCGACTGGGCGGACAACACTGAGAACCTTCCCAACAGGACGAACCTTACCGCGCCTGTGGGTCAGGTAAGGTTCTACAACGTGCATGTCAATTTGCAGTATGACAACTTCGGAGATGGCATCGGCAACTACACAGACGTATCATCAGCAGCGCTGATAGACCAGTTCGAGGTCGACAACCAGAATCCAGGACCGGCAACTGGCGATACGATCGTGCAGGATCCGATAACAATGACCTATGGCAACCCCTGGGTATTCAACTTCGTCACACCCAACTTCCCAGACTTCGAGCAGTATAGGACTCAGTTGACGAAGTCGGCCGCAGCCGGAACCTTAAACGGCAACTTCATGGTGCCTATACTCCCGAATAGTCCTGAGACATGGACTGTTACTGAGGATATGTGGGATAACCAGGCTGCATGGGTCTCGAGCCCGTTCGGCACCTACAACTTCTATGTCGATACCTATGACAACACGGTACCTGATAGGGAGATGTATGACGACCCGATAGCGTTCTCATTCCCATACACGGTCTATGAGGCGCTAGGCGAGGTCAAGGACTTGGCTGGAGTAGCTAACCAGGTCAGCATAGAGTACCAGTACATGGACAGGGTGAGGGCAGGATGGCAGGCTGTGAACCACAAGCCTTTCGGCCTCGACCCGAACCGCATCCATTATGTAGCGGAGCTCTATTACTACAACGTTGCGCTTGCTAAGTGGCTATTGGTGGACGAGACCGACGAAGTCTACCAGTACGACCCAGTAGCAGGCGATCCTCCGATCGCAAGCCCCTACATGTACGCTGACTTCAACGCAGGGGATTACGACTTCCCAGCAGGCCAGTATCGTGTCAGGGTGAACTCCTACTATGACGACCCGTTCACGACGGATTCCAGAGGCGATGGATACAGCTCATCATTCCACATCGTCTATGAGGGAGTCTCGATGGATGCTC
>CAZNZD010000090.1:0-5294 GCA_964577435.1 uncultured Clostridia bacterium
CACTGGCAAAGAAGGCGAAGCTCGCCGTCATATGCCCCGCCACCGCCAACTTCATTGGCAAGATGGCAAACGGCATAGCCGACGACATGCTTACCACGACTCTTCTTGCCTCAAGGTGTCCGCTTGTGATCGCCCCCGCTATGAACGACGCGATGTGGGCTCACCCGGCGGTGCAGGAGAACGTGAAGACGCTCTTATCAAGAGGGGCAATCTTCGCCGGTCCGGTCAGCGGAAGGCTCGCCTGCGGGACAGAGGGCCTGGGCAGGATGGCAGAGCCCGATGACGTATTCGAGGTAGCAAGGCACGCATACCTCGGCATCGGAAGGCCGAGGCTTGCCGGCAGGAAGATACTTATTTCGGCTGGGCCCACGGTGGAACCGATCGACCCGATCAGGTTCATCGCAAACAGGTCATCCGGAAAGATGGGTTTCGCAATGGCGGCGGCCGCAGCAGCCAGGGGAGCCGAGGTGACCCTCGTGCTGGGGCCGTCTGAAGCGCACGACCCGCTAGGTGTGGAAACTATCAGGGTCGAGACTGCCGAGCAGATGCTAAGCGCCCTTTCAGCCCGCTTCGACGGGTGCGACTCGTTAATAGCCACGGCAGCCGTCTCCGACTTCAGGGCGAAGGACAGAAGTTCGACCAAGATCAAGAAGGACGGTTCGGGCAGGCTCGAGCTTCAGCTTGAGGAGAACCCCGACATACTAAAGACGTTATCTGCAAGGAAGGGCTCGAGATTGATGGTCGGCTTCGCGGCAGAGACCGATGACGCGGTCGAGAACGCGAGGGCGAAGTACTTCAAAAAGGGCCTAGACCTTATTGCTGTAAATGAGGTGGGGGCGAAGAACCAGCCTTTCGGCTCCGACGACAACCTGGTAACATTGCTGTCAGGCGCCGGCGAGCCGGAGAGCCTGCCCAGGATGGGGAAAGCGGAGATCGCCCACATCATACTCGACAGGATGGCATCGCTCTGGGAGAAAAAGTAGGACTTACGAACCTGGGTTAGGGGGTGCGGCATGGCAGAGGATAAGCTGCATCAGGATAATGCACAGAAGCTTGACCAGAAGCCTGACCAGAAACCTGAACAGAACGGCAGGCAGCCATATACGGCCTATCAGAAGAGGATGAGGCTAGGCGAAGCCCTGGTCGCAAGCGGCAAGCTAAGCTCAGAGCAGCTGAAGCTGGCGCTTGAGGAGCAAAGGAAGAGCAAGGAGAGGATCGGCAAGGTCCTCGTTACCATGAACATGGTGTCCGAGGACGACATCGTAGACGAGCTGCAAAGGCAGCTCGGCATAGAGAAGTTCACGTTCAAGGACAAGGTGATCGCCCCCGACGTGCTGGACATCGTCCCGGCGTCGCTTGCCAGGAAGCATCTTCTGGTTCCTATCGACACGCTCGGCGAGAAGCTTAAGATCGCCATGGCCGACCCCATCAACGTATTCGCGATAGACGACGTGAAGATCATAACCGGGATGAACATCATCCCCTACATAGCCAAGGAAGAGGATGTCCGCATGGCCCTGAACAGGTATTATCCTGATACGGGCCTAGAGGACATAATAAAGACGATATCGGACGAGAGGGTCTCGACTATTGCGGCGGACGATGACATGGACTCCGCTGCCTACATAGCTGGAGACGAGGGTCCGGTTGTCAAAATTGTGAACTCGCTCATCTCTGAGGCCTTCAAGCAGGGTGCGTCCGACATCCACGTGGAGCCCAGGCAGGAGTTCATCCTGGTCAGGTTCAGGGTGGACGGGATGCTGAAGGAGCAGATGAGGCTTCCCAGGAACCTCAGGTTCGCGGTGGCATCAAGGTTCAAGGTAATGAGCAACATGGACATCGCGGAGAAGAGGGTCCCCCAGGACGGCAGGATACAGCTGGTGATCGAGAACGAGGAGCTGGACCTTCGCGTGTCCACCCTGCCTACGATCTACGGGGAGAAGGTCGTCTGCAGGCTGCTTGTCAAAAAGGGCGCGAAGACGCAGTTGGAGCAGCTTGGCTTCCTGCCTGAGAACCTCGAGCAGTGGAGGACGCTCCTTGACAAGCCATACGGCATAATACTGGTTACTGGCCCCACAGGGTCAGGCAAGACGAGGACCCTGTACGCAAGCCTGAACAAGATCATGGACCCGTCCTTGAACATCATCACGGTCGAAGACCCGGTCGAGTACAGGCTTGACGGCATAAACCAGGTGCAGACGAACGCAAGGGCCGGGCTCTCCTTCGCAAGCGGCCTGAGGTCGATCCTAAGGCAGGACCCGGACATCATAATGGTAGGCGAGATCCGAGACGGGGAGACGGCGGGAATCGCAATCAACGCGGCGCTTACAGGCCACCTGGTGCTTTCCACGCTTCATACCAACGACTCCTGCGGTGCGCCTGTAAGGCTTGTGGACATGGGCATAGAGCCGTTCCTGGTATCGAGCTCGATTCTGGGGGTCCTTGCTCAAAGGCTGGTCAGGGTGCTATGCAAGCACTGCCGCAAGGAGTACGTGCCGGAGCTTCCTGTCTGGAGGAGCTGGATTAAGAAGCTGGGTCCGACTTCAGGGTTCGACCCCGCCGAGCCCATGCCGATGTACAACCCGGTGGGCTGCCAGTTCTGCAACGGGCTCGGTTACTCTGGGCGTACCGGCATCTTCGAGATAATGGTGACGACTGAGGAGATAAGAAAGCTCATAAACGCAAGGGCTACATCAGACCAGATAATCGAGGTGTCCCTCAGAAACGGAATGAAGCCCATGATAGTAGACGGGGCAATGAAGGCTTCGATGGGGATAACGACCATGCAGGAGATCCTCAGGGTGGCATCCATAGCTGAGTAAGCAGAGTAGTGAAATGGCAGCCTGCGATAGGAGGTAGAGCATGAACCTGGACGAGATCCTGGCCAAGGGCTTTTCGATGGGGGCTTCCGACGTCCACTTCACGGTGGGCCTTCCTCCGTTGGCGAGAAACGTGGGGGAGCTGATGCCGATTGCCGATTACCCGAAGCTCATGCCTCCGGATGTCAGAGAGCTGCTGACGGGTGTGCTAAACGAGCATCAGGCGAAGAGGCTTGAAGACAAGGGCGAGGTCGACCTCTCATACTCCGTATCCGGCGTGGGCCGCTTCAGGGTGAACATCTATCACCAGAGAGGGGCCTTGGCTGGGGCATTCAGGACCATACCTACCGCGATACGGCCTTTGAAGGAGCTGGGTATACCAGCTGTGGTGAACACGATCGCAGACAAGCAGAGAGGGCTGTTCCTGGTCACAGGACCCACAGGCAGCGGGAAATCCACGACGCTGGCCTCTCTGATTGACATCATCAACACCAGCCGCGCCTGCCATATAATCACCCTGGAAGATCCCATAGAGTACCTGCACAGGCACAAGAAGTCCATGGTGAACCAGAGGGAGATAGGAAGCGACACGGACTCGTTTGCCAATGGACTGAGGGCGGCGCTTCGTGAGGACCCTGATGTGATTCTCGTGGGCGAGATGAGAGACCCGGAGACTACATCGATTGCAGTCACCGCGGCTGAGACCGGGCATCTAGTGCTGGCTACACTGCATACGGTAGACTCCGTGCAGACGATAGACAGGATAATCGACCAGTTCCCCGGAAACCAGCAGGGGCAAATCAGGATACAGCTTGCCGGCGTCCTCATAGGAGTGCTCTCGCAGCAGCTGATGCCGAACAAGGACAACAGCGGAAGGTGCGTGGCAGTTGAGGTCATGATGGCGACTGCAGCCGCAAGAAACCTGATAAGGGAAGGCAAGACCCACCAGATATACTCAGTGATTCAAACCGGAGCCAAATTCGGAATGCAGTCCATGGACGCTTCTATCAGGGATTTGTTCCTGACAAGGCAGATAAGCAAGGAGGAAGCGTTCAACAGGGCGGTGGACCAGGACGAGCTCAAGAGAATGATCGGCGGATAAAACTATGGAAAAAAGGATTTTCGTCTAGTATGATGAATAATACACCTTAGAAACTTAGTGGGGCGGTGAAGTCCGAGTGCAGTTCAGCTATAAGGCGAGGGATGCTAAAGGGCACGCTGTTGACGGTATGATGGATGTCGACTCCAGGCAGACCGTCATAGACAGGCTTCGCCAGCAGGGCATGTTCCCCATAAGTGTCACACAGGGCGGTGCGGCTAAAGCTAGCACAACTAGTCTTGAAGGTGTACCAAAGGCGAAAAAGATATCGGTGAAAGAGCTTTCTCTGCTTAGTAGGCAACTTGCTACCATGATTCAGGCGGGATTACCATTAGTTAGTGCACTGAACGTTTTAGCGGCGCAGATCGACAAGAAAAGCGTTGCAGCAGTCGTTAACGACGTAAGAAAGAGGGTGGAAGGTGGAGAGTCGTTCTCTAATGCCATCAGGACCTATCCAGGCATATTTCCGCCTATGTTCACAAACCTGGTAGAAGCAGGGGAGACGGCAGGAGCATTGGACAATGTCCTAGATAGGACAGCAAAGTATTATGAGAATAACAGCAAGACGATAAGTAAGGTTAAGGGAGCTTTATCCTATCCTTTATTCTTATTGGGAGTCGCTGTTATTGCAGTGGTTGTCTTGATGGCTTTCGTCGTTCCTTCATTTGTTAGCATGTTTGAGAGCTTCAATGCTGAATTACCTGCAATAACTAAAGCGGTGTTTGGGACTGCTGAACTTATGAAGGATTACTGGTATGCGATAATTGGTATTCTCGTAGCACTAGTACTGCTTGTCAGGTGGCTGATAACGAAACCATTAAAAGCATGGTTTGATCGTCTGATATTAAGGGTGCCAATAGTCGGGCCATTGGTGAAGAAGAGTTCAACGGCGATGTTTGCTCGGACCTTTAGCATGATGGTTTCAAGCGGTGTACCGATGCTTCAAGGACTTGAGCTCCTAGAGAAGACTGCAGGCAATTATGTAATGCGTAAGAGTGTAGAATCGGCGAAGCTAGGAGTAAAAGAAGGTGCGGGCTTGGGCAAACCGCTTAAGCAATCAATCATTTTTCCACCAATGCTTGGACACATGGTTTCCATCGGAGAAGAGACTGGTACACTAGATGCAATGCTTGAGAAAGTAGCAGACTTCTATGACGAAGAGACTGATACGGCGGTAAAATCGTTGACTTCAATGATTGAACCAATAATGATACTTTTCATTGGAGGAATTGCCGGACTTCTAGTTGCTTCGATAATGATACCTATGTTCAGCATAGCGAATTTCGCGTAATCATACCCATATTATTACGGAGGTGCAGAATGAGAAAGGTAAGGAATCAGAAGGGCTTCACGATTATGGAACTGATGATTGTTAT
>CAZNZD010000091.1:0-5213 GCA_964577435.1 uncultured Clostridia bacterium
GGCTACCTCACCGAGGCGGTGAAGGTCTCAAACGACCATCCGGTGCTGGTAGACAGGTACCTGCTGGGCCGAGAGGTAGAAGTCGACGCGATAAGCGACGGCAAGGACGTGCTCATCCCCGGCGTCATGGAGCACCAGGAGAGGGCGGGGGTGCATTCGGGAGACTCCACCGCCATATACCCCACGGTGAACCTGAGCATCGAGGAGAAGGACGAGATAATAAGGACCACGACGAGGCTTGCGAGGGCACTAAGGGTCAAGGGCCTCATGAACGTGCAGTATGTGATACACGCAGGCAAGGTCTACATCATCGAGGTGAACCCGAGGGCTAGTCGCACCGTGCCCTTCATGAGCAAGGTGACCGGGGTCCCCATGGTGAGGCTTGCAACCGCGATCTCGATGGGATCTACGCTAAAGGAGCTGGGATACGAGGGGGGGCTCTGGAAGGAGTCCGGCATATACGCGGTCAAGATGCCCGTGTTCTCGTTCAACAAGCTCACGGACGTTGAAGTGTCGCTGGGCCCCGAGATGAAATCCACGGGAGAGGTTATCGGCCTCGACAAGAAGCTCAGCAAAGCGCTCCTTAAGGCCTTCCTGGGCGCCGGCTACAGGATACCCGAGAAGGGTGCCATACTCGCCACCCTCGCCGACAAGGACAAGGAGGAGGCGCTTCCGATAATCAGGGGCTATGCGGATGCCGGCTTCAGCGTGTGGGCGACCCCAGGCACGGCGGCCTTCCTTAAGGGCAAGTGCATAAAGGTGAGCGAGGCCGGCAAGATCGGAGACACCGGCCGCGACGTGCTGAGCATCATCCGGGACGGCACGGTAAGCCTGGTCATAAACACTCCGGCCAAGGGCAAGCAGCCTGCAAGGGATGGCTTCAGGATAAGAAGGGCGGCTGTCGAGTTCAACATACCCTGCCTAACGTCGCTGGACACGGCGGGAGGCCTGCTGGACGTCATAAGGCATAGGGGCGAGGAGCCTGAAGGAAGGCTCGGGGTCTCATCACTAAAGGAGATCTCGGCAGGGTTCAAGGGGGAGGCGCTGTGAGCGCGGCAAGCATAGACAGGGCACTTGTGACGGAGGTCTGCGACATCGCCTACGGCATGAAGAGGATGTCCCTCAAGGCTCCGGAGATAGCCCTTGAGGCAAGGCCCGGGCAGTTCGTGATGGTAGGCGTCCAGAGCCCTGGCACAATACTCAGAAGGCCCCTGGGCGTCTCCGGCGTCGACCGGGGGGAAGGGCAAGTTATCCTCAGGTTCGCCGTGACCGGCAAGGGCACTAAATGGCTGTCCGAAAGGAAGCCGGGAGACGAGATCCAGATATCAGGGCCCTTCGGCAGGGGCTTCACCGTGGGCTGCGGACGCCACCTGCTCGTAGGCGGAGGCACAGGCATCGCGCCGCTTCTATTCCTCAAAGACGAGGTGGAACGCGGAGGCGGTAATGCCGTCCTGGTAGCGGGCGCGAAGGATAGGGCATGCCTCATGGAATCTGACATGCTCCTGACGGGCTGCGTTGTCGCCACGGAGGACGGAAGCCTCGGAGAGAAGGGCTTCGTGACCGGTCCGATAGGAAGGCTCATCCGCGAGGGGAAGTTCGACTCGGCGAGCGCGTGCGGGCCGGTGCCCATGTTAAGGGCCGTGAGGGACATCGCAGTATCTGCGGGCCTTCCTCTTGAAGTCTCGCTTGAGTCCCACATGGGCTGCGGCACAGGGGCCTGCAACGGGTGCACCTGCCATGAATCGGAGAAGGGCGGGCGCTGGATGAAGGTATGCAAGGACGGCCCCGTGTTCCCGGCCGGGGAGGTGCTGCTTTGAGCTCAAGGCTTGAAGTGAGCCTTGCGGGGCTCAGGCTCAGAAATCCCGTCATGAGCGCGTCCGGCACCTTCGGCTTCGCCGACTGCTTCAACGATTTCTTCGACCCTTCCTCAATGGGGGCGGTCGTTGTGAAGGCGGTCACTCCCGAAGCAAGGAAGGGAAACCCTCCGCAGAGGATAGCCGAGACAGCGTCAGGCATGCTAAACGCAATCGGCCTTGAGAATCCAGGGCTTAAGGAATACCTGGGAGTACATGCGCCAAGGCTCATGAGGATGGGCACGAATGTCATCGTGAACGTGGCGGGCTATACCGTGGAGGACTATGTCCTGGTTGCGAGGGCGGTCGAGGAGGCGGGCGCGGCCCACGCGCTTGAGCTGAACATCTCATGCCCTAACGTCAAGGAGGGCGGCTATGCGTTCGGCTCGGACGCGGCTTCTGCGGCAGGCCTTACGGCTGCTGTAAGGGGCGCGGTGAAGCTTCCCCTGATCGTGAAGCTCTCGCCCAACGTGACGGACATATGCTCGATCGCGAAGGCGTGCGAGGGCGAGGGGGCAGACGCCCTGTCGATGATAAACACGCTGCTGGGCATGGCCATAGACATAAGGACCGGGCGGCCCGTTCTAGCAAACATCACAGGAGGGCTGTCCGGACCTGCCGTGAAGCCCGTCGCGCTCCGGATGGTGTGGCAGGTTAGCCAGAAGGTCTCGATACCGGTGGTGGGGATGGGCGGCATTACTTCATGGCAGGATGCCCTCGAGTTCATCATGGCGGGGGCGACGGCGGTCGCGATAGGCACCGGCCAGCTGATGGACCCGCTATGCATACCGAAGGTTATAGAGGGGCTTAACGAGTACTGCGGGGCCGCGGGCCTCGGAAATATAACGGAGGCGGTGGGTTCAGCGCATCCGGGAAGGAACGGTGTCAGATGAACATGCACGAAAGGCTTATTGTCGCCCTGGATTATCCTGATTGGCAGGAGGCGGAGGCCCTGGTCAGGAAGCTGCCCGAGGCCAGGCACTTCAAAGTGGGCCTCGAGCTTTATCTCGCAAGCTCCGGTTCTGCCGTCAGCAGGCTCAAGGAGCTCGGCAAGGAGGTCTTCCTCGACCTTAAGTTCCATGACATCCCCCAGACCGTCGCAGGTGCGGTGGCCCAGGCGGCGAGAAGCGGCGCGGACATGATGAACGTGCACGCCTCGGGTGGCACCGCGATGCTTGAGGCGGCCGTGAGGGCAAGGGACATCGCCCAGGAAGCCGGCAAAAGGACCAGGCTCATCGCAGTAACAATACTTACGAGCCTGGATAACAACGACATCAGGACGGTCGGATACTCCGACAATAGCGCAACCGATGCCGCCGTAAGGCTCGCCGGATTAGCAGAGAAGGCGGGGCTGGACGGCGTGGTCTGCTCTCCGCATGAGATCTCGCGCATGAGGCAGGCCTACGGCAGCGATTTCGTGCTCGTTACACCGGGAGTGAGGCCCAGCTGGTCGGAGAAGGGTGACCAGAAGCGAGTGTTCACCCCGTCGGATGCCATAAGAGACGGCGCGGACTATATAGTTGTAGGAAGGCCGATAACCAAGGCCGAGGTGCCCGCCGAGGCGTACGCCTCGATAATAAGCGAGATGGAGGACGGCATCAATGCTTGACGAGAAAGAGGTACTGAAGGCCTTTGAGGACAACTCGGCGATACTGAAGGGGCACTTCCTCCTTACTTCCGGAAGGCACAGCGACAGGTACATCCAGTGCGCCCTTGTAATGCAGCATCCGGACGTCTGCGCGGAGCTTTCGGAGGTGCTCGCCTCCAAGCTGCCCCCGGTAAGCGTGGATGTAACCATCGGCCCTGCCATGGGGGGCATCACCCTTGCCTATGAGATGGGCAGGAGGCTGGGCACGAGGGCATTGTTCGCCGAGCGCGAGGACGGCAAAATGAGCCTGAGGCGGGGTTTCAGCCTAAAGCCGGGTGAGAGGGTGCTTGTCTGCGAGGACGTAGTGACGACGGGCGGCTCCGCAAAGGAAGTCGCCGACATGGCGAGGGCGATGGGCTGCGAAGTGACGGCGATAGCCTGCCTTATTGACAGAAGCGGCGGCAAGGCCGAGCTGGGATATCCGCTACTTAGCGTGCTGAGGATGGAAGTCACATCTTGGGCGCAGGAGGACTGCCCGCTCTGCAAGGCGGGTTCTGCGCCTTACAAGCCCGGCTCAAGGAAGCTCTAACCGCGAAAGTATACTTCAGCCGGAACCCGCGGCCCTTAACCGGGATGCGGGTTTTGGTGTATCATTGGGCTAGAGGGATACCCTGCAGTGTGCGTGTTGCGACGTATTTTCTTCCTACAAGCTATGAAACGGATGCCCTCATCTGCCGGTGGCTCGCATGCCGCCTGAGCTGCGGACACGAAAAGCCGGAAGTGGGGCGACCAACCTGTCTGGGACAGGGAAGAAAAGCAAGCAATACGGCACCGCGGGGCCTTTTCATATCTCTTGGGGGTATAAGCCATGGGGCGCATGCTCTTCGAGGCGGGAAGCGAGGCGATGCCGCTTGCTGCGAGGATGAGGCCGAGGATGATAGACGAGGTTGTCGGCCAGGACCATCTCATCGGCAAGGGCAAGCCCCTTCGGAAGGCCATAGAATCCGACAAGCTGGGCTCGCTAGTGCTCTACGGCCCGCCGGGCTCAGGAAAGACCACAATAGCCGAAGTAGTCGCCAACATGACAAGCTCCAAGTTCGTCAGGCTAAATGCCGTCTATTCGGGCGTGGCCGACATAAGGCGCGTAATCTCCGCCGCCAGGGACGACCTTGCGATGCGGGGTGAGAAGACGGTCGTCTTCATAGATGAGATCCACCGGTTCAACAAGTCTCAGCAGGACGCGCTCCTTCCCGCCGTGGAGGACGGGTCCATCTGCCTTATCGGCGCCACCACCGAAAACCCCTTCTTCGACATAGTCGCCCCCCTCGTCTCAAGGTCGAGGATATTCATGCTGAAGCCGATAGGCCAGGATGCCCTTGAGGGGCTTCTTAAGAGGGCCTGCGAGGACCAGGAAAGGGGCCTGGGGGGCCTTGGCCTGGAGTTCGAACCAGAGGCGATAAGCTATATCGCGCGTCATGCCGGAGGCGATGCGAGAATCGCTTTGAATGTCCTGGAGATGGCCTCCCTTACTGCGGAGGAGGGCAGGGTGAGCCTCACTTCCGTCAGCGAGATTCTCGGAAGGACGCTCCTTAAGTACGATATGCAGGGAGACATCCACTACGACGTCATCTCAGCCTTCATCAAGAGCATGAGGGGCTCGGACCCCGACGCCGCGCTCCATTACCTTGCCAGGATGATCGAATCGGGGGAGGACCCGCGCTTCATAGCGAGGAGGATCCTCATCCACGCCTCCGAGGACGTCGGAATGGCAG
>CAZNZD010000092.1:0-5189 GCA_964577435.1 uncultured Clostridia bacterium
AGACGTCATCGAGGCTGAGATAGCCAAGGCAATGAAAGATAACGAGATCAGGGGACTGGAACGGGAAGACCTTTTTCAGATGTGTATGATTGCAGCATGGCATTCGCAGAAGAGGCTACTGACAGCGAAAGAACCACCGGCTCTTCTAAGGACAATCTGCAACCGCTCCATCAAGAAGTATATAGTGAAGAACTCGAGAGACCTGCTGGCGACGGCGGTCTCTCTTTCTATTATCAAGGAGCCCTAATCGAACAAGAAGAGAGAAAGAGAAGAAGAAGGGGACCGACAGGTCCCAAAAGAGAGAGAGATAACGAGAGGATGGCACAAGGACTACTCTCCGCATGCAAGTACCCGGGATGTCCCAGGCTCACTAGAAGCCGATACTGCCCCGAACACCAAGCGCTCATGAACAAGCGCTACGATCAGCAAAGAGGGACAGCAACAGACAGAGGATACGGGACATGGTGGAGGAAGTACAGAGCCTGGTACCTAAGGCAACATCCTCTCTGTGTAGAATGCGGACAGCCTTCCACTGACGTTGACCACATCATCCCAAGGGCGAGAGGAGGCAGTGATGACCCTTCGAACCTTCAAGCGCTCTGCCACTCATGCCACTCGAGGAAGACCGCCAGGCAAGACGGAGCCTGGGGACGTGGGCGACCCAGAGGGTAGGGGGAGGTCCAAACTTTCATAACTAGACATAAGACCGAGCGCCCAGGCTTGCGTGTGCGCCCCTGAGTTTTCTTGATGGGGTTAGGCAGGGGGGGAGGGGGTATGCTCGTGTTCTCGTATCGAAATGTGCTGATGAATAGGCGTTTGCATAATGCTGGCAGTGCTGAGAAACCGAAAAAATAGTACCCTAAGATTCTCCGATATGATTGTTATGAAATGCATATTTGATCTGCCCCCTTGATTAGTACCAAGACAGGATTAAGTAGAAACCAAGGTACAATCTAGTGGGGAGGTAAGGAAATGTGTAAGAAGGATTACATGCCGGAACAGATAATCCTGAAGCTCAGAAATATCGAGATCCTGTGAAACCAGGACTAGACCGTAGAGAGCATGCTATGAATGAAAAACGCGCTTGCCGGGTATTGCACGTGAGCAGGGCTGTCTTTCGTTACGAAGCTGTGAAAAGACCAGATGAAGATGCCCTAAGGGCTCACATTATAGAATTGGCCTGTAACTTCGGACGTATAGGATACAGGATGGTAACGCATATCCTTAGGAGAGAGGAACGGTTAGGGTGATGATCAGGTGGGTCAGTTTCAATCGTCACCGGTGGGTCAAATTTACGTCGGCGTTGACAAGAAGAAGGCTTGAAGTTGCCAAGGAAGTAAAGCAAGAAGAGAAGGTCATGGCTTACAGACGGTGCTGCATCAGGTTACTACCTGAGCGCATGAACCATGTATAGAGCTATGATTTCGTGGAAGACAGGACGCTTGATAGGCGCAGGATACGTTTCCTTAAATAATAGACGAGGCGGAAAGGGAATGCCTGGCATGCATGCCCAAGAGAAGCTGGAAGACGGAAGAAGTCATAGAGGTCCTGTCGGATCTGATGATCACAAGAGGGTGTCCGGTATATAAGAAGCGACAATGGTAGCGAGTTCACGGCAAAGATGGATTGTCCACACTTGTTCGGACAGAAATCATAAGGTGCATCGCTTCCTGTACTCTACCGGGGACATGTATCCAAGCGTCCCATGCAAACGGATATTATTGAACCAATGAACATAGTCAGCCAATTCCAATTCTAGCTGTTCCAGGGTTTCGAAGCGACGGGAATAGATCAACTCCGCCTTGATCATCCTGAACGTCGACTCCGCTACAGCATTGTCGTATGGGCATGCCTTCATGCTCAGCGAACGCCTGATCTGGAAGCCGTCGAGCAGCTCGTCTATCAGCATGTTGTCGAACTCGCTGCCGCGGTCTGTGTGGAACATTTGGATGTCAAAGAGGTTCCCCTTCACAGTGGAGAAAGCTCTGCAGACCAGCTCCGCGTTCTTGTTGGCCCCGCTGCTATGTCCTATGAGCTCACGAGCTCCAAGGTCTAGCAGGATACATATGTATGCCCACTTAGCACCTACTCGGACATAGGTCAGGTCGCTCACTACACATACGCCCGGCTGCCTATTATCGAACTCCCTTGCCAGAAGGTTGGGGATTGCCGACTCGTTACCTTTAGTCACCTGTTTCCTATACTTCTTGCTTGTGTATGCTGATACCAGGCCGCGCTTCGACATTATTCGCCCGATCCTGCGTCGCGACACAACTATCCCTTTCCGCGACAGGACCTGCTTCAGCTTCCGCTGGCCGTACACGCAACGATTATCTTCATATGCCTTCTGAACAGCCTCTTCCAACTCCTGATCGTCCCTGAAGCCATGGCATTCGTAGTAGTAGGTGCTGCGGGCAATGCCTAGACATCTGCACAGCGCTGATATTGAGTACTTGTGGGCATTGGCTCTTATCACAATTACTTTCGTGCGAATATCAGCGCCGCTTGCTTTAATACATCGTTCTCCATCTTCAGCTGCAGGTTTTCCTTACGGAGGTCTATCAGCTCCTGTTCCTGAACCGTGCGGTTGTCCTTCTCATGGCTGGAGCCGGTAGTGTTTATCCGCTTCACCCATCTGTTAAACGATGAGCTTGATAGCTCGTATTCCCTGATGATCTCGCATCTCGGTTTCCCGTGGTTGAACAGCTCCACCAACTGCTTCTTCTGCGCCTCGCTGTATTCTCGCCTTGCTCTTCTCTTGGTCATGGCTTCCTCCTTTTTCTTTTCTCTTTAGGAATACCATCACCTTATCTTTTCTGTACAGTTTAGTGTAGCCAATCCAAAGATACTCCGAAAATGGCACTCTGACATAGGTGTTATCACATCATACATAGAACTGGGCAGTCCATGAGGGAATGGGTACTGTGAGAGCTTCAATGTGAGGATGAGGCAGGAATTCCTAAACGAGGAGCAGTTCGGAAGCCTTTATGAGGTGAAAGCGCTTGCCCTGAGATGGAAAGACTACTACAACCACATAAGGCCTTATGGCAGCTTGAAAGAAAGGGTTCCGGCACCTCAGGCTCTTGTTACGGCTAATGCCTGATTGTATAGAAACAAATCCAAGAAGGGCATGGAGGTATTGGAAAGCTTTGGCAGAAAGCTAATGATCAGAACCGGCAATGATTACAAAAATACCCAACCTTGGAGTGGCCCTAAGATTGGGGGCAGGTCAGAGGGAGCAATAATGAGGGCAGGCTTTATACAATTCGATGTAGTTAGGGACATTGAAGAGAACTCCCGTAGAATCATAGAACATGCTGATAAGATGGACTGCGAGCTGATTGTGCTTCCTGAACTCTGCGATATGGGGTACTTGCATGAAAGCAGAGAGGAGCTCTACAGAGCTTCCTCTTGCCTAGCGGAGAACATACTTATTAATAGGCTGAAGGAACTAACAACTAGGAAGCCTTGTACGGTTATAACCGGTGTTTCGGAGAAATCAGGCGAGATGCTATATAACACAGCCGCCCTGGTTTGTGAAGGCAAGATTATCGGCTCCTATAGAAAGATCCACCTATCAGAGATAGAGAAGAGTCTGTTTAATGAGGGAGATATCAATCCGGTTTTCAACGTGAATGGAATGAAGATTGGCGTTCAGATATGTTTTGACCTATGGTTCCCGGAAATCTCCAGAGAGCAGGTGCTGAAGGGAGCGGAAGTGTTATGCGCACTAGCGAACTTTGGAGCTATAACGACGCATAGCATAGCCTGCGTACGCGCTATTGAGAACCTAACACCTATCGTGCTTTGTAACAGGGTAGGATTGGAGATAAAAGGCGGGATAGAAGCGAGCTTCCTTGGAAAAAGCATTATTGTAGATGGTGACGGAACAATACTAGTTGAGGGCCCTGCACTGCAGGAGAGCAGAATGTCATGTGTTTTATCTGCGGAGAAGAGAAGGGGAAATGTCATATGCAGGGACTTTGCCTCAGAAATCCGTAAGCACAAGATTTGGGCAGCTGAAGAGAAATGAGATAGATGATGGATTATACACAAGTAGACGAGCAGAATAACAAGAGCCGTTGCCTTCTGTACTCCACCTTGCCAAGCTGGTAGGCGGCTACAACTCTACACAGAAGTACTTCCACTATACGGGAATAGTGGGGACTGTGCGGGCAGTAACCGATATCTACGGTGCTGTTGCAGCCAGGTATGCGTACGAGCCATTCGGTTCCTTGACAACAGCAAGTGGGCTAGTGGACAGTGAGCTCCACCGCTTCATGGGCAAGCATTCGGACCTTGAAACCAGCCTCAGCTACTTCAACGCCAGGTATTACGACCCAACCCTTGGAAGGTTCACTAGCTCAGACCCTGCGAAAGACGGGCTGAACTGGTTTGAGTATTGTAATGGGAACCCGATTACGCATATCGATCAGAATGGCGAGTACTACATGGAGTACGCAGATGGCGGTGCCTTTGGTACTAGTTGTTTTAGTGCAGGGTCCGGTGAACTGGCTGCAGCCGCTGGAGCTGCTGCTTTAGGAGTAATAACTAGTGATTACCTTGAGATGGCGAAGAAGAATAGCAAGGTGATTAAAGGAAATATTAACGATAAAATCGTTGAGCATTTAGGCAAGGTTTCTGGATATAAGGATCCACTAGATCCTAAAAACCTAAAGGAAGGGTGGAAGAAGGAGTTAGCTAAATTCTATAACAATATCAAGAAAGCGATGGGTACTCCCGGCCCAAAGACAGCAGTTGCTAGTATAATGATTAATGCATTTTTACAAGCTGAAAATGGCGTCGGAAAAGCTTATCTAACTCTGGAACAGATGAAGGATTTCTTTGATGGGCTGAAGACAATGGGTCTCCCTAGTATAGATATTACTGATCCAATATGGGGGATTAAGATTTTCGATACATGGTTCAGATCCCGCCATTAATTGCGAGGTGCGAAATGATGGTAGCGTTCTTTGGGATACATGACTACTATATGGACGAACGGCCCCAAGTATTAGCAGAGAAGTATCCAGAAGAGGTTGTATTCCAGGTGGTTGAACTAAGTGATCATATAGAGGAATTCTTGATAAAGGCGATGACTCTGGTCAGTGCAGCTCAGAAATTGAGGAAGGGAGAGCTGCAAGAGACCTGTATCAATTTCTTCATGGATACAGAGATGATTAGCTGGG
>CAZNZD010000093.1:0-4908 GCA_964577435.1 uncultured Clostridia bacterium
GGCATCAACATGGTTAGCGCCCTCCCTGGTTCTGGCCGGGTGCCCTCTTGGGAAGGACCTCGCCCTTGTAGATCCAGACCTTGATGCCGATCCTGCCATAGGTGGTGTCGGCCTCGGTGAAGCCGTAGTCTACGTCGGCGCGGAGAGTGTGAAGCGGGAGCCTGCCGTTCGAGTAGCTTTCAGACCTTGCGATCTCAGCTCCCCCGAGCCTTCCGGAGCATCTCATCTTGATGCCCTGGCATCCGAGCTTCTCGGCCCTTGCCATAGACTGCTTCATGGCGCGCCTGAAGGCGATCCTCTTCTCGAGCTGGCCTGCGATGTTCTCGGCGACGAGCTGTGCATCGAGGTCGGGGTTTCTGACCTCGTTGATCGCAAGGAGCACCTGCTTGCCGGTCATGGCAGCAAGCTCCTTCCTGAGCTCTTCCGACTTCTTGCCGCCGCTTCCGATGATGACGCCGGGCTTGCCTGTGTAGATTATGAACTTAATGACGCTGTTCGCCTTGCGCTCTATCTGTATCCTTGAGATGCTTCCGGGATTCTTCTCCCTCTTGGAAGGATCTTTGGACGCGGGCACGCCTTCCCTCTTGTTGAAGTCGTATTCCCTGATGAATTTCTTGAGCTTGAGGTCCTCGTGAAGCTGGTCGGCGTACGACTTGTCGGCGTACCACGCGGAATCCCAGTCTCTGATGACCCCTACTCTGAAGCCTATCGGGTTAACCTTCTGACCCACGATCAACCCTCCCTTTCCTTAACGACTATTGTCACGTGACAGCTTCTCTTAAGAAGCCTGTCCGCCATGCCCCTGAGCCTGGGCAGCACCCTTTTCATGGTGGGGCCCACGTCCACGAAGGCCTTGGAGACATACAGGGAGTCCTTGTCGAGGTTCAGATTGTTCTCGGCGTTGGCCGCCGCCGACTTGACCACCTTGTACACCACTTCGCTTGCCCCGCGGGGCGAGAACTTCAATATGGCCATCGCTTCGTTGACGCTCTTTCCGCGGATCAGGTCAACTACCGCGCGGGCCTTGCGAGGCGTTATTCTAACGTGCTTTGCTACTGCCTTTGCCTCCATAGCTGCTGATCCTCCTACTTAAGCGATGTTGCCTTGTCGGACTTGGTGGAATGACCCCTGTAAGTCCTCGTCGGCGCGAATTCACCGAGTTTGTGTCCTACCATGTCTTCTACGATGTAAACGGGCACATGCTTCCTGCCGTCGTGTACCGCGATGGTGTGTCCCAACATGTCGGGCATGATGGTGGAGCTCCTTGACCAGGACTTGATGATCTCCTTTACGCCCTTGGAATTCATCGCGTCTACCTTCTTCATCAACTTCGGGCAGACATACGGGCCCTTTTTAAGCGACCGGGACATTTGTCCGCCTCCTCTCTTCACTCATATCAGATTACTTGCCGTTGCGCCTTCTGACTATGAGCTTGTCAGAGGCCTTGGCCTTGCGGGTCTTGTAGCCGAGGGTCGGTTTGCCCCAAGGGGTTAACGGACCCGGGTGGCCGATGGGCGACTTGCCTTCGCCGCCGCCGTGCGGATGGTCTACCGGGTTCATGACCACGCCGCGGTTGTGGGGCTTGCGGCCCAGCCAGCGCTTGCGCCCTGCCTTGCCGAAGCTGATGTTCTCATGGTCGAGGTTTCCGACCTGGCCGATGGTGGCCATGCATTCGACCCTGACCATCCTCATCTCGCCGGAAGGAAGCCTCAATGTCGCCATCTTGCCTTCCTTGGCCATCAGCTGCGCCGAAGCGCCTGCCGTCCTGACCATCTGGGCGCCCTTTCCGGGTACGAGCTCCACGCAGTGCACGTTTGTGCCCACGGGTATGCTCGAAAGGGGAAGAGCGTTGCCCGGCTTGATGTCCGCGCCGGGTCCGGAGACGATCATGTCGCCTACCTTGAGCCCGACCGGCTGCAGGATATACCTCTTCTCGCCGTCGAGATAGTTGATGAGGCAGATCCTCGACGACCTGTTGGGGTCGTACTCGACCGTTGCGACCTTGCCGGGGACTCCGGCCTTGTCGCGCTTGAAGTCGATTATCCTGTATGTCCTCTTCGCTCCGCCTCCGCGGAAGCGCGAGGTGATGCGGCCCATATTGTTGCGGCCGCCTGTTTTCCTGAGCGGTACGGTCAGCGACTTCTCCGGCTTTACGGCCGTTATCTCCTCGAAGGTCGATACCGACATCTGCCGACGCCCAGGAGATGTGGGCTTATACTGCTTGATACCCATTGTCTATTTCCTCCTTGCGCTCTCGGCTTATGCTCCCTCGAAGATCGGGATGCGCTCCCCTGCCTTCAGGGTGACTATAGCCTTCTTCCAGCTCTGAGTATAACCCTGTCCCTTGCCCATCCTCTTGAGCTTGCCGGGCACGCTCACCGTGTTAACGGCGACGACCTTGACCTTGAAGGCCTCGGCGACTGCCCTGGCGATGTCCACCTTCGTCGCGGCCTTGGCCACTTCGAAGACGTACTTGTTCTGCTCTGCGAGAAGAGTGGTCTTCTCGGTGACTATAGGCCTGATGATTATGTCGTGTGCCGAGTATTCCATCAGGCAAACACCTCCTTGGCCTTCTCGACCGCGGATGCGGTGAACAGAAGGTTGTCGTGGTTGAGGATGTCGTATACGTTCAGGCCCTCCACTGTGAGGACCATTGCGTCCGGCAGGTTCCTCGTCGAAAGCATCACGTTGTTGTCGGCCTCGCCGGTGACCACAAGGGTCTTCCCGAGCTTGAGGTTCGCCAGCACCGATACCATCGCCTTGGTGCTCGGCTTCTCGATTTCAAGCCTGTCCACCACTACGAGGTTGGCGTCGAGCGCCCTCGAGGAGAGAGCCGACAGCAGAGCCAGCCTTCTGACCTTCTTGTTGATCCTGTAGCCGTAGCTTCTGGGCGTGGGGCCGAATATCTTTCCGCCTCCTGCCCATTGCGCTGCCCTGGTCGAACCCTGCCTTGCGCGGCCGGTGCCCTTCTGGCGGTACGGCTTCTTGCCGCCGCCCGATACCTCAGAACGGGTCTTGACCTTCGCGGTCCCGAGCCTTCTGCTGGCAAGCTGCATCACTACTGCTTCGTGGAGAACGTCGGCATGGGGCTCAACGCCGAATATCTCTTCCGGCAGGTCCACAGCGCCGAGGCTCTCGCCCTTCATATTGAACAAAGGTGCCTTTGGCATTTACTTTGCCTCCTTTCCCTCTTCGTGGCTACTTCCTGGAAGCCTTCACAGATTCCCTGACAACCACCAGGCCGCCACGAGTTCCGGGAACTGCTCCGCGGACCAGAATGAGATTCCTGTCGATGTCTACTCCAGCGACCGTGAGCCCCTGGATCGTCACCCTGTCTCCGCCCATCCTTCCGGGCAGTTTCCTGCCCTTGAAGACCCTGGCGGGGTCGGTCGCGCCGAGGGATCCCACCCTGCGGTGGTACATTGAGCCGTGGCTCATGCCGCCCCTTGCGAAACCGTGGCGCTTGATGACGCCCGCGAAGCCCTTGCCCTTCGACTTGCCGGTCACGTCTATCTTGTCGCCGGTCGCGAATACGTCGGCCTTTATCTCCTGGCCGACTGCAAACTGCTCGGAAGATTCCACGCGGAACTCCCTAAGGTAGCGCATGGGCTTCACGCCCGCCTTCTCGAAGTGGCCCTTCTCAGCCTTCGAGAACAGCCTCTCCCTCTTCTTGCCGAAGCCGACCTGAATCGCCTCGTAGCCGTCGTGAGCCGCGCTCTTCCTCTGCACTACCACACACGGGCCAGCCTCTATGACCGTCACGGGGGTCACCTTGCCGTCTGCCGTGAAGATCTGGGTCATTCCCAACTTCTTTCCGAGAATGGCTTTTGCCATCCTATCCACCTCCTGCTCGAAAACGTGTTTCTTAGCTCTTGGCCATTGGACTCACGTTAGAGCTTTATCTCTATATCCACCCCTGAAGGCAGATCCAGTTTCATGAGAGCGTCCATGACCTTCTGGTTCGGCTCGATTATGTCGATAAGCCTCTTGTGCGTTCTCATTTCAAACTGCTCGCGGCAGTCCTTCTCCACGAAGGGAGCACGGAGCACCGTGTAGATGACCTTCTCCGTAGGCAGCGGTACCGGTCCCGATACCAGCGCGCCCATAGCCTTGGCAGTCTCTGCTATCTTCTGCGAGGACTGGTCCAGAAGCTTGTGGTCGAATGCTCTGAGCTTGATTCTTACCTTGCTCTTTGACATCTTGTACCCTCCATCGCCCGATCTCTCGCGGACTTACTCGGCTGGAGTTTCCCCGGTCGTTCGGGTCCCGCCGGCAACATCCAGCTTCATCGCTTATTGCATCCCTAAGGGGCGTCCGAAGCGGGCGCCCCTATCAGGAATTTGCGCTACTCTATGATCGACGTTACAGTTCCTGCGCCGACCGTGCGGCCGCCCTCGCGGATTGCGAAGCTCATTCCCATCTCGATTGCGATGGGGGTGATGAGCGAAATCAGGAGGTTGGCGTGGTCGCCGGGCATTACCATCTCGGTACCTGCGTCAAGGGTGATGCTGCCGGTGACGTCGGTGGTCCTGATGAAGAACTGAGGCCTGTAGTTATTGAAGAACGGGGTGTGGCGTCCGCCTTCGCTCTGGGTGAGGACGTACACCTGGCCGCGGAACTTCGTGTGCGGGTTGACGGTGCCGGGCTTTGCGAGGACCTGGCCGCGCTCGACCTCGTCCTTGTCTATTCCGCGAAGCAGGCAGCCTACGTTGTCTCCTGCGAAGCCCTCGTCCAGGAGCTTCCTGAACATCTCGACGCCGGTGACTACGCTCTTCTTGATTTCGGGGGCGAGACCTACTATGGCTACTTCCTCGCCTACCTTGATCTTTCCGCGCTCGATACGACCGGTTACGACCGTTCCGCGCCCGGTGATGGTGAAGACGTCCTCGATGGGCATCAGGAAGGGCT
>CAZNZD010000094.1:0-4858 GCA_964577435.1 uncultured Clostridia bacterium
AGGCGGCAAGCTGTGAGACCCTATCCGCCCTTGAAAGCCAAGCCGCTCCGTCCGTCCCGTCCGCCGCTTCGGCAAGCTCCGCCGCCCTGTCGCAGTTTATCACTGCATCCTCGGGGTATCCGAGCGATATGTACGCAAGGTCCTTTAGGAATGCAGCTATAAACTCTATTATACCGCCTCCGGAGGCAAGGCGCCCCGCCTCCCCGTCCGGGTCGGCCGGACCCGATGAGCCGGGAAGCCCCTCGTCCAGCGCAAGGGCCCCTATGCCCTGTATGTCGTCCGCCGCCGCCTGGGCGGCAAATGGTCCCTTGGTCTTGGCCGCTTCAAGCAATTCGTCCAGAAGCGCTTTTCTCAGAGGTTCGTAGCAGCTGTCGGTTGCCATGGCGAAAGCCCTTCCGGGAAGCGATTCGGAGGCCCTGGCAAGGTATGCCGCCTCCTTGGAGTCGATGTTAAGCCTTTCTGTCAGCCAATCCCTTACAGCCTCAGGCGAGGGCCTAAGAAGCTTCACCTGCCGGCAACGGGAGATCACGGTCGGAAGAAGGTCGTCCGGCGAGGGGGCGGTAAGGACTATCACGGAATCTCCGGGAGGCTCCTCAAGCACCTTCAGAAGGGAGTTGAGCATGCGCTCCTCCATGGTGTGGACGTCTTCTATAACCCAGAACTTCCTTTTCGCCTCGTTGGGCTTTGTGTAGATGTCGGCGATCATCTCCCTGACGTCGTCAATCTTAATGGACGCCTTGGAGGATCTGACCTCGGCCCCCCTTTCCTTCCTTACGGACCGGGTGGGCCTTTTCACATTGAAGTCCACGAAGACCTCGTCTATCATCTTCATGCAGCTTGGGCACTGCCCGCAGTAGCCGAGCGGCCCCTTGCGCGCACCCGTGCAGTTGACGGCAGCGGCGAACCTCTCCGCAAGCTCGGCTTTACCGATGCCCCGCGGGCCCCACAGAAGGTACGAGTGGGACACCTCCCCGCGGGCGATGTCGCCCTCGAGAAGTTCAAGCGCCTTTCCTTCAAAGAGGAAGCCCTCGGACCTCATATCACCTGCACCCTTCCTGCCTCATGCCCAATGCGCCCAGAACAATGTCCAGGACCTCGGCGCGGACTTCCTCGGCGGAGCTCCTTGCCGCATCGACGACCCTGATTCTGCCGGGCTCCTTCGCCGCCATCTCGAGGTACGCCTTCCTGACCCTTGCATGGTACTCCAGGTCCCTGGCCTCGATCCTGTCTATCTCGGCGTTGGCGCCAGCCCTTGCTCGCCTTACCCTGCCGATTCCTGTCTGGGGGTCGACGTCCAGGAGTATGGTCAGCTCGGGCTTAAGCCCCGCTATGGCTATGTCGTTTGCGGCCTTCACGGCATCCATGCCGACGTTTAGCGCCACTGCCTGGTAGGCATAGCTTGAATCCACGAACCTGTCCGATATCACTACCCTGCCGGCTGATATGGCGGGCTTCAGCACCTCGAATACATGCTGGGCCCTGTCGGCGGCATAAAGGAGGGCTTCAGCCTCGGGTCCCATGCCCTCGGAGGTGTGGGAGAGTATGATCTGCCTTATCTTCCTTCCTATCTCGGTGCCGCCCGGCTCCCTCGTAAGAAGCACGTCCACGCCCATCTGCTCCAGGGACTGGGCAAGAAGCCTCGCCTGGGTCGACTTGCCGCAGCCGTCCGGCCCCTCGAAAGTTATGAACATCATTTCCTCCTAAGCAGGCACCGGGGCTTACTGCCTTACCACCCTGATGCCGAAATCCTCCGAACCTCTTAATCCCTTGATGAAGTATCCCGAGCGGGCAAGGTCTATTATGAGCACTGCCTTCTCGGCCGTTATCTCCTCGCCCGGCAGAATCGTGGGGATGCCGGGCGGATATACCGAGACCGTCTCCGAGGCGACGTAGCCTACGGCCTGGGTAAGGGGCACTGTATCGCTCTCCTTGAACGCGGCCTCCCTCATGGTCATCCTAACAGGGCTGGGCTGCATCGCCAGCATGGTCGCCGCGACCTGCCTTCCAAGCCTTGACCGCTTGGAGGGATCCGCCTTGAACCTAGTGCTTATATCCTTGAGGGCATCCAGTAGCGCCTTCATGGTCGTCTCGTCGTCTGCCACTGTCTGTATTATGACGACGTTTTCCAGGTCCGCCATCTCGGCGCACACGCGATACTCGTTTCTCAATATGCCGTCGAGCTCGATTCCGGATAATCCCAGGTCGGAACCCGAAACCGTGATCCTGAGAGGGTCTATCATGCTGTCGCTGATTATCCTTATACCCTTGAGCTTGGTTGCCTCCCGCCTGAACTCCTTGTTGAACCTGTACTGCCTGTCCACGATCTCCCTGCCGCTTTCGCCCATGAGGTATGCGGTGAGGTCCAGAGTCGCCATTATTATGTACGAGGGGCTCGTAGACTGCAGCAGGGCCACCATCCTCGACGCCTTGTCCGTATCTGCCAGATTGCCCTGGAGGTGCATCCACGACCCGCCAGTGTAGGCCTGGAGGGTCTTGTGGGCGCTCTGCACAACATAGTCGGCGCCCGATTCGAGGGCGGAGTCCGGCATCTCCGAATGGAACCCTATGTGAGCGCCGTGCGCCTCGTCCACGAGCACGGGGATGCCCTTCTCGTGGCATAGCTTCACGACCTGCTTTATTTCGGGGCACATGCCGTAGTAGTTGGGCCTTGTTATGTAGCAGGCGCATATGTCGTCGTGGGCATCAAGCGCCTTCTCGTACTCCGCGAAAGGCACACCCCTTGTGACTCCCCACTTGGGGTCCACGTCCGGGTACACGAATACGGGCTGGGCGCCCGACATCACAAGTCCGCTGAAGGCCGACATATGGGCATCCCTGGGCATTATTATCTTCTTTCCGGGCCCTGAGTTGGTCAGAAGCATCGCCTGCACTCCCGAAGTGCTGCCGTTGGTTAGGAAGAAGGTCCTGTCACACTTGAACACCCTTGAGGCGTTCTCCTGGGCCTCCTTGATTGGGCCGGACGGCGCAAGAAGGCAGTCTATGTCGGGCTGCTCCGTCAGGTCTATCCTCATGGCATAGTCCCTCAGCCACTCGAATATCTCCTTCGGATAGGCCTTGCCTGCCTTATGCCCCGGCACATGGAACTGGTAAGGATCCATGTCGGCATGCTTCCTCAGCGCCTGGAACAATGGAGCGTAGATGTTGTCTAGGTCCATTTTGGGTACAAAACACCCCCTTGCTTATTGACATAGAACATATGTTCGGTATAATTATATCAGAGACTGCGAGGTGATGACGATGTCAAGGACTCAGGTTAAGGCCAGCGCTTATACCGATGCTTTCATAGGCCCGGACGGCACTGTAAACACATGGTCTTTGATCGTCGACCAGGACGGCAACACCCTTTCGGAGGAAGTCGCCCCGATATCCTCCGGAAAGCCCAACCTCAGGTCGGCGAGGCTCGACGCCGTGCGCCTTGCGATGCAGTCGGCCTTCTCCTCCGGGATAAAGGATCTTGAACTCTACCTCCTGGACGCATCGCTTGCAATGGAGCTCGAGCACAGAAAGCCCGTGGAGAGGTCCCTTATGACCCACTACCTGATGGTGATGGCCATGCGCCATGCGTTCAGGAGCGCCACTTTCAAGCCAGGCACGATGCAGACTATCGGCAAACTGAGCCTCGGCCTGGCATGATTACCTTATAGCCAGGCTTCTGCCGGCCATAACGGCCGGCTTTTCTATTCCGAAGGCCTCCAGTATCGTCGGCGCGACATCCCCGAAGTTTCCGTCGGATCTGAGCTTCGAATATCCCTCGCCAATCACGATGAAAGGCACGGGGTTCAGCGAATGGGCGGTGGACATCTCCCCTGTGGAGGGGTCCTTCATCTCATCGGCGTTGCCGTGGTCGGCCGTTATCATGACCGTCCATCCCATGGACCTGGCCTTCTCGACCACCCTTCCCACACAGAAGTCCACGGTGCGAACCGCCTGCACTGCGGCCTCGAAGACTCCGGTATGGCCCACCATGTCGCAGTTTGCGAAGTTCACGGCGATGAAGTCGTATTTCTCCGACCTTAGGGCCTCCACTACCGTTTCGGCGACCTCGTGTGCGCTCATCTCCGGCTTCAGGTCGTATGTGGCGACCTTGGGGGAAGGGACCATGATGCGGTCCTCGCCGTCAAACGGCTCCTCCCTTCCGCCGTTGAAGAAGTAGGTCACATGGGCGAACTTCTCCGTCTCCGCCGTGTGAAGCTGCCTTAAGCCGTGCTTCGACAGCGTCTCCGAGAGTCCGTCTGCCGTATCCGGCTGCGAGAACGCGATATTATAACCCGGCTCCTTCAGGTAGTCCATGAAGCATACGTAATGGACCTTGGGTGTCGCCTCCCTTTCGAAGGCGGTGAAGCCGGGCTCGTTGAAGGCCCTGGTTATCTCCCTTGCGCGGTCGCCCCTGAAGTTGAAGAATATGACGGAGTCGCCGTCCTTCACAGGGCCTATTGCCGCCCCGTCGTTGAATATCACGGTGGGCGCCACGAACTCGTCGCTTACCCCCTCCTGGTAGGAGGCCTCTATAGCTTCAGTAGCATGGGCCGCTATCCTTCCCCTCCCGAGGACGATGGCATCCCAGCCCTTCTTGACCCTGTCCCAGCGGTTGTCGCGGTCCATGGGGTAGTACCTACCGGAGACTGTGGCTATCCTTCCCAGGCCTTCGCGCTTAAGCATGGCCTCCACATCTGCGACCTGGTCGCGGGCGCTTCTGGGGGCCACGTCCCTTCCGTCGAGGAAGGCATGGATGAACAGGTCCTTCACTCCGCTTGCCTTGGCGAACTTCACTATCGCCTCAACGTGCCTAGTGTGGGAATGCACCCCTCCGGGTGACAGAAGGCCCATTAGATGGACC
>CAZNZD010000095.1:0-4637 GCA_964577435.1 uncultured Clostridia bacterium
TGGACCTGTTCGACTGGTACTTCGAGCACAAGAGGCAGCAGGCTCAGGCGATGATAGACTCGAAGTCGACCATAATGAAGGTCACGAAGGACTTCGGCAAGCTCACCGGCAGGCACTACGACCTGTTCGAGAACTACCTGCTGGACGACGCAGAGGTCGCAATCGTTGTCATCGGATCCACAGCCGGAACCGCCCGCAAGGTGATCAACGACCTGCGCGCAGAGGGTGTGAAGGCCGGCATGCTGAAAATCAGGGTGTTCAGGCCGTTCCCCGCAGCTGAGATCGTAAAGGCCATCAAGGGCATCAAGGCAGTGGGCGTGATGGACAAGGCCGACTCGTTCGACGCCGTCGGCGGACCTCTTTACAAGGACGTTCGCGCGGCCATGTACGGCAAGCGCGGCGGCAAGATAGTGAACTTCATCTACGGACTGGGCGGCAGGGACGTCACCGAGCAGAACATCCGCACGGTCTTCGAGGACCTCAAGAAGATCTCCGACACGGGCAAGGTGGCAAATCAGGTCACCTACCTGGGCGTCAGAGAGTAGGGGGTGTAGGCAGGATGGCAACTCTAAGGGAATTCGCCAAGAAGGAACTCGCACTGTCGTCGGGCCACCGCGCCTGCGCCGGCTGCGGCTTCCCGACAATAATCAAGCAGATCGCGCTCGCTTCGGATGCGCCGCTTGTAGTCGGATGCGCGACGGGCTGCATGGAAGTGACCACGACCATATATCCTTACACGGCGTGGAAGACCTCGTTCATCCACAACGCGTTCGAGAACGTAGCCGCAACGGTAAGCGGAGTAGAGGCGGCATATCAGTCGCTGAAGCGCCGCGGCAAGATAAAGAAGGACCAGAAGATGAACTTCGTCGCCTTCGGCGGAGACGGCGGAACCTATGACATCGGCTTCCAGGCGCTTTCCGGCGCCATGGAGAGGGGTCATGACATGGTGTACGTCTGCTACGACAACCAGGCTTACATGAACACCGGCATACAGCGCTCATCGGCGACTCCCAAGGGCGCAAACACCACGACCTCGCCGGTAGGCAGCGCATCGACCGGAAAGAAGCAGTTCAGGAAGGACCTCACTGCTGCCATGGTCGCCCATGAGATCCCGTACGTCGCGCAGGCGAGCCCGTTCTTCTGGAACGACCTGACATCGAAGGCCAAGAAGGCGTTTGACGTCGAAGGGCCGGCGTTCCTCTGCGTCATCCAGCCTTGCGTGCTTGGATGGAAGTATGAGCCCAGCGAGTCGATGAGGCTTGCCAAGCTTGCAGTGGAGACCTGCTACTGGCCGCTCTACGAAGTGGTGAACGGCGAGTACAAGCTCACCTATAAGCCGAAGGAGAAGCTGCCCGTGACCGAGTTCCTGAAGACCCAGGACCGCTTCAAGCACCTCTTCAGGCCCGAGAACGCAGCCCTTCTGGTCGAAATCCAGGAGGATATCGACCGCAAGTGGAATAAGCTCCTGAAGCTCTGCGGCGAGATCTAGGGCATAGTCATCTGATAGTCATCGCGCGGGATCGGCTAACCGGTCCCGCGCCTCTTTTTGCCGCCTCTTCGAAGGCGGTTCCTGAACCGATCCCCGCAATAAGGTGGTTGAGTCTTTCACCCACTCGCTGCTCACTCCTTCAGATGCATTTATCATTTGAGGCAACGAATGACTTTCGAATGCATTTTTGATGAAGCAAGTCGGCATTTGACAACATGCAGAATAGGTGCTATTATGCAATTTACAACGCGATGAAGGGGAATAGTAGGAAGGACCCAGCCCCAAAGAGAGCCGGAACCGCAAGAGGAAACCCTGAAAGATCAAGCAGGTAAAGAGGGGAATTGCAAATGCGGAAGGTGTGAATCCGGCGGGAAGCGGGAACCGAATCCGCCCCGGAGCGGCCGGCCGAACAAGAGTAGGTTTGGACGGGAGCGCCCGAGATAGCGCGACGAGAGGGTATGCTCAAAGTAGGCGATTGGACCTACTGGGCATACCAAGCGGGGTGGCACCGCGAGTTTTTATGTGACTCGTCCCCGTGCGGCATATGAGCCGCACGGGGTTTTGTTTTATCTATGCAGCAAGGAGGGCTATCATGCTGGACATCAAACTTGTTAGAAGCAATCCCGACCTCGTCAGGCAGGCTCTGAGGAAGAGGGGGCACACCGAGGCCGTGCTCGATGAGCTGCTGGCCGTGGATGTGACTAGGCGCAGGATAATTGCCGATGTGGAGGAGCTCAAAAGGCGCAGGAACGAAGCCTCCATGGAGATAGCCCGCCTAAAAAAGGAGAAGAAGGACGCCGCCAGCCTCATACTCGAGATGAGGCAGGAGGGCGACAGGATATCAGAGCTGGACAAGGAGCTCTCCGCGATAGAGGAAAGGCAGAGGGCCCTGCTTCTCGGCATAGCCAACATCCCCCACGAGAGCGTACCGGAGGGCCTGACCGACAAGGACAACCTGGAGATGAGGAAGTTCGGAACGCCCAGGCAGTTCAGCTTCGAGCCGAAGGCCCATTGGGACCTTGGGACCGGGCTGGACATACTCGACTTCGAGAGGGCAGGCAAGATCACCGGCGCCCGCTTCGTGATCTATAAGGGGGCGGGAGCAAGGCTAGAGCGCGCGCTGATAAGCTACATGCTGGACCTTCACACCGAGAAGCATGGCTACCGCGAGGTGTTCCCGCCGTTTGTCGTCAACCGCGACAGCATGGTGGGGACCGGGCAGCTTCCCAAGTTCGCCGAGGACATGTTCAAGCTCGAAGGGCTGGAGTATTATCTGGTCCCCACGGCGGAAGTGCCCGTCACGAACATGTACAGGGGAGAGATCCTGGATGCGGACAGGCTTCCCATATGGCACTGCGCCTACACGGCGTGCTTCAGGGCAGAGGCTGGGGCATCGGGCAGGGACACCAGGGGGCTCATCAGGCAGCATGAGTTCGACAAGGTCGAGCTGGTCAAGTTCGCCAAGCCCGAGACAAGCTATGACGAGCTGGAGAAGCTCACCGCAGACGCAGAGGATGTGCTGAAGGGCCTGGGGCTTCCTTATAGGGTTGTCACCCTCTGCGGCGGGGACCTGGGCAACTCAAGCGCCAAGACTTACGACATAGAGGTATGGATGCCGAGCTACGGAAGGTATGTGGAGATATCAAGCTGCTCGAACTTCGAAGGCTACCAGGCCCGGAGGATGGATATAAAGTACAGGGGCGAGGGAGGCAAGACGGAGCACATTCACACTCTGAACGGCTCGGGAATCGCCGTCGGAAGGTGCTTCGCCGCCATACTGGAGAACTTCCAGAACGAGGACGGCACAGTACAGGTGCCTGATGCCCTCATCAAGTACATGGGCGGGCTTGAAAGGATCGTCTGAGCCGTTTGGATTTGACGTGCCTGATGCGCTGATGGTAAAATTCAGTTTGCTGATTCGTTTCAGGCCCACGGACACGGAGGGGTGTTCGAGCGGTTTATGGAGCTGGTCTTGAAAACCAGTGTCCCAGCAATGGGCCGTGGGTTCGAATCCCACCCCCTCCGCCATTAGCACGGAATAAGGTTTACGGAGAGATACCCAAGCAGGCTGAAGGGGCCGGTTTGCTAAACCGGTAGTAGGAGAAATCCTAGCGCGGGTTCGAATCCCGCTCTCTCCGCCAGATTAGAGGGGGACCGGGATCACCGGTCCCCTTTAGGCTTTGAGCTGGGGCGGGATTTACAAAAGGAGGCACGCTTCGTGGACATCGACCTCATTTATCAGGGCATATGCTCGTTCATGCGCGACAACTCGGACCCGTCTGTCGCCGGCAAGTACAGCAAGTACTTCGTCGAAGGCTACGACCCGTATGGAGTCGACCCGGCGCTTCTTAAGGGAAAGGTGAAGGAAGCCAAGGCATCGGGCCTGAGCCTGGATGAAGCCCTTGAGCTATCAAGGAAGCTCGTCTCATCGGGCAAGTACGAGGAGGGGCACTTCGCCATTAGCCTCATCAGGATGTTCGATAAGCAGTACGATGCCAGAGTCTTCGAGGAAATCGGATCCTGGTTCGATCTCGGGATAATGAACTGGGCGCATGACGATGCGCTCTGCCTGGACGTCATAAGCACATTCTTAACCAGAAGGATCGTCGCGCTTGAGAGGATTTCCTCCTGGAAGTCCTCAGCGCTGAAGTTCAAGAGGAGGGCCCTTCCCGTATCCCTGATCAAGGCGCTGGACAACCCCCTAAGCGCGGAGGAGATCATCGAATCCGTGAGGCCCCTGATGACCGACCCTGAGAAAGTGGTGCAGCAGGGCATGGGATGGCTTCTAAGGGAGATATGGAAGAAGCATCCCGAACCTGCCGAGGAACTGCTCCAAGAGCTCAGGCAGACGGGTGCGCGGACCATCTACCAGTATGCGACGGAGAAGATGGAGCCGGAGCAGAAGGAAAGGTTCAGAAGGGAGAAGCGCTCGAAATGACACCAACCACCCAGGAGCGCGGCCTGCATATGCCCAAGGCGAGCCATAACAGGCTCATCAAGGCATGCATGCAGTTCGGGCTCATAAAAGAGGGCGACAGGGTGCTGGTCGGCTTCTCGGGGGGCAAGGACAGCGCGTTCCTTCTATATGCGCTGAAGGCGCTTCAGGGCTATGGCGGCATAAGTTTCGGCCTCGGCGCCGTCACGGTTG
>CAZNZD010000096.1:0-4511 GCA_964577435.1 uncultured Clostridia bacterium
AGTGCCGACGATAGCCCCGGGGGGCAGGATAGAAATCGAGGATATGCTGAACTTCGCAGGAAGCCTCGGCGCCGGGTGCCACGGAAGCCTAATGGTGAGCGCAGGAAGGGCCAGAAACAATAGGCACAAGGAGGACGGAGAGCTTCTGGCAAGCATATGCGGTTATCTGAGGAATTGCGTGGAGAAGGGGGAGATAGAGGAGGAATGGAACCTCGAGGACATAGTTCCAATGCTTTCAAGGGCCACGTGCGGGGCGGGAAGCAGGGTGATCGCCTTCACTGGAGACGGCGAGGTGCATCCATGCCACCTTCTCTGGGACAGGCCAGTTGACCAGGAGGTGCTCAGAAGGAACGTGGATTCCGATGAAGGAGCCTGCGGCAGTTGCGACGTGAGGTATCTATGCGGGGGCGGATGCATGGCCGCTGCCAGGCTGAACGGGGGCCTTGACCCCAACTGCGAAGTATACAAGGCCGTGTATGGCGCTTTTGCATGGAAATGGGACGATTCTCTTACCGTAAGCGAGAACATACGGATAATTGGCGGTGATTGCTATGAGATGGCTGATGGCGGCGTTGTGCGCGTTCAAGCTTGCAGTCAGGCTTAGCAACAGGGATGGCGCGGCGATAGACCTTGGCGACATCCTGCTTCTGGCAATCCTTTTCCTGCTCAAGCCTGAGGGGGCAGACCCGGCCTTAGACGCAGCGCTCGCCCTGCCGGGTATAGCCCAGGCGATTGAGGCCTCGATATGCCTTGGCGGGCTCTTCCTACTGGGAAGGGCCCTTTCAGGCCTCATGGGGATGGATAGGGAGGCCGATCTGCGTAATGTCCGGCCGGGTGGAGCGGCGCTTGCCCTCATGCGCCTGAATGACCGGGAGGCGGTTTGCGCCGCGGTCCTCTTCTGCATCCCGGGCGCGGCTCTTGAGGAGCTCGTATTCAGGTGGATTCTCCAGGGGGCGCTGGCCAGAGCGATCGGGGGTCCTGCAGCTTCAATTCTGCAGGCGGCGGCATTTGCAGCAGTCCATGCCCTGCCGGCGCACATAATGGGGCACCCGAAGGGAGTAAGGGCTTTCGCATGGGTCTTCCCATTCATCTCGGCGCTCGTTCTGACATACATGATAACCGCAGGCTGGGGGCTAGTTGCACCTATGCTGTCGCATTCCATGCTCAACACCTTCGCCGCTTGGAGATGGAAGTTTCGCAATAAGGAAGGTATAATATAATGCTCATGGAATTATGATTCATAGGGCCTTAAGGCCCCTGCTCATATTAAGAGAGGTGCACCAGACTTCATGTTCGTTGACAGCGCAAAGATCAAGGTGACTGCCGGCAAGGGCGGAAACGGCTCCGTCAGCTTCCGCAGGGAGAAGTTCATACCCCGGGGAGGCCCCAACGGTGGAGACGGCGGAAGGGGCGGAGACGTCATAGCGGCTGTGGACCCGTCCTTCAGGACCCTGTCCGACTATAGGTACAAGACCGTCATCAAGGCCGACAACGGGGCTGACGGCGAGGCCTGGAACAGGAGCGGAAAGAGCGCCGAGGACATGGTGCTGAAGTTTCCTCCCGGCACGATGATATATGACGACGAAACCGGCGAGATAATCGCTGACCTAGTTGACGAGGATGTCTCCGTCGTAATCGCCAAGGCGGGACAGGGAGGGCGCGGCAACGCCCACTTCGCCACGCCCGTAAGGCAGACGCCGAAATATGCGGAGAAGGGCCTTCCCGGCCAGGAGAGGACGCTTAGGATAGAGCTTAAGCTGCTCGCCGACATCGGGCTAGTAGGCTACCCGAATGCAGGCAAATCGACACTCATCTCCGTGCTCACGTCTGCAAGGCCGAAGGTGGCGAATTATCCGTTCACCACCCTTTCCCCGGTGCTGGGCGTAGTAGAGAATACGGAGGGAAGCTTCGTTATAGCAGACATACCAGGCCTAATCGAGGGGGCATCCCAGGGCGCAGGGCTCGGGCATGAGTTCCTGAGGCACGTTCAGAGGACAAAGGTCCTGGTCCATGTAGTCGATGCCGCGGGCACAGAGGGGCGCGACCCTGTAGAGGATTTCTTCACGGTCCGAAAGGAACTCGAGCTCTATGACCCTGGGATGGGAAGGAAGCCCTTCATAGTGGCCGCGAACAAGATGGACATCGCGGAGGACCCATCGATAACGCAGAAGCTTGCCGAGGCGACCGGCGCTGAGGTGTTCCCCATATCGGCAGCCACCACAGAGGGGATAAAGGAGCTGCTATCCTCTATGACCAAGCTGCTCTACGCCGAAGAGGAGCGACTTAGATACGAGGCTGCGGAGGCTGTCGCGCCAACAGGCGAAAGGGTGTATGTCCTGAGAGGGCAGAAGCTCAGAGACGCTAAGATCGTTCGCTTCGGCGGAGCCTTCGTCCTTTCAGGTGAGGGGGTAGAGAGGCTGCTACTAAGGACTGATACGAACAACGAGGATGCGATGAAGAGGTTCTACGGCATGCTCATCAAGGCAGGCATAGTAGGCCGCCTGCGGGATATGGGCATCAAGGAGGGGGACCTCGTAAGGATACTCGACTACGAATTCGAATACTCGGAGAGCTCCGGGATAGGGGTGTAGGATGTCAAGGATCGGCCTTATGGGAGGCACTTTCGACCCGATTCACTACGGGCACCTTGTGACGGCAGAGGAGGCATTCGTGCGCTTCAAGCTGGACAAGGTGGTGTTCATACCCTCCGGCAACCCCCCTCACAAGGCGAACAGGCAGGTATC
Organism: uncultured Clostridia bacterium; assembly: GCA_964577435.1. Lineage (GTDB taxonomy): Bacteria > Bacillota > DTU025 > DTU025 > MWDF01 > MWDF01. The sequence goes on from CAZNZD010000096.1 coordinate 2,745, forward strand.
TGACGGCTCGCACAGGTTCATAATGGCCCAGATGGCAACGATAACAAACCCCCACTTCGACGTAAGCAGGATAGAAGTAGATGGGGAAGGGCCGACCTATACGGTAGATACCTTGAAGAAGCTCAAAGCCGGGGAGATGAAAGACGCGGAGCTCATATTCATCACCGGCGCGGACGCCATACTTGAGATATGCACCTGGAAGAGCCCCAAGGAGCTGTTCTCGCTTTGCAGGTTCGCCGCTGCGACTAGGCCCGGCTATGTGGTTTCTGACGAGCTGATCAAGTCGGTGTCGGCGTTCGGAGCCGAGAGGCTGGAATTCTTCGAGGTGCCGGCCCTTGCCATATCATCAACGGACATAAGGCTTAGGGTGAGGGAAGAAAGGCCGGTCAGATACCTTCTTCCAGACGGCGTGATAAGCTATATTATAAAGAACGGGCTCTACCGCTGAGGAAGGACGGTGTCGCGCTTGGAACGGGCGGAGATAATCGAAAGGCTCAACAGCATGCTCAGCCCACCAAGGGTCAAGCACTGCCTGAACGTGGAGGAGATGGGACTTAAGCTTGCCAGGGCCTATAAGGGGGACGAGGCTGTGGTCTCCAAGGCGGCGCTTCTGCACGACTGCGCCAAGGAGATGCCAAACGACGAGCTCATCGCCATGGCTGCCGCAAACGAGCTGATCTATTCTGAGACTTTGCTGAGAAACCCGCACCTGCTTCACCCGCTGGTAGGCGCAATAATCGCTCAGGCGATATTCGGCGTCGAGGACCCGAAGGTGCTCCAGGCGGTGGCAAGCCATACGCTCGGAAGGCCCGAGATGGGGCTGGAGGAGAAGATAATCTTCGCCGCCGACTACTGCGAGCTCGGAAGGAGCTTCAACATGGACGACATCAGGAAGGAGCTGGAGTTCAACCTCGACAGCGCCGTCCTTATGATATTAAACAGGAAGATAGCAAGGACCCTGGCCAAGAACAGGGAGATAGCCCCAGAATCTGTCTTTGCCAGGAATTGGGTTTTAAACGAGCTAGCCAACAGGGCCAAAGGGCTCAATTAGGAAGGAGGGCGAATATGCCGGAGAACACGGACGCAGTAAGGATATCAGAAACTACCATAGAGGCTATGCTGGATTCCAAGGCGAACGAGATCGTAAGAATCGACCTGAAGGAGAAATCGGCGGTCACGGACTACTTCGTTATCTGCACCCTTAACACGCCAACGCACCTGAGGAACACGAGGGATAAGATAACAGAGGCAGTGGAAAGCGCCGGAGGCACCCTTCTGAGGAAGGAAGGCGCTGACGAGTCGGGCTGGGTCCTTATGGACCTGGGGGACGTTGTCGTGCACCTCATGCTGAGGCGCGAAAGGGAGTATTACAACCTGGAGCGCACTTGGGGCGATGCTCCGATCAAGAGGTACGAGGCATAGCGGATGCAGCTTCCTGACAGGCATCGCCCGGACGAAACGCCTCGTAATCGATATTGACGGAGCGCTCGGGCGTTAGTATAATTCTCTTTGTTGACATCGTAATAACAAATGCGATGACCGGGAGCATCGGTGGTTGGACGCCTAAGAGAGGCCATGTTCGGTGAAAATGGCTGACGTCGGAACCGAGACTCGCCCGTGAAGCAGACCCGCCGAAATCATCAAGCGGGTACGCGGCCTGGCGTTAACGGCAACAAGACGATGCGTGCGTGGGGTTGTAGCTCAGCTGGGAGAGCGCTTGAATGGCATTCAAGAGGTCAGGGGTTCGATCCCCCTCAGCTCCACCAT
>CAZNZD010000097.1:0-4481 GCA_964577435.1 uncultured Clostridia bacterium
ATCATCGCCTGAGCCTGCTGCCTCTTGTGCTCGAAGTACCAGTCGAACAGGTCCAGGGGGCCTACCGTAAGCGGGTTCTCGGGGTCCAGAAGCGGGTTCTCGGGCTTGTACTTGCCCACGAACTTCGCAACTACCTCGTCGTCCAGCATCGTCATTGGCTCAAGTGCGTGGCTTATGATAAAGCCGTCCATCATGACCATCACGGGCAGGAGGACCTTCTTGTTCTCCGCGATCTTGGTGGCCATAACGGTGTTGTCGTATGCTTCCTGGGCGTTCTCGCTGTAGATTTGTATCCAGCCGGAGTCTCTTGCGCCCATTGTGTCTGAGTGGTCGTTATGGATGTTGATGGGTCCTGAAAGGGCCCTGTTGACCACGGGCATCACGACGGGAAGCCTCATGGACGCGCAGATGTAGACGACTTCCCACATCAATGCCAACCCGTTGGCGGACGTGGCGGTCATCGCCCTGGCACCGGCGGAGGATGCGCCTATTGTCGCGCTCATCGCCGAATGCTCGGATTCCACGGTGACCATCTCGGTGTCGGTCTGGCCGTTTGCCACGTAGCTCGAGTATATCTGGACTATCTCAGTCTGAGGCGTGATGGGGTACGCGGCGACCACATCGGGGTTGATCTGGCGCATTGCCTCGGCGACTGCCTCATTGCCTGTCTTCCCTACCAGTTTCGTCATTCCGCTCACTCCTTTGCCTTGGCCTCGTCCTCTTTAACGAAGACAAGGGCCCTCTTCTCGGGCTTGGTCGGGCACTCGCGGACGCATACTCCGCAGCCCTTGCAGTGTGTGTAATCTATGCCTGACATCTTGCCGTCTACCACCTTGATCGCGCAGTCCGGGCAATATATCCAGCAGAACATGCACTGTATGCAATTTTCAGGCGTATATACCGGCCTGTAAGTCCTCCAGCCGCCAGTCTCGTACTCGTTGGCGGAACCCGCGTCGAGTATGCGTCCGGCCTTCGGAACGTCTTTCCAACCCTTGTTCTTGTCTGGGATCATCAGGAGCGCACCTCCTTATAGGCCCTCTCCATGGCCATGATGTTCTTGTCGATTATGTCCTTGTTGAACTTCTTGCCGAGCTTCACGCGCGTCTCTGTCAGTACGAGGTCCCAGTCGAGAAGGCCCGTCACTTTAATGAGCGCGCCGATCATCGGGGTGTTCGGCATGAACTTGCCGATGGTATCGATGCTTATGCCGGTCGCGTCGACCGTATAGACCTTGGCCGACTTGCCCACTCCCAGCTTCTTCCTGACGTCAGCTGAAGGAAGCAGGGTGTTTACGATGTATGTGCCGTCTTCGGGCACACCTCCGGTTACGGACACGTTCGTCGCACCGATGAGGCTTGAGTCTAGTATCACCACTATGGACGGGTTCTGGACGTTGCTGTGCACTGAGACTACTTCGTCTGCGATCCTGTTGAACGCCTGCATGGGTGCTCCCATGCGCTCCGGTCCGTACTCCGGGAACGCCTGCGCGTACTTGCCGGATTCGATGGCGGCTTCCGCGAGCGTCAGGGCCGCTGTCTTCGCTCCCTGGCCTGCGCGGCTGTGCCAGCGTATCTCCACAAGCTTTGCCATTTCTTCTCCCCCTTTCGGTATATATACAATACTAAGGACAGGGTTTTCCCTGTCCAGTGTTGCCTTATGATCCACATCAACCGAGATTGACTGCTTCACACGCCACGACAGGGCGTCGGGAAGGGTTCTGCCCTTTCCTGACGGCCTCAAATACATTATATATATTTCGTGTATAAATAAAAGGTTTTTGTAAGATTCGCTACTTCAAACGCAATTTTCTGCAATTCATCCTCGCTCCCGAGGTTATGCACGACCCTATCGATGAAGCCCGCTATCATCTCCATCTCAGGCTCCTTCATCCCCCTTGTGGTCATAGCCGGCGTACCCAGCCTTATCCCGCTTGTAACAGTGGGTTTCTCGGTGTCGAACGGCACGGCGTTCTTGTTCACCGTTATCCCGACCGCATCAAGCGCCTTCTCCAGCTGCTTGCCGGTTACGCCTGTGCCGGACAGGTTGACCAGCATCAGGTGGTTGTCGGTGCCTCCGGAGACAAGCCTGAACCCCCTTGCCTTAAGGGCATCCGCCAGAGCCCGGGCGTTCTTGACGACCTGGCGCTGATAGAGCTTGAACCCAGGTTCCAGCGCCTCCTTGAAGGCGACGGCCTTGGCAGCGATTATGTGCATCAGGGGCCCGCCCTGTATGCCGGGGAAGATTGCGGAATCCACCTTCTTCGCCCACTCCTCGCGGCAGAGTATCATGCCTCCACGAGGGCCCCTTAGCGTCTTGTGGGTCGTGGTAGTCACGAAATCCGCATAGGGGACAGGGCTAGGATGCTCCCCGGCCGCGACAAGGCCGGCTACATGAGCCATGTCCACCATTAGGAGGCTTCCAGACATGTCGGCGATCCTCCTGAAGCGCGGGAAATCGATTATCCTGGGGTATGCTGACGCACCGGCCACAATCATCTTCGGCCTGTGCTCCATAGCCAGCGCCTCGAGCGCATCGTAGTCTATCCTCTCGTCGGCGGGCGACACGCCGTAAGGAATGAAGTTGAAGTACTTGCCCGAGATGTTTATCGCCATGCCGTGCGTAAGGTGCCCGCCGTGGGCGAGGTTCATGCCAAGGACGGTGTCCCCCGGATTCAGCGCGGCGAAGTATACGGCCGTATTGGCCTGGGCGCCGGAATGAGGCTGCACGTTCGCATGGTCCGCGCCGAACAGCTGCTTGGCCCTTTCGATTGCGAGGTTCTCCGCCACGTCCACATGCTCGCAGCCGCCGTAGTAACGCTTGCCGGGATACCCTTCGGCGTACTTGTTGGTAAGCGGCGACCCTGCTGCCTCCAATACCGCCTCGCTTACGAAGTTCTCCGATGCGATAAGCTCTATCTTGGCCCTTTGCCTGTTGACCTCGCTGATTATCGCCTCTGCGATCTCAGGGTCCTGTGAACGAAGATTCTCAAGGCTCATGCTGTCACCCCTGCTTCCTTCTCTCGTACTCCGCGGCCATGTCGGCGAAATACCTGTGTACCCTTGCGTCCTGGCCCATCTCCGGATGGAAGGAGCAGGCAAGCATGTTGCCCTGCCTTGCCATGGCGATCCTTCCGTCGTATACTGCCATTACCTCTACGCCCTGGTCGGTCCCCGTAATGAGCGGACCCCTTATGAAAAGCGCCCTGAACTCGCCCTTGCCGTATCTGTCGCTGTCGGTTATCCCCTTAATCTCCAGGCCGGTCTCGAAGCTGTCTATCTGGGAGCCGAAGATGTTCCTCGCGATTCTTATCCCCATCGTGCCAAGCCTCGGCTGGCTGCTGCCCTCGATCTCCCTGGCCAGGAGTATCGCCCCCGTGCACGTCCCGAAGACCGGCATGCCGCCTCTAATCCTCTCGACGATGAGCTTGTCCATGCCGCAGCGGTCCAGAAGCTTCCCCTGGCAAGTGCTCTCGCCGCCCGGCAACACCAGGCCGGATACCGATGCCAGCGCCATGTCGTTTTTCACTACCACCGGCTCGGCGCCGGCAAGCCTTACGAGGTCCATGTGCTCCGAGACGTCGCCCTGGAAAGAAAGTACGCCTATCCTAAGCAAGCCTTTGCCCTCCGATATGCTCTTACCAGCCCCTGCCCTGGACCTTGTCCTCTTCGCGCATGCTCTGGACTGATATGCCCCTCATAGCCTCGCCAAGCCCCTTCGAGACCTCGGCTATTATGGCGGGCTCGTTGAAGTGGGCAACTGCGTCTACTATGGCCTTCGCCCTCACGGCAGGGTTGTCCGACTTGAATATGCCGGAGCCGACGAACACACCGTCGCATCCCAGCTGCATCATCATGGCTGCGTCCGCAGGCGTCGCTATGCCGCCCGCGGCGAAGTTGATGACGGGGAGCTTTCCTGTCTCAGCGACTTGTTGCACCAGGTCGTATGGCGCCCCCATTTCCTTGGCTGCGGTCATGAGGCCCTCCTTGGGAAGGTACTGAAGGCGGGCCATATCCTCTGTGACCTGGCGCATGTGCTTCACAGCCTCGATGACGTCACCGGTGCCTGCCTCGCCCTTGGTCCTCATCATCGCCGCGCCCTCGCCTATGCGCCTTAAGGCCTCGCCGAGGTTCCTGCAGCCGCAGACGAAGGGTATCTTGAAGTCGTGCTTGTTGATGTGGTACTTGTCATCGGCCGGGGTGAGCACCTCGCTCTCGTCTATGCAGTCTACACCTATGGCCTCGAGTACCTGCGCCTCCACGAAATGGCCTATCCTCGCCTTGGCCATCACCGGAATCGTTACCGCTTCCTTGATCTCCATGATCATCTTGGGGTCCGACATCCTGGCGACTCCGCCCGCCGCCCTTATGTCGGCAGGGACCCTCTCCAGCGCCATAACCGCTACGGCTCCCGCCTCCTCGGCGATTTTCGCCTGCTCGGCGTTCACGACGTCCATTATCACGCCGCCTTTAAGCATGGAGATG
>CAZNZD010000098.1:0-4153 GCA_964577435.1 uncultured Clostridia bacterium
ATGCCTATTACGACCTCGCACTTTATGATGCTGAGAAGAAACCTCCTTTATTCCGGGATAACCAGGGCGAGGTCCTACGTCGCCTTGGTGGGAACCATGAAGGCGATCGCGATTGCGGTCAAGAACTGCGATGTGGCGCAGAGGAGGACAAGGCTCCAAAAGAGGCTCAGGGACCCTGAGCCCTAAGGGCTATTATAGGGCTAATATGCAGGTAATATAGGTTCAGGGGAAGAACACGGCAACCAAGGAGGCGGTCGCCGTGTTCTATTTCGTATACCACATTTCCGACAGCACTGGATACTACTTTGTGGGAATGAGCCCGTGCCCCGAGTTCGACCTCGCTTTGACGGCGGGCAACAGGCCTTCTGTCATGCATGTCATCTCCCCGCCGCTTCCCATCTCCGCAGCCCACAGGGCCATGTCGGATGTGGAAGCCGGAGGCGCGAGGGGGGCGCTCGCCGCGTTCTACTCCGTCAGGAAGAGCCTCGCTCTCTACGGTATAAGAGGGAGGATGCCTTCCGGGCCCAGGAGGGTGCCGGACCGGATGGAATGCGTCCCCGCAAGCGTCGTCGACGTGGCAGAGTCCCTGGCATCAAAGCTCGAGGGAAGGATGCTTCTTATGAGCGAGGCCTCGGCGATGATGCCTCAAGCAGGCCAGAGCCTTCTTTCGATGGCCGGGCAGTATCTTGCCAGAAAGCGCGGCATGGAGATACTTCCGGGCATAATGTACCGCGGCTATGGCGGCAGGGCCTGCGCAAGGTGCGGCAGCACTACCGGCTTTACAGTCGGAGACTGCCCCGAATGCGGCTCGCCGTCATGCCTTCTTTGTTCGGAATGCAGCACCATGGGTTCAGTAAGAGAGTGCGAGACCCTGCTTGCGATGCCGGGCAGGGCGGTGGCTAAGGCTGCCTCTGCCGTATGCGAGCCGAGGATGAGATACGGCCTTACCAGGGTGCAGAAGGACGCATCCGACGGGATAAGGTCTTGGCTTGCCGCCGGAAAGTCCGAAGAGGCGCTGGTCTGGGCCGTGTGCGGCGCAGGCAAGACTGAGGTGAGCTACGGGGCCATAGGTTCCGCCCTCAGCTCCGGTATGAGGGTGCTGTACGCGGCGCCCAGAAGGGACGTGGTGGCGGAGCTTTCCGGCAGGATAGCTGAGGCGTTTCCGGAGCACAGCCTGTCCAGCTATTACTCCGGGAGCCTGCAAAGGAGCGGAAGGAGCACCGACATCACGGTCGCGACCACCCATCAGGCTATAAGGTTCTACAAGTGCTTCGACCTTACGGTGCTAGACGAGGTTGATGCATTCCCATATCAGGGAAGCAGGATGCTTGAGCATGCGGTGAGGAGCGCAAGGTCAAGCGGCGGAAAGACGCTTTTCATGTCGGCCACGCCTTCAAGGGCGCTGATGGGCGCCGCGGAGAACGGTTCCTTGCACACTGAGAGGATATCGGCAAGGCATCACGGCCACCCGCTTCCTGTGCCCAAGGTATTTTGCCTGGGCCAGGCCTCAAGGGGCCTTATCGACGGGACTGCTAAGCTGCACCCTGCCGTCGAGGAGGCTCTTTCGGAAAGCCTTGACGGCTCCCACCCGCATTTCGTCTTCGTGCCAAGGAAAGCGGCGGCGGAGCCACTTGCGGCAAGGATCTCCCGGTTCTTCGAATCCTCAGGCAGGACCGGGGCGAAAGTAGGATGGTCCCACTCCCAGGATGCCAGCAGGGAGATGAAAAGGAGGGCGTTTTCCGAAGGGAGGATGGATGTGCTGGTCTGCACGTCCATCATGGAAAGGGGGGTGACCGTGCCAGGGTGCGATGTAAGCGTGATAGGGGCCGATTCCGCCGGGGTCTTCGATTACAGGTCATTGGTCCAGATGGCGGGAAGGGCCGGCAGGCAGGCCGCAAGGCCGACAGGCTCAGTGAGGTTCTTCTGCGCTGGCGAGAACAGCGAGGTCAAAGAGGCGATTTTGATGATCGAGGGGATGAACGAGGATGCAAAGAGCAAGGGCTATCTTACAAAGGGCGAGTAAGGCCGCGGGAGACCTGTCGGCGGCATTGGGCCCCCTGAGCAGAGCCCTGTCTTCGGCAAGGGGCAGCTGCCCATCGTGCGGCAAAGAGGCGCTCTGGGTAGAGGGCCTGCCAGGGCCGGCGGCCCTCTGCCTTACGTGCAGGAGGGCTTTTATAGAGCTGTACAGGTGGGAGGGGGGATCCCTTAGGCGGGATGCCCACGGGGGCCTGCCGAGGGTCAGGGGCAGGATAGTGCAGCGCGCCGCAATCCCTTCCGGGTTAGCCTCGGCGCTCTGCACAGGAGGCGCCGGGATGATGGCACAGGCGGCTTCAGCCATCGCGTCGATAATCCCACTTTCAGCCTATATGGCAGTAGAGGGGGTATACGCCGATGCCGGGGAGACTCATGAGTCATTGAGGCTATCCCCGCTGGCAAGGGCCTTTGCGACGGCCTCGGCAGCTGCGTTCCTCGGTGTGGCGTCCGGTCAGGCAGGAATGGATCTCGCTTCCCGCAGCCACTCTTACATGATCCGCGCCGCAAGAAGGCCCCCTCGGTTCGCGCTGGTCGTCATGCAGGGGGAAACGAACCTTCAGGCAGAGGAAAGGCTCGCCCTGAGGCTTCCGGCGACAAGCTGGTTCATATGCGCATATGTGGGAAGGATATGTCAGGGAGGGCGCGAAATGGTGATATAATTTGATATTATGCTTTGCAGCATTCGGGGGTAGCGATGAACACAGCTCTTCTGGTCGCGGCATCTCTTGCCGTGGCGCTGGTGCTTCTAAGGCTCAAGGTCTCAAACGGGCCTGCCATGTCGGCGGGGGCCCTATTCATGGCCCTTGCTTCCGGAATGGGTCTTTCTGGCATCATTAAGGCTGCATGGGCTGCGCTGATCTCATCCCAGACGCTTACGATACTCGGCGCGATGCTCCTCGTCGTGATGCTTGAGGACCTGATGAGCAGGTTCGGCCTTACAGACAGGCTGATGTCATCGCTTGGAAAGCTCATACCCGACAAGAGGGTGCACATGGTCATACTGCCTGCCTTCATGGGGCTCCTGCCATCGGCCGGAGGCGCCCTCCTCTCCTGCCCGATGGTGGAGAAGGCATCGGACGGCATTGGCCTTGCTGCTGAGAAGAAGGCCTTCTGCAACTTCTGGTTCAGGCACGTCATGGAGTTCATAGCCCCCGTTTACACCGCCCTTATAATGCTCTCGCAGCTTTCCGGAAGGTCGATGGGCTCCATCCTAAGGGCACTGGCCCCCATATGCGCCATAGTCCTCGTATCCGCCCTTCCGGTCGCCTTCTACAAGACTAAGCGGATGCCAAGGCCCGTCGAGGCGAGCCGGCATGGAAGAAGAAGGGCGCTCGTTGACGCTGCGATATCGCTGTCACCCCTAGTCGTAGTGCTTGTCCTTGTAATCGCGTTCGGGCTTTCCCCGATTGTCGCCCTGATTCCGGTCATACTGGCGCTTGCGGCGATCTACAGGCCGGGGGCCAAGGACCTGAAGCTCATGTCAGTCAAGGTGTTCAACCCTAGTGTGATAGCAATGGTGCTGGGCATCATGTTCTATAAGGAGGTTCTTACGGCATCTGGGGGCATAGCGGCGCTGGGGCAGTCGTTTCTGGACTTCGGGATGCCCAAGCTCGCGATGATAGTGGCCCTTCCTTTTGCGACAGGTTTTCTCACCGGAATGTCGTCTGCGACGATTGCGCTCACCCTTCCCATACTCATGACTATGTACGGGCCCGATGCGATGACCCCGCAGGTCGCAGCTCTTGCGTACACAAGCTGCAACATAGGCATGAACCTCACCCCTACTCACCTCTGCCTTGTGCTGACTGCAGACTACTTCAAGGTGGATATGATAAAGCTCATCGGCATGATGCTCTTTCCGGCGGCAGTGACCATAGCGGCGGCAATCCTGATACTATACTGACCGATAAGAGGTGAACCGCATGTCGAACTGGTACTCGATGGACTCATCGCAGGTCATAGAGGAGCTAAGATCCTCAGCGGCAGCAGGCCTTACTGAGGAGGAGGCGGCCTCAAGGCTCGGCACGTACGGTCCGAACGCCCTTGTCGAGGGCAAAAGGAAGACGCTCATCGCAAGGTTTCTCGACCAGTTCAAGGGATTCCTGGTGATACTGCTCCT
>CAZNZD010000099.1:0-4113 GCA_964577435.1 uncultured Clostridia bacterium
TGCCTGTCGCGGTAGGCATATGTCATCGAATGGAGCATCGCCTCGTGGGCGCGCCTCCATATCTTGCTCTTGGCCCCTGTGAAGCCCTTCACGTACTTGAAGGTCTTGTTGTGCCTTCTCTTGGAAATGAAACCGCCCTTTACCCTTGCCATCTAATGTCACTCCCTCGTAATAATCTCTTTGCCTCTACTTAGGAGTAGGGCAACATGCGGTGGATGTTCGCGGCGGCTCCGCTTGCAGCAATCTCGGTACCCCTCTTGATGCGCCTGGACTTGGGGCTCTTGTGCTCCAGCTTGTGCCTCTTGCCGGTCTTCTGGAACTTGACCTTGCCGCTTCCGGTGATGGACAGCCTCTTAGAGGCGCCCTTGTGGGTCTTCATCTTAGGCATCTTCCTGTCCTCCTGACGATATGTATCTGAATCTGGATCAGTTCTGCTTCGGGGCGAGTATCGTAAACATGTTGCGGCCTTCGATGACCGGAGGCCTCTCTACAACCGCCACTTCGCTGAGCAGGCTGGTGAGCTTCAGAAGGTGTGCCTGCCCGAGCTCCGGATGGGCTATCTCGCGCCCCCTGAACCTTATCGTGGCCTTCACCTTGTCGCCTTCCTTAAGCCAGGTCTCAGCTGCCTTAAGCCAGACGTTGAAGTCGTGCTCGCCGATCTTCACGCTCATCCTGATCTCCTTCAGGTCGACCACATGCTGCTTCTTCCTCGCCTCGCGCTCCTTTTTCTGCTGCTCGTACTTGAACTTGCCGTAGTCCATGAACTTGCAGACGGGAGGCTTGGCGGCTGAAGCCACTTCAACCAGGTCGAGGTTCCTGTCGGCCGCCGCCTTGATGGCGTCGCGGATGGCCATTATGCCGAGCTGTTCGCCTTCCTCAGTGACAACGCGCACTTCCTTGGCGCGTATCTCGTCGTTTATGTAGAGTTCCTTGCCGATGGCTTTTCACCCCCGAGTAATAATATAGGCCGGGCGTACGCATCCGCCCGGCCTTAAGCCTCATTTCGTGACCGGACTGGCAGTAAGCCGTACGGTGAGAAGCGGATGCTTCTACTTGCTAAGTACTCATGTATATTAGCATGCGCCCGCAGATGTGTCAAACGAGCGACTTGCTTCATGAGAAATGTATCCAGAAGTCATCTGTTGCCTCAGATGATGAGTGCATCCGATTCTACGTGCGCTTCCTGTTTAGGCAGCAAGGTTCATTACCTCTTTATGGTCGTCTCGTCCCTTAGCGAGGCCATGAAGGCATCAAGCGGCATCGCTCCTAGGTCTCCGCGCTTCCTGCACCTTACCGATACGCTCCCCGCCTCCTGCTCCTTCGCCCCCATTACCAGCATATAGGGCACCTTCTCCATCTGGGCGGACCTTATCTTGTAGCCGATCTTCTCCCCGCTCCTGTCCACCTCGGGCCTGAATCCGGCCTCCTTGAGCTTCGCCGCCACCTCGTCGGCATAGCCCGCCTGGGCGTCCGATATGGGAAGTATCTTGACCTGCACCGGGGCGATCCATGCCGGCAGCGCGCCCGCGTACTTCTCGATAAGGATGGCAAGCGTCCTTTCGTAGCAGCCTATCGAGGTCCTGTGTATCACATAGGGCCTCTTCTTCTGTCCGTCGCTGCCTACATAGCTCATGTCGAACCTGTCCGGCTGCACGAAGTCTATCTGCACCGTGATGAGGGTGTCCTCCTTGCCGTACACGTTCCTGATCTGGATGTCGAGCTTGGGCCCGTAGAACGCAGCCTCGCCGTCCGCCTCATAATAGTCCAGCTTCAGCTCGTCCAGGATCTGCTTCATCCTCGCCTGGCTGCTCTCCCATGCTTCAGGGTTGTCTATATACTTTTCCCTGTTGTTCGGGTCCCACTTGGAGAACCTGTAGACGAGCTCGTCTTCGAGGCCTACCGCCCTCATCAAGTAGTGCACCAGGTCGACTACGCCCTTGAACTCGTCGGCCAGCTGGTCCGGCCGCACAACAAGGTGCCCTTCGGATATCGTGAACTGCCTTACCCTGATTAGCCCGTGCATCTCGCCCGACGATTCGTTTCTGAAGAGCGTCGAGGTCTCTGAGTAGCGTATGGGCATCTCCCTGTAGCTTCTAAGTGAGCTGTTGAATATGATGAACTGGAACGGGCAGGTCATGGGCCTTAAAGCGTAGACCTCCTCGCCCTTGTCCTCGTCTCCCATTACGAACATGCCGTCCTTATAGTGCGACCAGTGCCCGGACAGCTTATAAAGGTCGCTTTTGGCCATGAAGGGGGTCTTGGTCGCCACATAGCCCCGCCTCTCCTCCTCGTCCTCGACGAAGCGCTGCAGGATCTGGATGACCTTCGCGCCCTTGGGCATGAGAAGAGGAAGGCCCTGCCCCACAAGCTCGCTGGTCGTGAAGTAGCCCAGCTCCCTTCCGATCTTGTTGTGGTCGCGCTTCTTCGCCTCCTCGACCGCGGCGAGGTATTCGTCAAGCTCCTTCTTGCTGAAGAAGGCCGTGCCGTATATGCGCGAGAGCATAGGGCGCTTCTCGTCGCCCCTCCAGTATGCCCCTGCTACCTGAGTAAGCTTGAAGGCCGGTATCTTGCCGGTGGAGGCAAGGTGCGGCCCTCGGCAGAGGTCCATGAAGTCGCCCTGCCTGTAGAATGACGCCACGTCGCCGTCCAGCTCCTTGGCAAGCTCGACTTTGAACTGCTCGCCAAGCCCCTCAAGCATCTCGGCCGCCTCGGCTTTGCCCATGGAGCTTCCAACTATGGGGAGGTCCTCCGCGATTATCCTCCTCATCTCTGCCTCTATGTGCTCGAGGTCGTCCGGAGTAAAGGGGACCTCCTTAAGGAAGTCATAGTAGAAGCCGTTGGAGATAGAAGGCCCGATTCCGAGCTTCACCTCAGGGAACAGCCTCTTCACCGCATGTGCCATGACGTGCGATGCGCTATGCCGGAGTATCTCCAGCTCATTTGAGTCGTGCCCGTGTCTTTCCTTTTCTGCCATCTTGGCCACCTCCTAGAAAATGAAAATCCGCCCCGAAAATCGGGACGGATGTAATCCGCGGTTCCACCCGGGTTGGCAAGGCTTGTCGCCACGCCCTCTCGTTAAGGCCTTAACGGTGCCCTCCGCGCCCCTTATCTCGGGACGTGCTCCGGGGTGGTCTTACTCCGCTCATGCCCGCCGGGCTTCCAGCCTATGGCCCTAGCGTCTCTTAGGTCCTCGCGGTATATTTCCCCGTCATCGCGGTATGCATCGATTAATAGAATGCTATTCCCATCGGAGGCCTTTGTCAAGCGCCGGATAGGTTGAAGGCAGGCACATACGGCCTGCCCTCTAAACTGGTGGGACGCAGTGGGGTCGAACCACTGACCTCAACGATGTCAACGTTGCGCTCTAACCAACTGAGCTAGCGCCCCAGATGGAGGCGACACCCGGATTTGAACCGGGGGTCGAGGTTTTGCAGACCTCTGCCTTACCACTTGGCTATGTCGCCATGGATCCCGATTCGCCGGGCATCTCCCGAAATATGGAGCGGAAAACGGGATTCGAACCCGCGACCCCCACCTTGGCAAGGTGATGCTCTACCGCTGAGCTATTTCCGCAGATATCTGAAAGATGGTGCCGAGGGGCGGAGTTGAACCGTCGACACGCGGATTTTCAATCCGCTGCTCTACCAGCTGAGCTACCTCGGCATTATTGGCGGAAGCGACGGGAGTCGAACCCGCGATCTCCTGCGTGACAGGCAGGCATGTTAGACCACTACACCACGCCTCCGCGTTATCGTAAGCTTCCTGGTGGGCGAAACAGGACTCGAACCTGTGACCCCCTGCGTGTAAAGCAGATGCTCTGCCAGCTGAGCTATTCGCCCCGGGTCGCTTGACGATGCTTTATCATTATAACCTGCCTGCCTCGGCCGATGCAATATCAATGTTCGTCCCTTTCGGCGGGTTTAGTCCCTGCTTGACGCCTTGTCCATGCTTCTAAGCTCCGAAGCCGCGAATTTCCTGCCGTAGTTGAACAGGAACTGGTTGGCATATCCTGACAGCGCACCGTAACGCTGCTGGGCCCATTGCCTTATCTTCCTGTGGTTAACCTTCATGCCGTCGAAGTAAAGGAGCCTTACGATCCTCTCGATCCACACG
>CAZNZD010000100.1:0-3919 GCA_964577435.1 uncultured Clostridia bacterium
GGCCGCCGCCCTTGGTGGCCTGGAAATAATCGCTTTGGGCAGGCTGTATGTCTCCAAGGCCCGGTCCTCCGCGAACCATGTTCACGATAAGTGGGGAAAGAAGCGACCCGGCTATGTAGGATATGCCCTCCTGCTTCAGGGATATGCCCGGGCTCGACGATGAAGTCATGACCCTGGCTCCCGCCGCCGCGGCGCCATAAACCATGTTGATGGCCGCAACCTCGCTTTCGGCCTGCAGGAAGCATCCGCCCACCTCGGGCAGCCTCCTGGACATGTACTCCGGAATCTCGTTCTGCGGCGTTATCGGGTAACCGAAGAAATAACGGCAGCCCGCCCTTATGGCGGCCTCGCCGACTGCTTCGTTCCCTTTGAACAGCTTTCTGTCAGACACTTCAAATGCCTCCTTAAGAAATCTTGCGCGTCAGGGCCTGAAGACTTCGATCGCGGAATCAGGGCACATCTTGCCGCATATGCCGCAGCTGATGCATCCTTCCTCATCCTTCAGGTATGCAGGCAGGTATCCTTTTGAATTGGTCGAATCCGCTATCGCCAGGACCTGCTTCGGGCAGTAGAGCACGCAAAGCTCGCATCCCTTGCAGCGCTCCGCGTCGATTACCACTTTCTTCAACAGGTATGACCTCCTTTCGACTTAGTCCGC
This sequence comes from uncultured Clostridia bacterium, assembly GCA_964577435.1. Lineage (GTDB taxonomy): Bacteria > Bacillota > DTU025 > DTU025 > MWDF01 > MWDF01. The sequence goes on from CAZNZD010000100.1 coordinate 659, forward strand.
CGAGAAGCCCAGGACCCTCGCCCCGGCCTCGGCAAGTGCCTTCATCTCGTCCTCGCCCGGATAGATGAGCACTTTCGCGAAGGCTTCCACCTTGCTTCTGATGAGCCGGCAGATCCTGTCCGAGTAGGCAAGCCCTCCTGTTATGACTATGGCGTCGACTTCGCCTTTGAGGACCGCTGCCATCCTGCCGACCTCTTTTGACACCGTATAACAGAACGCCTTTTCTATAAGTATAGCCCTTTGGTCCCCTGCTATTGCAGCCTCCTCCAGCTTTGTTCCGCTATTAGTCCCGAAGAGCGCAACGAAGCCTCCTCCTCCGGTCAGAAGCTTCTTGACCTGGGCCTTGGTGTACTCGCCCGAGAAGCAGAGGTCGATGAGGCCGTTTAGCGGCAGGGTGCCAGCCCTCTCCGGGGCTATGGGACCCTCGCCGTCGAGCGCGTTGTTGACGTCAATCACCCTTCCTCTTCTGTGTGCTCCCACGCTCACGCCTCCGCCCAGATGGCAGACTATGAGGTTAATGTCCCGATAGCTTCTTCCCAGGTCCCCTGCCGCATGCCTTGCGATGGACTTCTGGTTCAGGGCGTGGAATATGCTCACCCTATTGATCAAGGGAGTGCCGGAATACCTGGCCAGAGGCTCCAGCTCATCTGTGGTGACGCTGTCCGCGATGTAAGCTTTGATGCCCCTCTCCTCCGCTATCTCCGCGGCGATGAGCCCTCCGAGGTTGGAGGCGTGCTGCCCCCAGGGGTGAAGGAGCTTGTCCTTCAGGTCCTCATCCACCTCATATACTCCGCTGGGCATGGGTGGAAGGAGCCCTCCGCGCCCCATGACTGCCGAAAGCTCCGGATCTCCGTTTCTAATAAGGAATGACTTTACAGCATCCGCCCTGAAGCCCAGCTGGTCCGCAATCGAGGGATATGGGGCCAGCTCCTCGTTAGAGTGCCTCAGGGTCTCCGCTGCCTTCTGCTCGAGCCCCTCGAAGATTGCGACCTTGGTCGAAGTCGACCCCGGATTGATAATGAGCAGCCTCATGCCGGGCCTCCCTTCCTCGCGACTATTGCCTGCTTGCCACGGCGGCCGCCGCGGCTATCGAAAGAAGCTTGGTCCTGGGCGAATCCGCCCTGCTTGTGAGCACAATGGGGGCCCTTGCCCCGGATATGACGGCGCCGCATTCCATCTCGGCGAAATAGCTTAGCGTCTTGTAGATGACGTTTCCGGTATTTATGTCGGGGCAGAGCAGTATCTCCCCCTGGCCTGCCACCGGGCCGGTGACCCCCTTGTGCTTCGCCGATTCCGCCGATACGGCGTTGTCCAGGCCGAAGGGGCCGTCCACTATACAGCCTTTTATCTGCTTCCTGTCGCTCATCTTCGCAAGAAGGGCGGCATCTATAGTGGCGGGCATGTCGGGGTTCACCGTCTCGACCGCGCACACGCACGCGACCTTGGGCTCAGGGTTCCCCAGCGCATGCGCCACCTTCGCGGCATTGTTTATTATCTGCACCTTCTGCTCTAGCGTGGGAGATATGTTCATCGCCCCGTCTGTCAGGTAGAAGAACCTGTCGAACCTCGGCGACTTTATCACGGCGACGTGTGAAAGGAGGCTTCCTGTGCGAAGGCCGATCTCCTTGTCGAGGACCGCCCTCAGGAAATCCGTGGTCCCGATGAGGCCCTTCATAAGCGTCCCCGCTTTCCCGGAGCTTACGTGCTCGACAGCCTTCAGCGCCGCCTTTGCGAGGCTCGGCTCGTCCACCACTTCCACACCGGATAGGTCCAAGCCAAGGCCCTTGGAGATCGAAGAGATCGACGTAGCGTCACCGAACAGGGTGAAGTCGGCAAGCTCGATGTCCCTTGCCATCTTCACGGCCTCAAGCACATCCGCGTCGGCGGCCGCCGCGATTGCAATCATCTGCCTGCCTCCCGCCTTAGCCTGGTCGATTATACCCTGGAAGCTAGTTAGCATATGATTACCCCCTATGCGTATTTCTTTATCTCCGCCTTGCCGGAAAGGGCCGCGTAAGCCCCTTCTCCCAGCGCCTGCATCTCGTTTTCCCCGGGATAGACGAGTATCCTCCCAAGGAATCCTATGTAAGAGGTCAGCTCGGCCACGAAATCCTTCCAGTTGGCAAGCCCGCCCGTGAGGATAACCGCGTCCGGCCTTCCGCCGAGGACGGCTGCGTATGCTCCGACTTCCTTTGCGGTCTGGTAGGCCATCGCGCGCATTACCTCGAGGGCTTTTGAGTCCCCGGCTTCGATCCGGCGTGCAGCCTCCTTGGCGTCGTTGGTGCCGAGGTATCCGAAAAGCCCGCTCTTTCTGAGGAAGAGCCCCCTAAGCTCCTCTGCCCCCTTGTACTCGCCCGAGAAGCAGAGCTCAACCACTGAGCCGGCGGGAAGGGTCCCGGTCCTTTCCGGCGTGAAGGGTCCCTCGTCGTTGGAGTTGTTCGCGTCAATGAGCCTTCCTCCGAGGACTGAGCAGATCGTAGTCCCCCCTCCCATGTGGGCGACCACGAACTTGGCCTTATCAAAGCTCAATCCGAGCTCCTCTGCCGCCCTTCTGGCCGAAGCCCGGCAGGAGAGGGCATGTAGGAAGGAGAGCCTGGGCAGCATCGGCAAACCAGAGATGCGCGCTTCCGGCTCGTACTCGTCCGTGCAGACCGCATCTACGATGAAGGCCCGCGCCCCGTTCTCCGCAGCCAGCGAACGGGCTATTGCGCACCCGAGGTTTGATGCATGTTGGGCCATCGGCCTTTCCAGCGCATCCTGCACCATAAGGTCGCTCACCTCGTAGACGCCGCCTTCCATGGGCTTGAGTATGCCGCCCCTGCCCACTACTGCAGAGAGCCCGAAAAGGGGCACTCCCTCGTGAACAAGCGCGGCTTTAATCGCATCAAGCCTGTATTGCAGCTGCCCGCTTATCGATCCTAGCGCTTCCAGGGCTGCCTTGTCGTGTTCGATGCTGAGGGATTTGACCGTGTGGCCGTCGTGGAAGACGGCCACCTTAGTCGTTGTAGATCCCGGGTTCACAGCAATTACGGCAATCGGGCCTCCTGCTTCAGCCATAAGGCACCTCCGTATTGTCATGGTCCGCTATCTAGTTTATTGAGACAGGGTTACTCCCTGCGCTTGGGCCTTGCGTAGAACTTCCCATCAAGCTCGTCCTCAGCGGATTCGGCCTTGGGCTCCTCCGCCTTGGCTGCCTCAGGCTTGGCTATCTCGGTCTTGGGTGCGTCGGGCCTAGGCGCTGGCTTGTCGAAAGCCGGCCTC
>CAZNZD010000101.1:0-3900 GCA_964577435.1 uncultured Clostridia bacterium
ACAAGCAGCACAGCACCAATAAGTAGCAATATCAGCTTGTTCTTGAAGCTGTAATGAGCCCTCATTGCCTTCACCTCTTGCAGCATCCCCATCAATGCTTGCGACTGTGCCTGACGGTCATGTGCTCCTGACTTCTGTTGCAGCGGGATATCAGACACTATCCGGATTTCCGTCTCGCTGAAGACTGCAGAGGCACATATCCGCCATTTTGTCAGGTTCAGTTCTCGTTTATTGGTCGTGTTGGCCGAATGGGCCTACCCGTTACAGTGACCCGTCTTGTTTCAGTTCTTCGACTTCGAAGGCCGGATTCCTCTAACCGGCAGATCGCGCCCGATCCCAAGGAATGCAGTCAACCGCATCCATAAGATGATGGCGAAAGCCCAAAAAGGAATCGGCATGGCCGGTAACGCTACCAACCATGCCGATGCTTCCGGGGGTCTGCTCTCCCCCAATAAGTACCCCGTTAACGGGGTGACTCAAACCTCTAGGTTCTCTTACTTGACCTGTACTGCTCCGCCCTCGGCCTCGATCTTCTTCTTGATCTCCTCGGCCTCTTCCTTCTTGATGCCCTCCTTGACGGGCTTCGGGGCGTTGTCGACGAGGTCCTTCGCTTCCTTCAGGCCAAGTCCGGTGATCTCGCGGATTACCTTAAGGACCTGGATCTTCTTCTCGCCGGCGCTGGTGAGGATCACGTCGAACTCGGTCTTCTCCTCGACCTCTGCTGCTGCGGCTGCGGGTGCTGCTGCGGCCACTCCTACGGGCATCGCGGCGCTTACGCCGAACTTCTCCTCTATGGCCTTTACGAGCTCTGCGAGCTCAAGGACGTTCATCTGCTCTACGGCGGCGATGATTTCCTCTCTTGTCATTATAATGTCCTCCTTCATATCCTAATTGAATATCTTAGTTGGCAGTCGCTGCTGCCTTCTGTTCCCTGATCATATCGAGGGCCCTTGCAAGGCCCGCGATGGGAGCGTTGAGCGTTCCGCAGAGCATGGCGAGCAGTATCGGCCTGCTGGGCAGCTCGGCTAGCTTCAGGACGGCTTCCTTGGAAATCGGCTTCGAGTCAAGCATCCCGCCCTTGATCTGAAGGATCTTGGTCTCCTTCGCCGCTTCGGCAAGAATCCTGGCCGGTGCCGTCAGGTCCTCCTCCGTGCCGAATGCGACGGCAGTAGGTCCGTGAAGGTACTCATGTATTCCGCTTATCCCGTTTGCGCCCGCGGCCTTCTCGATAAGGGTATTCTTAGCGACCTTATAGGTCACGCCGGCCTTCCTGAGCTTTGCGCGCATCTTGGTATCCTGGTCGACTGTCAGTCCCCTGAAGTCGGCGAACACCACGGTCTTAGCGCCAGCTATCTTGGCTGACAGCTCGGCTATCTTGATTTCCTTCTCCTTTGTAGGCAAGTTCACACCTCCATTTCGCAGATAGTAGCGTAAAAATATCGGGCCCCCGGCGGCTTGAGCCGGAGGCCCGCATGAAAGCCCTAGCGTTCATGGATCTCCGCCTCGGCAGGAACGCTTTCGCCTTTATCCCCTCTGACAGGGGCTCCTGCTGTCTATGGCCGTGGAAGCAATATTAAGCCTTACTTCTCCAGTGAAAGCCCTGTGGACGTCTGAGGGTTCACCTTGACGCCGGGTCCCATTGTCGAAGCGACGGCTACGCTCTTTAGATATGTGCCCTTCGCCGCGGCGGGCTTCGCCTTGACGAGAGCTTCCATAAGGGTCGCGAAGTTACCTATGAGCTTCTCCTTGTCGAAGGAGACCCTTCCGATAGGCACATGCACGATTGCGGTCTTGTCGACGCGGAACTCAACCTTACCGGCTTTGATCTCGCGGATCGCGCGCTCTACGTCGAAAGTGACGGTTCCGGTCTTGGGGTTCGGCATCAGTCCCTTGGGACCGAGTATCTTACCGAGCCTTCCGAGCGCTCCCATCATGTCCGGAGTCGCGACTACCACGTCGAAGTCAAGGAAGTTCTCCTGCTGAATGCGGGCCGCCAGGTCCTCGGCTCCTACTATGTCGGCGCCTGCTGCCTCCGCTTCCTTTGCCTTCTCACCCTTGGCGAACACCGCTACGCGCTTGGTCTTGCCGGTCCCGTAGGGAAGCACTACCGCGCCGCGTACCTGCTGGTCGGACTGCCTAGGGTCGATTCCCAGCCTTACATGGAGCTCAACGGTCTCATCGAACTTTGCGAAGGCGACTTCCCTGACGAGGCCAATAGCCTCGGCGGGGTCGTACAGCTTCGAACGGTCGATCTTCTTTGCCGCATCTATTGTCTTCTTTGCCATTGTCATTACCTCCTGTGGTGCAGTCGGGCTTCAGCGCCCTCCCACTTGATTGGCTACTCCTCGGATACCGTGACTCCCATCGACCTTGCCGCGCCGGCTACCATGCTCATCGCCGACTCTATCGAGGCCGCGTTAAGGTCCGGCATCTTTATCTGGGCGATCTCCTTGACCTTGGCGGTCGTGAGCTTTCCCACCTTGTCCCTCTGCGGCACTCCGCTGCCCTTCTCGATGCCTGCGTACTTCTTGATGAGGAAGGACACCGGCGGGGTCTTGAGGACCATGGTGTAGGACCTGTCTTCGTATACCGTCACGACCACCGGGATGATCGTGCCGACCTGGTCTGCGGTCCTTGCGTTGAAGTCCTTGGTGAAGCCCACGATGTTGATACCCGTAGGCGCAAGGACGGGGCCCACCGGCGGCGCAGGTGTAGCCTTTCCGGCGTTGAGCTGCAGCTTCACTATTGCAGTTACTTTCTTGGCCATCTTGCGAAATCCCCTCTCAAACTAGCGCTATGCTAAATCTTCTCTGCCTGGTCGGTATCCAGCTCGACTAAGGTGTCCCTTCCGAACATGGAAACCATGACCCTCATCTTGCCCTTGTCCGGCATGATCTCCTGCACTGTGCCTGTATAGATCATGGACGGGCCGAGTATGACCTTGAGGGTCTCGCCGACCGCGAAATTGACCTTCGGCCTGGAAGGGTCGACGATGCCCATCATCCTGAGTATCTTGTACGCCTCGTCGTCTCCAAGCGCTATGGGCTTGTTGCCCGAACCTACAAAGCTAGTGACCCCCGGCGTGTTTCTCACGACATACCAGGAATCGTCGCTCATTATCATCTCAACGAGCACGTAGCTAGGGAAGATCTTCCTCTGGGTTACCTTCTTCTTCCCTTCCTTGACCTCTGTGCTCTCCTCGGTCGGAACGAGCACCCTGAAGATCTTCTCCTCCATCCCAAGGTTCTTGACCCTGTTCTCGAGGTTGACCTTCACCTTGTTCTCGTATCCCGAGTATGTATGGATGACATACCATTGACGGTTTGCTTCGCTCATCTTGTCCCCCTAGATCCGGGAGGCTTCCTACTTCACCAGAGCCCCGATAACCGCGGAAAGACCGTAGTCGATAAGGCCTAGGAATGCCGCGACAACCGCGACTGTCCCAATAACTACCAGCGTGTAGGCTGTGAGCTCTTTCCTGTTTGGCCACTGGACCTTCTTGAACTCAGCGCGGACCTCACGGAAGAACCTCCCAATCCTGCCGAAGAAGCCTGCTATTCGCTGGGTGAATCCGGGATTGTTCTCGGACATCACTGATACCCCCTAGTCTTTTGCGCTTACCTTGTCTCTTTGTGAGCGGTATGCTTCCTGCAGAACTTGCAGTACTTGCTCAGCTCGATCCTGTCAGGGTCGTTGCGCTTGTTCTTGTTGGTCTGATAATTCTTGTTCTTGCACTCGGTGCACTGGAGCGTGATGCCCTCCCGCATTGGTATCCCTCCTCTGAAGGTTAAGAGGCCCGCTGACGCAAACTTGTAACGCTCCTTGCAGGAGCTCGGCTTCAGATGCCCCTATATACTAACAATAATTAAGACCCCCCTAGGGGTCGCATTAGGAAGTTTA
>CAZNZD010000102.1:0-3864 GCA_964577435.1 uncultured Clostridia bacterium
GGGTTGTGCTTGGTGGATATCCCCTCGTTCCTGAAGATCCTGCCCATCTCGTAGACGCGCTCCATGCCGCCCACCAGAAGCCTCTTCAGATGCAGCTCTGTTGCGATCCTAAGGTACATGTCCATGTCAAGGGCGTTATGATGGGTTATGAACGGCTTCGCCGCGGCGCCTCCTGCGATTGTATGCATGGAGGGCGTCTCGACCTCCACGAATCCCCTGGCGTCCATGAAGCGCCTGATACTGGCCACGATGGCGCTTCTGGTAAGGAAGGTCTTCCTCACTTCGGGGTTTGCTATCATGTCCACGTATCTCTGGCGGTATCGGGCGTCTATGTCCTTAAGGCCGCTCCACTTGTCGGGTAGGGGCCTCAGCGCCTTAGTCAGCATGACGAATGAGGACACCTGGACGCTTATCTCGCCGCGCCTCGTCTTGAAGACGGTCCCGGTCACGCCGATGATGTCGCCCAGGTCGACCATGAGGAACTGCTCGTATAGCGCATCTCCCAGGTCATCCTGCTTGAAGTAGAGCTGAACCTTGCCTGACTGGTCCCTGAGGTCGGCAAAGGATGCCTTGCCGTGGCTTCTTATCGCCATGACCCTTCCGGCAAGCTTCACTTGCTTGTTCTCAAGCTCCTCGAACCTGTCTGCGCAGTCCTTGGCGTCTGTATCCCTGCCGAACTTGCCGCCGTAGGGCTTAAGGCCCATCTCGGACCACTTCTCTGCTACTTTCCTGCGCCTAATAATCTCCTCGCCCTCGTCGAGCGGTGTAGCAGTTACGATTTCAGCTGCCGTTTCCCTTAGCTCCTCCATGCCGCACCTCGCATTAAACGCAGATCTCCACGATCTGGTACTTGATGTTTCCTCCGGGGGCCGCCACTTCGACGACCGTCCCGACCATCTTTCCCACGATCGCCCTTCCGACCGGCGATTCGTTCGATATCCTGTTTTCCATCGGGTTTGCCTCTGCCGAACCGACTATCGTGTACTTCTCGGTCTCGTCGTAGTCGACGTCCTTGAGGATGACCGTGCTCCCCAGGGACACTATGTCCTTCTCCTGCTCGGTCTCGTCGATGATCTTGACTTTGGCAAGGAGCACTTCAAGCAGCGATATGCGCTGCTCCACTTCAGCCTGCTCGTTCTTGGCGTCGTCGTACTCCGAGTTTTCGGTTATGTCGCCGAATTCCCTTGCCTGCTTGATCCTCTCTGCGATCATGAGGCGCTTCTCGCCCTTAAGGAAGTCCAGTTCCTTCTCGATCTTCCTAAGCCCGTCGATTGTCAGGAAAACATCCTTCTCTGCCATATTCAATCCCCTTATTGAAAAAAGAAGTAAAATACATGCGGCAAGCTGGATATAAACCCAAGTTGCCGCGTGATACAGAAAGATTATGCGGACGCCGGGCCTACATGTCAAGATGAAAAAAGGGTTAGAAGATTACAACTCTGGGCTTGACGCCCAGTTTGTCCAGCATCGACATGTACTCAGCCTCGCTTATCTCGGAGGGGGCCTTGCCTATCGCGACGGTAAGCATGGCCTCCATCACGTTGGTGCCGAAGGACCTTCCGTCCACTTCCGGGGTGGTGGTGACAAGTGCCTTCGCTCCCCTTCTCCTAAGCTCCTCTACGTCCTGCTTTGTGACCGTGTTCGTTATCACCATCTTGCCGCTGATGTCGTCGGGAAGGTACTTGTTTATGTAGATGAAGTCTCCGGCGATGACATCCGCCCAGCTGTAGTACTGTCCCCACTTCTTCTGCTTGGGCTTGTCCTCCTGGGCCTTGCCTACGGGATAAAGCCATGAGAAGGGAAGCTGCACGAGGATGGGCCCCAGTATCGCCGCTATGCGCTTCACCTGGGTGATCTTTGTGAGGCGCCAGTTCATCCCGAGTGCGTACATCGCGTCGCCGTAGACCATGTCGCAGCCCATCTCCTCGAAGGCCTCCCCCATGCCCAGCCTGTCTATCGTGGAGACGAGGAACACCTTCTTGCCCCTTATCTCAAGGCCCGCCTGCTCCGCCGCATACTTCACCGCGCGGTACTCGATTCCAGACTTCATGCTCGTGCCGTCGAGAAGCGGGGTGAGCTTGGCCGCAGCTGCGATCCTCTTCGCGTCGCGGAATATGAGCTTCTTGCCCATGCCCGCAAGGTAGATGTCTATGCCGCCCATGCCGAAGGCGTCGACCTTGCCGTCAAGCTCCTTCAGAAGCGCCACTGCCTTGTCGATGTCCCCGTCAGTGCCGCGCCTTTCCAGTACGTACTCCTCGCCGAAGACGTCCATGCTGCCTTTATGGTCCCTGGACGAAGAGCCCAGGCTTACGCTTACTATGTGCTTCAAGCGATCCCCTCCTTGGTAGGCTTAACCCGGCCCGGTCAGCCCTTGATCTCCCTGATTATCTGCCTAAGCTTGGCCGGGTCGAGCTCAACGTCGTGCTTAATCGGCGATTTTCCAAGCTCGATGCCGTATACCTTGTTTCCCATGAGCGCTTCGGCGATCCTCACCCGCATGTCCGAGCCGACCATGATGAGGGCGTCGTAGTCCTTAAGGTCGCCGATTATCCTCATGAGGTCGTTTAAGAGCGTGATGCCCGTCTTGCCCCTTACGTAGGCCCATCTCTGCCTGTCGTCCATCACCCAGACGTAGTCCAGGCCTTCCTCCCTTGCCACCTGCTCGATCTGCTCCCTGTTGGATATCGGGAATCCTATAAGGCCGAGCTTCAGCCCTTTGCGGACTTCGCCGATGGCCTCAAGGCGGGAGATGAAGGATCGGTCCAGCCCAAGGCTTGATGCGGCCTCGGTCTGGGATTGGCCCTGGGCCCTCGCCTCAAGCACCCTTTCGACCATCCTTACAATCTTATCCCGGTCAATGACCTTGTCGCCTATCCTTACGAGTTCCATCGGGCCTCCTGTGTACATCTTTGTGCACAACAGAATTCTATACCCTCGGCTCCTCCTTAACAAGGCTTCCGGGGGAATATCTTGAATGCGTCACGGGGGTTTTCATGAGGAAGTCCTCGTATTCCGACATGAAGTCGAGCATCTGCTGCCTTGTCGAACAGGTGTTTATTATGTCCTTCGCGTCTGTGGCCTGCCTTAAGCCCTTGACGTACCACGAAAGGTGCTTTCTCATCTTAAGGCATGCTGAGCTTTCGCCAAAATGCTCCACCATCCCGTCGAGATGCTCCCTGGCCACCCTGAAGATCTCGCCCACTTCTGGAGGTGCCGTTACGATGCCGTCTTCCAGCAGCGCCCTGGCTTCTCCGAATATCCACGGGTTGCCGAGCGCCCCCTGACCTACCATCACGGCGTCGCAGCCCGTCTCCTGAAGCATCCTTCTTGCATCAGCAGCGCTTCTGATGTCTCCGTTTCCAATGACGGGCACTATGAGGGCCTTCTTGACGGCGGCAATGGCCGCCCAGTCCGCGTTCCCCGAATAGAACTGCCTTCTAGTCCTTGCGTGGATGGCAAGCGCAGAGACGCCCGCATCCTGGCACATCAGCGCGAACTCCAGGTAGTTCTCGCTGTATTCGTCCCAGCCCTTCCTTATCTTCACCGTCACGGGGATGGACACCGCGGAGCGCACCGCCCTTATTATCGCCTCAGCCTTTGCCGGCTCCCTCATGAGGGCCGCGCCTTCGCCGTTTGCGGTGATCTTCTGCATGGGGCAGCCCATATTGATGTCCACCGCACTTGCGCCGGCCTCCTCCACCATCGCCGCCGCCCTGGCCATTACATCAGGCCCGGAGCCAGCGAGCTGCACCACGGCAGGAAGCTCCAACGGATGCAGCTTCAGCATGGCCCTCGTCTTCCTGCTTCCGTAGGTGAGGGCCATATCGCTCAGCATCTCGGTATAGGATGCGGCGCTTCCCATGC
>CAZNZD010000103.1:0-3829 GCA_964577435.1 uncultured Clostridia bacterium
CGGGAGCTCTCTAAGGTGATGGGAATGCTAATAGCACAGATTATTGGACACACCCAGGGACGACGCTGTTACGTGCCGCCCCACTGCCAGTATTACTAGGCCTTGAAAAGGGGAATAGCCTATTAATCGTATATATTCCCCTTATACTTCACCTCTACGCTCCTGAACGTAAGTTCTCCTCCGTCAAGATCGGCTGAGAGTTGCTTTTTCTGCATAAATCCAGGAGAAAAGTGGAAGAGCGTGATGAAATAAGAAACGGCACCTAAGTGCCGCTTTCAGCAAGCAAATATCTATCTCCAGTCGTTTTCGATTCTCTTGTGTTTCAGCTCCCTTGCCTGGGAAAGGCTGAATAGCAGCTTGGCGAACAATGGCGCCTTCAGCCTGATTGAATCATACGGACAATGCTCCTGGCAGCAATAACACTTGATGCATTTACCATGGTTGATTATCACCCTGCCCTTGACCAGCTTCATTGCGTTCGCTGGGCAGCCTTTTATGCACCTCTGGCACTTCCTGCATGTCTTGTGGATCACCTTCGGCCTGACGCTTCCAATCGACCTCATGAAGCGCGATTTTGCAAACTTCGAGGTGATACCCCTCCAGCTTTTGGGAAACTCAAAATCCGCAACTGCGACTTCGCTGACTCCGCATCCGATAACGTCAATCATCAATGGGTCTGTGATGCCGACGCCTCTTCTTTGAGCTACGGCCGTAGTGGCAAGGGAGGAGGGGTCGATACCGATTACCGTGCTGGCGATCACATCAAGGGCGACTCCGTCAGGGGATGCCATAAGGATGCCGACCTTCTTCGGTTTGCCGTTGGTAGGCCCGTCACCTTCCATTGCTACTATCGCATCCATGAAGTTCAAAGTCGGCTTGGCTGTAGTGAAGATGTCCAATAGCCCCTGGGCGAACAGGTCCGGATTAGGGAACCTTATATGCGAATGAATCTTGGAGACTCCGCTAACCACCCCGAACATGTTCTTGACGCAACCGGAGAACATCATGAAGCCATGAGTCTTCATCTTCGCCAGGTTGATTATCTTATCCGCCTCAATTATCGCCCTGACTACCTTGACTTTCTTGCTGAAGCCACCGTCAGGAACGGACACTTCCACCTCGCGGTAGAAATCCGCTGTCTTCACACCGTACTCACGCATTACATCCATATAGCCCGACGCCTCAAGCGCCTGCTCGGGGCTCTCCATGCCCGGGCTGTCGCCGACTAGGACCTCGGCTCCCAGCTCCTGCAGGAGCTCAATGAGCGCCCTTAGGACCTCGGGATGAGGGGAGATGGCGCTATCGGCCTTCGCGCCTCTTACCAGGTTGGGCTTGATGAGGACCTTGTCTTTCGGAGCGATGTATATCGATAGGCCGCCTATGCCAGCCAATGCTTCATTTACTGCTTCTCTGACAGCCTTCCTGTCGTAGCTGTCGCATCTTGCTATGGAAACCGTTGTCCTTTCAGGCATCTGCTACCCCCAAAGCTGTGAAGAATGTTACAAACCCTACATAAAACGTCCGGGATCCGTGTTAACGGACCCCGGCACATTCTACAATATTTCCCGACTATTTAATAGTCCATTCCGCCTCCCGGAGGATACGGCGGGGGGGTCTCCTTCTTGGGGATGTCGGCGATCACGCACTCTGTGGTGAGTATGAGTGACGCGATGCTGGCAGCATGCTGCAGGGCGGAGCGGGTGACCTTGAAGGGGTCCACTATGCCAGACGCCATCATGTCGCAGTACTCCTCGGTAAGGGCGTTGAAGCCGTAGTTCGGGGACTTCTTGAGGTGCGCCTTGATATTCTGGACTATGACTGAGCCTTCGAGGCCGGCGTTCTCCACTATCATCCTGAGCGGTTCCTCAAGGGCCTTCCTTACTATGCCTACGCCGACCTTCTCGTCGCCTTCGGCCTTGATCGCATCAAGAGCGTAACCTGCGTAGAGAAGTGCCGTTCCGCCGCCGGGCACGATTCCTTCCTCGACTGCGGCCCTGGTCGCAGAGAGTGCATCCTCTATACGGTGCTTCTTCTCCTTCATCTCCGTCTCGGTAGTGGCACCTACTTTTATTATCGCGACGCCGCCTGCGAGCTTTGCAAGGCGTTCCTGGAGCTTCTCACGGTCATAGTCGGAGTCGGTGTCCTCAATCTGCTTTCTGATCTGCTTCACGCGGGCTTCGACTGCTTCCTTGCCGCCGCGGCCTTCGACTATCGTGGTCTTCTCCTTGGTTATCTTCACGGTCTTAGCGTGGCCGAGGTAGTCGAGGTCGACTTTATCCAGCTTTATGCCCTGGTCCTCTGTTATGAACTTGCCGCCGGTGAGAATCGCGATATCCTCCATCATGGCCTTGCGCCTGTCGCCGAAGCCTGGTGCCTTGACTGCAGCGATGTTCAGCACGCCGCGCAGCTTGTTGACTACCAGTGTGGCGAGGGCCTCGCCCTCAACGTCTTCCGCGATGATGAGGATGGGCTTGCCGAAGCGGGCGACCTTCTCGAGAAGGGGAAGCAGGTCCTGCACGTTTCCGATCTTCTTCTCATAAAGGAGTATGAAGGGGTCGTCCAGAACGGTCTCCATGGTCTCTGTGTTGGTCACGAAGTAGGCTGAGATGTATCCCTTGTCGAACTCCATGCCCTCGACCTGCTCGACAGATGTATCGATTCCCTTGGACTCCTCGACTGTTATGACGCCGTCCTTGCCGACCTGCTCCATGGCCTCGGCGATCCACTTGCCTATGGACTCGTCGTTGTTGCCGGCGATGGCCGCCACATGGGCGATGTCCTTCTTGTCGACTACCGGTATGGACATTCCCTTGAGCTTGTCCACTACTGCGCCTACCGCGGTCTCGATGCCCTTCTTTATGAACATCGGGTTTGCGCCGGCCGCGACGTTCTTCATACCCTCGCGGACGATGACCTGGGCCAGCACGGTCGCCGTGGTGGTGCCGTCGCCGGCTATGTCGTTGGTCTTGCTTGCGACTTCCTTGCAGAGCTGGGCACCCATGTTCTCATAGGGGTCCTCAAGCTCGATCTCCTTTGCTACCGTTACTCCGTCCTTCGTTATGGTGGGGGAGCCGAACTTGCGCTCCAGAACCACGTTGCGGCCCTTGGGACCCAAGGTTACCTTTACTGCGTTTGCCACGGTATTCACGCCGCGCTCCAGGGCCACCCTGGCCTCGGCATCGAAGCTTAGCTGCTTTGCGCCCATTGAACTTACCTCCTTAGAATTTGGTCTGACTTACTTAATCGCCAGGATGTCGCTCTCGCGCAGTATCAGGTAATCAACCCCGTCGATCTTCACTTCTGTCCCGCCATACTTGGAGTAGATCACCTTGTCTCCGGCCTTGACTTCGATTTCGATCCTCTTGCCGTCCTCGAACTTGCCGGGTCCTACCGCTACTACCTCGCCCCACTGCGGGCGCTCCTTCGCGGTGTCAGGAAGGAAGATGCCGCCTGCGGTCTTCTCCTCCTCGACGCTCGGCCTTACGATAACCCTGTCGCCTAGTGGCTTAAGCATTCCATGAACCTCCTTCGACATATATGTTAATGGTATGGCTTCCGTTGTTAGCACTCGGCATAACCGAGTGCTAACATAAAATATAAAGTGTCTTACCTAAGGTGTCAATATGTCGCGATGCAGGAAGTCGTAGTATTTTAAAGAAAGAGTACATGTAAGTAAAACACGCAAGGAGGGTTCCAGATGTCCCGCTATTACAAGATCCTGTCATTGGCACTGCTGATGGCCCTGACGCTGGCTTTTGCGGCAATGGCCGCGCCTGACAAGGACAGATACCTCGAGCTGTTCGGAAAGAGGGCTTCCTACAGCCTCGAA
>CAZNZD010000104.1:0-3765 GCA_964577435.1 uncultured Clostridia bacterium
AAGGTACAGGTTCTGGGGCAGGAAGTTCGGGATGACGCTGCTGCTTGTCACCCAGATGTTCCCGGCTCCGATGCTACTGCTGCCTGTCTACCTGATGCTGGTCAAGCTGAAGCTGACCAATAACTACCTTGGGCTCATACTATGGTACGTAGCGACGGCGATTCCGTTCAACATCTGGCTCATGAAGGGCTACTTCGACACCATCCCGAAATCCCTGGAGGAAAGCGCCTTCATAGACGGGGCGAGCGTTATAAGGACCTATTGGTCCATAATACTGCCTCTTGCTAAACCCGCAGTCGCGCTGTGCGCGCTGTTCGCCTTCATGGGGGCGTGGTCCGAGTTCATCGTGGCGAGGATACTCATCACTGACAGGAGCATGCTGACACTGCCTATAGGGCTTATCGCCCTGCAGGGGTCGTTCTCCACCGAATGGGGAATATACTCAGCGGCGGCGCTGGTGACGGCGATACCGGTCACGGTGCTGTTCATATCGCTGTCGAAGTACCTTGTAGGCGGCCTTACCATGGGAAGCGTGAAGGGTTGAGGCAATGAGGCGTCAGAAATGAAGATGCCGCCCGGCGAGGGCGGCATTCTCATTTTCTGCAGGCTGTAAGCCTCCGCTACTTCGCTTACCTGAGCTTCAGTATCTGCACCGACATCGCCGGTGAGCTGATGACTATCTGCCCATCTGTTATGGGGCCCTTGAGCCCGCTCTCGAAGATGTCCTCATAGGAAGTGAAGCCCTCGGGCGAGGGAAGGCTCAAGGTGAATTCCCTGTCCGCATCCCTCAGGTTCAGAAGAAGCACGATGGAGGAGCCGTCCAGCCTCCTTTGATAGCAGAAGCCGCCTGAACCCACATTGATGAGGGAGATGTCGCCGTAGACGAGCTCAGGGTTATCCCTTCTTATCGTTGTGAGCCTGCGGACCGCATCTGTCGCCTCGTTCTCGTCGAAGACCATGTCCCTCCTGTTGTCAGGGTCGTTTCCTCCTGGCAATGCCACTTCCGTACCGTAGTACACGATAGGGATGCCGGTATATGTCATCACGACCGCCAGGGCCTGCTTGAGCTTGGGGATGGGATCGTCGAGGCGGTGTATGAAGCGCTGTACATCGTGGTTGTCCAGGAAAGTGCCCATAAGCTGCCTGTTCGAGTAGGACCTGCCGGCGTTGACCGCGTTCCATAGCCCGATTGACCCTTCGTCCCTCGCTATGGAGTTGTTGATGCCGTAGTACATGGGAAAGTCGAGGAAGCCGTCTATTCCGGTCTCAGAATAGCCCTCGATGAAAGGGGCCCGGCTGTCGAATATCTCGCCTATCATGTAGAAGCCAGGGTAATCCTTCTTTATTGCTCTGACGAACTCCGCCAGGTACTCCTTCTGGACATGCTTGACAGTATCCAGCCTGAATCCGTCTATGCCGGACTCCCTTATCCAGAACTTAGCCATGTCAATGAGGTAAGCCATCACCTCCGGGTTCGACTGGTCGAAGTCCGGAAGGCCGGCAAGCCAGCCGTTTTCAACCTGTGCCTGGTTGTTCCAGTCGTCTATGGAGGTCTTCCTGTGGAACCATTCGGGCTTGTCGTACACATAAGGGTGAAGCGAGCCTGTATGGTTTATCACGAGGTCCATGATCACCTTCATGTCCATGCTGTGGGCTTTGGATACTAGCGCCTTCAGGTCGTCCATCGTGCCGAGGTGTTCGTCAACGGCGTAGAAGTCCGTAGCCCAATAGCCGTGGTAGCCCCCCGACTGGTTGTCGACCACGGGCGTTATCCATATCGCGGTGAAACCCAGCGACTTAATGTAGTCCAGCTTCTCCATGATGCCTAATAGGTCTCCGCCGTGGTAGCTTGAGATATCCTTCTTGTTCACGAAAGCCTCGTTCGGGGCGGCATCGTAGAACCTGTCGGTCATTATGAAATAAATCATGTCGGAGGGGCCGATGGGCTCAACCGCCAGGGCTGGAAATGATAGAATCACGATTAGGGCGGCCATCAATGCCAGGGACGCGAAGGACCTGGTCCTCATAGATATCACCTCCGGAAATGGCATTAACTTGATTATAACATCATGCATATAGTTTACAGATACAGGAGGGACACCGATGCGAAGGAAGGACCGGCTCATAGAGTCAAGCGCGGAAGTGGAGCAGATACTTAAGGAGGAGGAGCTGGGATACCTGGCGACATGCGGAGCGGACGGGCAGCCCATGGCGACTCCGGTGAACTACATATACGAGGACGGCAGGATCATCTTCCATTGCGCGCTGGCAGGAAGGAAACTTGACAACATAAGGGCGAACCCCAGGGTTGGCTTCACCGTGGTAAGGGATATCGCAATCGACAGGGTGGAGATGACATCCTACTATACATCGGTCATGGCCGAGGGCGAGGCCAGGGTAATAGATGATCCGGAAGAGAAGAAGGCGGCGATTGCGGTGCTCACCTCAAGGCTTGCGGCACCAGGCGAGCTTTGCAGCGACAGCGAGGGAAGAAGGACTTGCATGGTGGAAGTACGCCTTAGCGCATTGTCCGGAAAAAGGAACAGGCCCAAGCAATAGTAAGGCATGCCTTCTCGTGATAATCTGAATTACGGAATATGAAATTTCGGAGGTATGAGCCATGAAGCTTGCAGAGAGGATCAAGAGGCTGGGCACGGAGAATGCGTTCACTACCCTTGCGAAGATCAACAAGCTGCGCGCAGAGGGAAAGGACATAATCTCATTCAGCATAGGCGAACCGGACTTCGACACACCGAGGAACATCATCGACAAGTGCCATGAGGCGCTGGACAAGGGCATGACGCACTATACCGGCTCGCAGGGCATGCCTGAGTTCAGGAAGGCGGTCGCAGGCTACATCTCAAGGACGCGCGGAATCCCCGTGGTGCCTGAGGAAGTAGTCGCCGTGCCAGGCGGCAAGCCGATCATCTTCCATTCGATACTGGCCTGCGTGGACGAGGGGGACGAGGTACTTTACCCCAATCCCGGCTATCCGATATATGAGTCTGTCATCAACTTCGCAGGAGCCAAGGCGGTCCCTTATCAGATACTGGAGGGGAAGGGCTTCTCCGTTGACGTCGACATGATAGAGAAGCTCATCACGCCCAAGACTACCTTCATGGTGATAAACAGCCCCCACAACCCCACAGGCGGCTCGATACCTATGGCTGACCTCGAGAAGATCGCCAAGCTCTGCATCAAGCACGACATCACCGTCCTCTCCGATGAGATCTACTCCAGGCTCATATTCGGCGGGGAGCATGCGAGCATCGCATCCGTGCCCGGAATGAAGGAGCGCACCATAATCCTGGACGGCATGTCGAAGACATATGCGATGACGGGCTGGAGGCTCGGCTACGGCGTGATGCCGCTTACAATTGCGGAAGCAGTGACGCAGCTTGTCACGAACGATGAGTCCTGCACGACCACATTCGTCCAGGTGGCAGGAATAGAGGCCCTCGAAGGATCCCAGAAGGGCGCCGACGACATGAAGGAAGTGTTCGCCAAGCGCCGCGAAATCATAGTCGAGGAGCTCAGGAAGGTTCCGGGCTTCACCTGCCACATGCCGAAGGGCGCGTTCTATGTGTTCCCCAACGTGACCGAGGCCTGCAGGAAGCTGGGCTTCAAGGATGCGAAGGAGCTGGCTGACAAGCTTCTCTATGAGGCGGGTGTCGCAGTGCTGGCAAGGACTGCTTTCGGCAAGAAGTACGACGACGAGGACCAGGAGTATATAAGGCTATCCTACGCGACTTCCACCGAGAATAT
>CAZNZD010000105.1:0-3734 GCA_964577435.1 uncultured Clostridia bacterium
CAAGAAGATGAGGCCGAGGATGAAGGCACTGGCAGCAGCGGTCGCTTCAGCAAGCGCAGGGCAGGCTGAGGAGGCGGCGAAGGGGAACCCCGTCACCTTCAAGCTCGATGATGAAGATGTAATTCTTGAAGCCTCGGAGCTTGTCGTGGAGACCGTGCAGAGGCCCGGCTGGTGCGCAGTATCCCAGAAGGGAAGGAAGGCAGCTCTTTCAACCGAGGTTACGGAAGACCTATTGTTGGAAGGATTCCTGAGGGAGCTCCTAAATAGGATACAGAACTCAAGGAAAGAGGCGGGCTTCCAGATAGAGGACAGGATCAAGGTGATGATCAAGGGCGGCGCCATGGCAGAGGAGGCGCTCGCGCGCTTCGAAGGCTATATCAAGGAAGAGACGCTGGCTGAGGAGATATCCTCCGGCACGTTCGAAGCCGAGTACGTCAAGGAATGGGAAGTGAATGATGAGCTCGTCACAATCGCGATATCAAGGATACGCTGACCTGCATACGCATAGCTACCATTCGGACGGCAAGGAGGCCCCGGAGGCAGTGGCTGCCAAAGCCGCCGAGAAGGGGCTCTCCGGCCTCGCCCTTACAGACCATGACATAATGGACGGGATACCTGAAGCTCGCGCAAAGTCCATGGAGCTTGGCATAAGATTCCTGCCGGGCGTCGAGATGTCCACAGTGAAAGGAAACACCGAAGTACACATACTGGGGTATTTCCCGAATGAGCCTGCAGAAGCCTTCATTAGGGTTCTGGAGGGAATGAAGAAACTACGGTCGGACAGGATGAAGAGGATGATAGAGAGCCTCAACCGGCTAGGATGCCCCATCGAAGAGGATTTCGTCCTCTCTTACAAGGGCAAAGGCGTTGTGGGAAGGGCGCACCTGTTCAGGGCGATAAAAGACAGGTTCAAAGGACAGTTCGACGAGAGGGCCAACATATGGCTTAACATAGGAGGCGCGGCATTCGAACCGACCTCCGACATGAGCCCGGCCGGAGCCATAGGCTGCATCAGGCAGGGCGGCGGAGTCCCCGTGATAGCCCATCCGGGTACATCAGGGGCGGATCCTCTGCTAAACGAGCTTGTTGAAGCCGGATTGATGGGAATTGAGGCATCATATCCCAGGCACGACAGGTCATCGCAGGCAAGGTACAGGAAGTTTGCCAGGCAGCACGGGCTGGTTGCCACAGGAGGATCCGACTGGCACGGCGAGTTCGATCCGGCCGGCATCTATCATGCGGGGTCGGTAGGAGCAGCGAAGGTCCTGATCGAAGTCATGGATGAGATTGAGAGGCTGGCTCAGGAGGCATAGCTCGACCGGAAAAGCAAAGAGGAAGGGCCTGATGCCCTTCCTCAAAGAAAACTGCCTAACCCTAATGGATTAGCTCGCGCGGACTACCCTGCCCGACTTCAGGCAGTTCGTGCATACCCTGATGCGCTTGGGGCTGCCGTCCACGATCGCCTTCACGGTCTGCAGGTTGGGAAGCCACCTACGCTTCGTGTGGATGTTTGAATGGCTGACATTGTGCCCGTAGACCGGACCCTTATTGCAGACATCACAGACTTTCGACATATGATAACCTCCTTTGCAAGGCCTAATACTCCAAGTTAAGTTACTATGTAAATATACCACCGCGTAGCGATTGTTGCAATAGACGCATCTAAAACGGCGCATATTTCCGAGTGGCGGTTTTCATGGGTCTCTAACTGTTATGATTTGAATATCTAACCAATGATTGAATGATTTTATTCAAATGGTTAGAATAATTTAATGGCAGCAAAGCATGAGCGGTCATGATTTGCGAGTTTCTTGGTTTGGAGGAAAGCTGATGGCAAGAGAGCTGAAGACGGCATGGGGCCAGATTTCCATCTCCGACGACGTCATCGCCGCGATTGCGGGGATGGCCGCCCACGAGAGCTATGGCCTTGTCGGCATGGCCTCGCGCACGTTCACTGACGGGATTGCAGAGCTCCTGGGCATGGAGAATATAAGCAAGGGCGTGGAAGTGAAAGTAGACGGGGAGGAAGTGAGGATAAACCTCTTCGTGGTGGTCGAATACGGTACAAAGGTCACCGAGGTGGCCAAGAACGTAGTCGAGAAGGTAAGGTACGTCGTTGAGGCGATGACCGGCCTGAAGGTGACAGAAGTCAAAATCACCGTCCAGGGCGTCCGCGTAAACAGCGTCGGAAAGGATAAGCGCTGATGGCAGTCACAAACAAGGCGGCTGCCGTAAAGCCCCTCGACGGCAAGACGCTCATCAAGGCATTCAGGGACGCTGCAGCTTATGTTGGCGAGAGGAAGGCGACTATAGACGCTCTGAACGTCTTCCCGGTACCTGACGGGGACACAGGTACGAACATGTACCTCACAATGAGCTCCGCAGTGAAGGAGATCGACAAGTATCCTGCCGAGAAGGTAGGCGAGGTCGCCAACAGCATAGCGCTGGGCTGCCTAATGGGGGCAAGGGGCAACTCCGGAGTCATTTTCTCTCAGCTTATGAGGGGGTTCTCCGTTAGGCTGAAGGGTAAGAAGACGGCAAATCCTACAGACGTCGCGGAGGCGCTCATGGAAGCCTCGAACATGGCTTATAAGGCGGTCATCAAACCCGTCGAAGGCACTATCCTCACAGTGTCCCGACTTGCGGGAAGGGAGGCCGTCGAAGCCTCCAAAGGCGCCAATGAAGTTGTCGACGTCGTGAAAAGCGCCCTTGAGGGCGCCAAGATCGCACTTGAGAAGACCCCGGAGCTATTGCCTGTCCTGAAAGAGGCCGGAGTAGTGGACGCTGGCGGAAAAGGCTACGTATTCTTCCTTGAGGGTTTCATCGCTTCGCTCCAGGGTGTGGATATCGCTGTCCTCGCAGCTGAACCCAAGGTGACAGGCATAAGGCAGGAAGACAGGAAAGAGCTTGCCCACATAGAGTTCAGGTACTGCACCGAATTCATAATCAAGGGCAGCGACCTGCAGGAAGACAAGATCAGGAAGGACATAGAAGCTCTTGGGGACAGCATGCTTGTCGTAGGCATCCCGGAGACGGTGAAGGTCCACATCCATTCCAACAATCCGGGCAAGGTCCTGGAAAAGGTCGTCAAGTACGGCACTCTTCATGAAATCCACATTAACAACATGGCAGACCAGCATGAAGACTTCGTGATGCCCGAGTTCGCCGGCAACAAGCAGGGTGAGCCCCATGCAGAAACGAAGCATGATGCCCATGTCCTTGCGCAGCCTTCTGAAGTGAGGAAAGCGCCCAAGCCGGTGGCGACAGTTGCTGTGGCGGCTGGCGAGGGGCTTCAGGAGATATTCGAGAGCCTGGGCATTGACGGTTGCGTGATAGGCGGACAGACCCTGAATCCCTCCATTAAGGAGATTGCAGACGCAATTGATGCAACAGGGGCAAAGGAAGTAATAGTGCTGCCCAACAACAAGAACGTCATCCTGACGGCAAAGCAGGCCGCCGATGTCGTCAAAGCCAAGGTGCACGTCGTCCCATCGAAGTCGATGCAGCAGGGCATTTCAGCCATGATGTCCTATAACACCGAGCTGCCTGCCAAGGAAAACTTCGAGAGGATGGGCAAGGCTCTGGCAAACGTCGTAAGCGGCGAGATAACCTATGCCGTAAGGGACACCAAGCTGAATGGAATCGAGATCAAGCAGAACGACTTCATCGGCATCATAGACGGCCAGCTGCTCGTCAAGGGAGACAACCTTGGCGCAGTAGCCATGGAGACCCTG
>CAZNZD010000106.1:0-3513 GCA_964577435.1 uncultured Clostridia bacterium
GCTTCATCATCTTCTGCATGTTCATGCCCATTTAACCGTACCTCCGCTACTTATCTTCCTCAAGCTTGATCTCGACCTCGCTGAAGAGCGCCTTAGCTTTCTCCAGGCTCCTTCTGACGGCCTCTTCATCCACGGCCTTCTCCGCAGGTTCGATGGCTCCCTTAGGCTTCTCGCCAGCTCTAGTGGCAATAGGTTTCGCCCTGCCTGAGGACGCCTTTGCCGCGTCTGATTCCCTCTTCGGCGCCTTCTCCTGCGGCTGTGCCGCCAACGAATCCTCCGCCGCCAGCCGGCAGATGAACCCGGTGCCTTCTCCAAGGACCGCCTTCACAGCCTCCGACATGACCTTCTCGTTTACGGGCTCAGACATCTTCTGATGGTGGAAGGACCAGTCAGCCGAGTATTCCAGCACGACGATGCCATCCTCCATCAAGGCCCTGCCCTGCCTTGCGAGGGCTTCCACCTTGACGCTTCTCCTGCGGACCTCCTCAAGTATCCTCGCCCAAGCCTCCGGCGGCTTCTGGCTGTCCTGGGCCTGAGGCTTACTTTGCCCTTCGGCATGCTTATCTGCGGCAGGGGCTTTCCTCGGTGGCGCCGCAGCAGGCGCTTCGGATGGCGATATTTCGGGCTCAGGATGAGGCGCAGCCTCAGCTTGCTGCTGAGTACGGACGGGCTTCCTTGGCACCTGCATCTGCGCGGCGGGCCTTGCGTGGGCTTCCCTTTCCGGCTCCTCCTGCAGGCCTAGCAGCCTTGCGAGGAACAGCTCCATGGTGAGCCTCGGGTTCTGAGCCTTTCCTATCTCCGCGAGGCCGATGCCGATGGATCTGATTATTGTGTTCAGCCTTCCCTTCGCAAATAGCGCGGAAGATCTCGAAAGCTCGCTGAAGCGCTCCTCCCCTGAATGCAGGAGGTCCAGCCTGTCTGGGCACTCGGCGGCCAGCATCATGTCCATGAAATGCTCACCGACCTCTGCCATAAGCTGCCTGGGGTCCGTCCCAGATGCCAGGGTGTCGGAAACCAAGGGATAGAGCCTTCCTGGATCGCCCTCTCCGATTGCGAGCGCGATCTCGTCAAGCCTGTCGAACGCGGTGGCTCCGAGCATCTCGGATATCAGGGAGGTCGTCAGCCTGTCTCCTGATCCGCTCACCTGCTCCAGGAGCCCGAGGGCATCCCTTGCGCTTCCTTCAGCCTTCCTTGCGATGAGGGTGAGCGCGTCGGGCTCGAAGGATACGCCGATCTGCTCGCAGATCTTCCTCAGATGCTCAGACAGCTGCGTCACGTTAAGCCTGTTGAAGTCGAAGCGCTGGCACCTGGACAGTATCGTCGACGGGACGCGGTTTGATTCAGTGGTCGCGAGTATGAAGATGGCGTGCGAGGGCGGCTCCTCAAGCGTCTTCAGAAGCGCATTGAAGGCCTCCATAGTAAGCATGTGGACCTCGTCTATGATATAGACCTTGTACCTGCCCTGGGCAGGCGAGAACCTGACCTTGTCCCTAAGGTCTCTGATCTCATCGATTCCCCTGTTGGAGGCGGCGTCTATCTCGATTACGTCGAGAGCGTTTCCTTCCTTCACGGCAAGGCAAGACACGCATTTGCCGCATGGCTTGACGGTAGGCCCTTCCGCGCAGTTGAGCGCCTTGGCGAACACCTTGGCAGTCGAGGTCTTGCCGGTTCCCCTGGGCCCCGAGAACATGTAGGCGTGAACTACGCGGCTGTTGGCAATCGCGTTTCTGAGGGTGCGGACTATATGCTCCTGGCCCACGATGTCCTCGAACATCTGGGGCCGCCACTGCCTATATAGGGATAGGTATGACATGTCGTCCCTCCTTCGCGCCCTTCAAGTCTTAGCCCGAATGCTGCGGATATATGGAAAAAAGGCGGGCTCCAACCGAGCCCGCCACAAGAGATGGCCGCGCACCTGCCTTCGACAAGCACTTCCGAGCGGGACCGACGTAGCCGACTCCATCCAGGCTGCCCCGCGGCACATGCGGTTTACTGCTTACCGCTGCTATCTTCCGATCCTGACGGGGTTCACAGGTCCGCATTGCGCAGGACCCGGATATCAATGCCGCTTGCGCCGGGCTGCCTCAAAAATGAGTGCCTGGGGCAGGAATTACGCCTCGCTGCAGCGGATTGCGAGTACAGGGCACCGCTAACTCCCCGCCTAGCGCGGCCAAGGTCCTAAAAATGGCGGAGAGGGTGGGATTTGAACCCACGAGGCAGAGGTCATCTGCCTACTCGCTCTCCAGGCGAGCGCCTTAGACCATCTCAGCCACCTCTCCGTGACCGGCCCGACGCGCCCGACGCGCGCCAATCCGGAAGGATTATTCCTTTATGGCGGAGAGAGTGAGATTCGAACTCACGGGGCCGTTTCCGGCCCACTCGCTTTCGAGGCGAGCGCTTTTGACCGCTCAGCCATCTCTCCGTGCCACCGTACCTGAAGTCAATTATCAAGGACGGCAAATTGTATTTTATAGCATCGGAGGCTTATGAATCAACCGGACATTTCCTTTCAATGCGGACTGGGTTTTCTTTAATGGTTTTGAATATATCCATTACATGATAGTTTTTCCGCGAATATTTCCATCAGTTTCACCCTTTTTATGGAAGGATAAAACCCGCCGGCGTTGAAGTCTTTCTTGGCGCCGGGGTAAGTCAACTCAACCGATGCATTCTGCATCCCGCCGGCCCAGCCCGCAGACAACTAAAGGAGGTGTCCCGATGAACAGCAGAAGGTTGTTAGCGTTCCTTTCTGTCGCACTCATCGCCGTGGTAATGATCGTATCCACGGCAGCAGCCGATGAGGCTCAAGTTACCTCCCCCGCGGATTACTTCGGCTTCAAGCCCGGCACCAGCAGGAAGCTGTGCGCCTGGCCTGACATCAAGTCCTACCTGCAGCTTCTGGACAAGGAGTCCGCAAGGGTGGCCTATCAGGACATCGGCCCCACCGTCCTCGGAGAAAGGCAGATAATGGCGATCGTAAGCTCCGAGGATAACATAGCGAATCTCGAGTACTACAAGATGATACAAAAGAAGCTGGCCGACCCGCGCGGTCTATCCCAAACCGAGATAGACGCGCTGAAATCCCAGGCCAAGGCGGTGTACCTGGTTGGCGGCTCCATACACTCTACCGAGATAGGCGGCGTCCATGCCGTCATCAACGCCATATACACTTACGCGTCGGCCGAGGGCAAGGACCTGCTGGAGGTCCTCGACAACGTAATCCTGCTCTTCGTGCCATCGCTAAATCCCGACGGCCATGTTATGACCGTGGATTGGTACAGGCAGTATCTTGATACGAAGTATGAGGGAACGGCCCCGCCGTACCTTTATCATTACTATACCGGCCACGACGACAACAGGGACTGGTTCATGTTCAACCTGCCAGAAAGCAGGAACGTAGGCAAAGTCCTTTATCACGACTGGTTCCCTGAGGTCGTATACGACATCCACCAGATGGGTTCAAATGGCGCGCGGCTCTTCGTACCCCCGTTCTTCGACCCGCCGAATCCAGAG
>CAZNZD010000107.1:0-3469 GCA_964577435.1 uncultured Clostridia bacterium
TGCCCCAGCATCTCCTGGACAGCCCTCAGGTCCGCCCCGTTCTCCAGAAGGTGAGTCGCAAAAGAGTGCCTGAGCGTGTGCGGGCTCACCTCGGAGCCGAGCCCTGCCGCGATGCAGCGCTTTTTCAGGTTCTTCCAGAAGGCCTGCCTTGTCATCGGGCTCCCGTCCGACGTCACGAAAAGCCAGGAGCTGGGCCTCATGTTGCACAGCGGCGACCTTCCGTGGGCCAGGTATGAATCGACCGCCCTGGCCGCGAAGTTGCCTAGCGGGACGATCCTTTCCTTGCTGCCCTTACCGATGCACCTTACATAGCCGTGCTCGGTGTTCACGTCGCCCACTTTCAGCGATACCAGCTCGCTCACCCTCAGACCGCAGCCGTAGAGCACCTCGAGCATCGCAAGGTCCCTCATGTCCCTGGGCGTCCTCGTCGACAGGGATTCCATGAGGGTCTTCATGTCCTCTATGCTGAGGCATCTGGGAAGCGGCCTGTGCTGTCTGACCGATTCCACCGGGGCCGCAGGGTCAGCCATTATCGTCCCCTGCCTCACCAGGTATTTGTAGAGGCCCCTTATGGTGGTGAGCTTCCTTGCCACGCTCGCCGCCGACAGGCCCTGGGCGCTCAGGTGCGACACGAAAGCCGACACGGTCCTGCTCTCCGCGCCTGTTAGAAGGCTTGCGTTAACAACTGCGCCCTTTCCTCCCGAAAGGAAGTCCTCGAAGTCCATGAGGTCTCTTGCGTAGGCCTCCAATGTGTTCTCGGACAGGCCCCTTTCCACTGCGAGGAAGTTCAGGAAGTCCTCGGTTAGCTCGTGCATCAGACCGCCTCCAACGAATTGTGTTTACATAATATCACAAAGGCGCGGCAGTGGCACGTGCTACCTGCCCCCGGCAAGGAGCCAGTTCAGGAAGATCAGCGTCTTGGAATCCTCGATCATGCCCTCGGAAAGCATGCCTTCAAGCTCCTGAAGCGTGAAGAACCGGGCATCGATCAGCTCATCCTCGTCCGGCTCGGCATCGGACGGGCCCGTGGCCTCCATGAGGAACATGTGCATGTACTCCGTTGCGAATCCCGCCGCAAGGTAGAAGCCGAACAACCGGCGGACTATCCTTGAGGAAAGTGATGTCTCCTCAGCCGCCTCGCGCACCGCGGCATCCTCGGGGGCCTCCCCGCTTTCCATCCTTCCGGCCGGTATCTCCCAGAGGAGCCTTCCCGCAGGATAGCGGTACTGCCTGACGAGGCAATATGCCCCTTTGTCATCCCTGATGCAGCAAGACACCGAATCCGAGCTTCTTACGACCTCCCTTGTGGACTGCCCTCCCGTGGGCAGAAGCACTGCATCCTCCTCCAGGGTCAGTATCCTTCCCCTGAAGACCGTCCTGCCGGAGAGCCGGACCTCCGAAGAGGTTTTAACGCATTCGCACTTCATCAGGTTCTCCCCCTTAAAATGAAAACCGGGCGCAGGTTCATGCGCCCGGAGCATATTGCGGGATTGCCTACCTTAAGGCCTCCGCCCCCTTCTTGATGGCCTCGATGTTCAGCGGTATGAGCTTGGCCTTGGAGCCGGTCATCTTCTTGTGAAGGACCTTCTCCAAAGACTCCGCCTTCACCCATTTGTCTGCCGCCATAAGGGCTCCAAGCATGGCCATGTTAGCCACCTTGTCGTTTCCGAGCCCCTCTGCGATTGCCGTTCCGGGGCAGGCCACATAGGTTATGTCGGCCCTTGCCGGCCCCCTCTTGATGAGGCTTGAGTTATAGACCATTATGCCACCGCTTTTTATCATGGGCTCGAACTTGTCCATGCTGGGAAGGTTCATCGCCACGACGACATCGGGATTGTCCACGATGGGCGAGCCGATCGGCTCTTCAGACACGACAACCGCGCAGTTTGCAGTGCCGCCCCTCATCTCAGGGCCGTAGGAGGGTATCCAGGAGACGTTCCTGCCCTCCAGCATGCCGGCTTCCGAAAGAAGCATGCCGGCAAGCATGAGCCCCTGGCCTCCGAAGCCGGAAAGTATGTACTCCTTCTGCATCTACTTCGCCTCCTCAGTAACCTTGAAGTCGCCGAGAGGGTAATAGGGCGCCATGTTCTCGTCGACCCACTTCATGGACTCAAAGGGGGCGCGTCCCCAGTTGGTAGGGCATGTTGAGAGCACCTCGACGATGTTCAGGCCCTTGCCCTCGAGCTGGTTCTGGAAGGCCTTCTTGATTGCCTTCTTCGCCCTTGCGAGGTTGGCCGGCGTCGTCACTGATACCCTTGTGACGTAGTAGGCGCCCGGTATGGTGGCGAGCATCTCGCTCATCCTTATCGGGCTTCCGCAGTGCTCCTGCTGCCTTCCGTAAGGCGAGGTGCTGGTCTTCTGCCCGACCAGCGTGGTCGGTGCCATCTGGCCTCCCGTCATGCCGTATATCGCGTTGTTGACGAAGATGACCGTGATCTTCTCGCCTCTCATCGCGGCGTGCACGATCTCGGCCGTGCCGATTGAAGCGAGGTCCCCGTCGCCCTGGTAGGTGAAGACCACCTTGTCAGGATGGACCCTCTTTATCCCTGTCGCCATGGCAGGTGCCCTGCCGTGGGCGGCCACCGTGAAGTCGGTGTCGAAGTAAAGGTACGCAAGCACGGCGCAACCGACGGGCGCTACTCCTATTGTCTTCTCCCTAATACCGAGCTCGTCGATCGCCTCGGCGACCAGCTTATGGATGATGCCGTGCGCGCATCCGGGGCAGTAATGCATGGTCTTCTTGGTAAGGGACTTTGCGGTCCTGTAAACTTCCTGCATGCCTACATCCCCCTCCCTTCCATGAGAGATCTCACCTTGGCGAGCACATCGTCCCTCTTGGGCACGAGGCCTCCGGGGACGGCGTGCAGGGCCACTGGCCTCTTGCCGTCCACGGCCAGCCTGACGTCCTCGATGAGCTGTCCTAGGCTCATCTCCACCACCAGGAAGCCCTTAACCTTAGATGCGGCTTGCCTTATCGCCTCCGTAGGGAAGGGCCAGACTGTCACAGGCCTGATGAGGCCCAGCTTCAACCCCTCGGCCCTCGCTTTGTCGACGGCTGAGCGGCAAACCCTGCTTGAGGTGCCGTAA
This sequence comes from uncultured Clostridia bacterium, assembly GCA_964577435.1. Classification (GTDB taxonomy): domain Bacteria; phylum Bacillota; class DTU025; order DTU025; family MWDF01; genus MWDF01. Next base: position 3,088 of record CAZNZD010000107.1, read on the forward strand.
GCTACGAGGGCGAGCTCCGCGTCCTCCATCATGTACTGCTCCACCCTGGTCTCTTCCGCCGCCACCTTGGCATAGGTGTCGGCAAGCTCCATGTTTAGGTCGTACATCTTGTCCGGATCCAGGTCGAACGCCTTGACCACGCGTGACGGCCTTCCCTCGGCCCCTGTCACAGCGAAGCTTCTGGTCTTGGGATCCGGGACTTCCTTCATCTCTGGGAACTCCACGGATTCCATCATCTGTCCGAGGACGCCGTCTGCCAGTATCATGACCGGCATGCGGTACTTCTCGCCCTTCTCGAACGATATGTATATCAGGTCAACCATCTCCTGGATGCTCGCCGGCGCGAAGACTATCATCCGGTAGTCTCCGTGGCCGCCGCCCT
>CAZNZD010000108.1:0-3352 GCA_964577435.1 uncultured Clostridia bacterium
ACCGCCTATTCCCTTTCCGCGGGGGGCCCTCTTGTCTCGCCGGACCTTGATGTGCTCGTCGCCACCTTCATCTGCCCGCATGTGCTGTTCTCAAGGTCCATAGTGGTCAAAGGGGACGGCAGGCTCAGGGTTGTCGTGGAGAGCTGCAACGAGGACGCCATGCTTGCAGTCGACGGCCAGGTGTTCAGGCGCCTTGAGGCGGGAGACGAGCTCCGCGCGAAAAAATCTGTATATACAACATTGTTTATACGGTTGAGAGAAAGGAATTTTTACGGTATCCTAAAGGAGAGGCTCAAAGAAGGCAGGCTTTAGCGGAGCCGGATTAGGGGTGTTCTGATGAAGCACAGACGTCACCAGAAGATACTCGAGCTCATAAAGACCCACACCGTGGAGACTCAGGAGCAGCTGGCGAAGCTGTTGGAGGCCGACGGAATAGAGGTGACCCAGGCCACCGTCTCGCGCGACCTGAAGGAGCTCGAGCTGGTGAAGGGCCCGGCAAGCAACGGCAGGTATAAATATACTGCACCTGAGGAGAGGAACCTTGAGAACCTGAATAAGAGGATCGAGAGGGTCATGAAGGACGATGTGGTCAGCATCCAGGAAAGCGAGAACATCGTCGTCATAAAGACCGTAATAGGAGCCGCCCATGCGGTGGCAGCCGTGCTCGATGAGCTCGGGTGGAAGGAAGTCGTCGGCACGCTGGCCGGCGACGACACCATACTGATGATCGTCAAGCCGAAGGACATAGTAGGCGATGTGGTAAGAAGGCTGGACCAGCTCAGGAAGTAAAAGCGAAGACAACGCACCAGGAGGTGCGCATGCTAAGACACCTTAAGGTCAAGGATTACGCCCTCATCGACGAGGTCGAGCTGTCCTTCTCAGATGGGCTAAACGTCCTGACGGGCGAGACGGGGGCAGGCAAATCGCTAATCGTCGACTGCCTGGCACTCATCTCGGGCGCAAGGGCAGACGCGCAGTTCGTCAAAAAAGGCAGGGAAGCCGCCGCGATAGAGGCGGCTTTCGATATAAATCGCGAGGATGAGGCCAGAAGGGCCCTGCTGGAGCTCGGGATAACGCCCGAGGAGGAAGGGGTCCTGATACTCTCTAGGGAGATCACCAAGGCCGGAAAATCCCGCGCAAGAATCGACGGTAAGCTTGTTAGCGCAGGCGAGCTAGCCGCGGCCGCAGGCTGCCTGATAGACATATTCGGCCAGCACGACGGGCTCAACATGCTTAAGCCATCGGTGCAGCTGGCCTCGGTGGATTCATTCCTTACCGAAGAGGGCAGGAAGCTTCTTGTTGATTCCAAGGCAAGATACGAGTCATGGGCAGAGGCATCAGGGAGGCTCAAGGAGCTCTCCGAGAAGGCCGCGGACAGGCAGGCGAGGCTGGACTACCTGGACTTCCAGGTGAAGGAGCTCGCAGAAGCCGCCGTGGAGCCGGGCGAGGAGGCATCCCTTGCGGCGGAATCCAAGGTGCTTGCCAACACCGGAAAGCTCCTAGAGCTTCTGAATGCGGCCTATGCTGCGCTATATGATACAGGTAACGACCAGATGCCGGCCGTGGACCTTGCCAAATCGGCTCTCGACAGCGTCTCGTCGGCAGGAAGGCTCGGAATCGGGACGCAGGCGGTGGAAGAAGGGCTTTCAGCGGCCTTGATCGGGCTGGCAGATGCGGCGGAGGCCGTAAGAAGGCTCACAGATGGGCTGGACATGGACCCCGAGAGGGCCTCCATAGTGGAGCAAAGGCTGGCCGAGATAGGAAGGGTCAAGAGGAAGTACAGGCTTGAGGCGGACGAGCTTCAGCAGTACCTGGAGAAATGCAGGCAGGATTCGGCGGAACTGAGGGAGCTTGAGGTAAGGACCGATGCCGCAAGGCTTGACTGCGAGCTGAAGAGGGCCGAGATGCTGGGAACCATGCGGCAGCTAAGCTCGCTTAGGGAGCAAGCGGCAAGGTACATGTCTTCGGAGGTGGAGGCGAGGCTCGCCGAGCTGATGATGCCCAAGGCGAGGTTCGTGGCCATGATCTCCCCGAGGGGCCCGGCAGGCGCCGAGGAGTGCCAGGAGGGCGTGTATGCGGGGGCGAACGGGCTTGACGCAGCCGAGTTCCTGTTCTCGGCGAACGTCGGTGAGGAGCCTAAGCCCCTTTCGAAAGTGGCCTCAGGCGGCGAGCTGTCGAGGTTCATGCTGGCATTCAAGGTCGCCGGAAGGGCATACTCCAGGCTTAACGGGGCGCAGGTGTTCGACGAGGTGGACCAGGGGGTGGGAGGCGCCGCGGCGATAAGCGTGGCGGCGAAGCTCAAGGAGGCGTCCGAGGGATCGCAGGTCCTGTCCGTCACTCACCTGGCGCAGATCGCTGCGGCGGCGGACATGCACATAAGGATAACCAAGGGGGACGACGGGATCTCATCATTTGTCAGGGCGGAGGCCATGGAAGGCGACGCAAGGCTTTCCGAGCTGGCAAGGATGCTGTCGGGAAGCGCGAGCCCCGAGGCCATAGGCCATGCAAGGACGCTTCTGGGCAGCTGGTCCCGGGAAAAATACTCGGAAAAAACGGATGCCGGTAAGACTAACGGCGCTCCCGCTACGTTTACTTTATTTGAGGGGGGCAACTAGCCTATTCTATGGAGGTATTGTGATGGTTGAGCTATTTCGCATGGGCGGCTGGGTAATGTACCCGATCCTTCTGAGCTCCGTATTCTCGCTAGCTGTGATTATCATCAAAGTCTTTCAGCTGAGCATACTGCCTACAGATTCCGAGAAGGTGCTTAAGACGCTAAGGACCTCCTTTTCGAAGGGCGGCAGCCTTGAAGCCCTTACGATGCTCAGAAGCCACAGGGGGCCGGTAGCGGCTCTCGCCAGGACCGCGGTCCAGGCTCACGACTCCGAACCCGCGACTTTGAAGGAAATCATGGAGCGCGGCGCCCAGCATGAGGTATACAACATGGAGAAGAACATGCTGGTGCTCGAGACCACCGCGACCATCGCCCCGCTTCTGGGGCTTCTGGGGACGGTCACGGGCATGATCAGGAGCTTCAACGTGCTGAACTCGCTGGGGGGCATCACGGCGCCGTCGCAGCTTGCCGGAGGCATCGCGGAGGCGCTGATAACTACAGCCGCAGGCTTGATAGTCGCAGCTCCCACGGTGCTCGGACACAGCTTCCTTACGGCGCAGATAGACAGGCACGTGTCAGACATGGTTAACTCCGAGCATGAGATAGCGGAGATCATACACGAGGGCGGGAGGGAATCCTGATGCAGCTTTCGAGGAGAAAGAGGAAGCCTAGGGTGGACCTCATACCCCTCGTGGATATGATGTGCTACCTGATATTCTTCTTCATGATTTTCACGTC
>CAZNZD010000109.1:0-3278 GCA_964577435.1 uncultured Clostridia bacterium
CGGCCTGAGGGCTCTCGTCTACTTCGACGAGATATTGGGCTATCTGCCGCCTGTGAGCAATCCTCCATCCAGAAACGTGATGCTCAGGATGATTAGGCAAGCCAGGGCATTCGGGGTTGGGCTGCTTCTTGCGACTCAGAACCCGGTAGACCTCGACTATAAGGCGCTGTCGAACATAGGCACCTGGTTCATAGGGAGGCTTCAGACCGAAAGGGACAAGATGAGGCTCATGGACGGGCTGGAGACGCTGACCGGAGGCATGGATTCCTCAGCGATAAGCGACATCATATCGAGCCTGGGCAAGAGGGTGTTCCTGATGAACAACGTCAACAGGCCCGGCCCAAGGGTCTTCCATGCCAGGCAGGTGCTGAATTACCTTGCGGGCCCGCTTTCAAGGGAGATGCTCCCGGCGCTAAACGAGCTGGCCGAAGCTTCACAGCCTTCCACTGCCATAGGGGCGCAAACGCTCATTAACGAAAGCAGGAAGGCAGCGGAGGCGGAGGGCTTCCTCAAGACCAAGCCGGCCCCGCCGTCCAGGACGGACGAGTTCTTCGTCCCCGCCGATATGACCATATCCAGGGCTGTGGCTGCGACCGGGCTTAGCATGCAGGTGCCAGGCGAGTATGAGCTTGCCTACAAGCCGGCCTTTACTGCGCAGGTGGAGATCCGGTTCAATTCGGCTAAGCTTGGGGTCTCGCACAGCAGCAGGGAGACCGTCCTGCTTGAGGATGATACGCTGGGCAGGCCCGATTGGGCGGAATGCTCATCCCCCTGGATGGACGGTTCGAGGCTATCCAGAAGCCCGGAACCGAACGGGCTCTTCGCGACCATTCCCGGCTGGCTGTCGGACGCTAAGCTGCTGAAGTTAAAAGCGGACGATTTCGAGGACTGGGCATACAGGAACATCAGGATAACCGTGCTGGCCAACGACAAGCTGAAAGTCTACGGAGCCCCAGGCGAAGACAGGGATGACTTCCTCGAAAGATGCAAGCGCCAGGCGGAGAAGCTGATGGACGAGGAACTGGACGTCCTGGAGGATAAGTACAAGAGGAAGATCGATGCCCTTGAGGACAAGATAAGAAAGCAGGAAGGTGAGGTCGCCCTAAGGGAGCAGAAGGTGACCCAGCACACCATGGACACAATAGGGACGGCGGGCTCCACGATAATCGGCATGCTCATGGGAAGGAAGAGGAGCCTTGGCTCTTCGATAACGAAGACCAGGATGACCACAGAGGCGAAGAGCATGCTCACCAGGGAGAAAAGGGAGCTTGAGGACATGAAGGACGACCTGGATGAGCTGGAAAGGGAGTTCGATGAGAAGCAGGACGAGCTGGCAAAGCAAGTGGCCGATGTGGCCGAGCAGATCACCGAGGCGCCCTACATGCTGAAGAGATCGGACGTGTTCATGAACTATTTCGGCATCGCCTGGATGCCTTACTACATGTTCCGTGATGGCAACTATACAAGGCATGTAACTGCTTTCGAGAGATAGTTAGATTGGCAGCACCCTGCAACGCGCTCACCTGAACGGGTGCTGCCAATAGCTTAGCCTTGCTTCTCTCTTCTCCTGCCATGCTGGATATACTTTATTGCCTGCTCCCATGAGAGAACCGGAAGGTTCGGCTCTGTGAGCTGGAATACGAGGAACTGGTCTTCGGTCCTTATCATCAGCCTGTAATCCTTGTTTGCAGAGAACTTGATGCAATGGCTGACCTTGATTTCATCGATACCTACGCGACCATTAGTCCTGTCATTAAGCACGTATGTTATGCCATCGGCATCTAGAACCGCAGGCCCGTGGCCGATATGTCTGGTCTTACCCCCGGCTATCGGCGTGGATGTAATTAGAGGGCACTCGGCGGTAAGAATGGCACCGCCCTTGGCAAGGCGGCTTGCCACCTCTGCTGTCCAATGCTGCTTCTGCCACGAGTACCACTTGCGAATATCGTCATAGACCAGAGGGCTGTCCTTCTGGAACAGCGACAGCCTCTGGCTGACCCCGGCCGTATACCCGCAGTTGCTGCAGGATATGGCTTCAGGGTCGAAAGTCGTCATGCAGTTGTACCCTCCGCATGACGGGCAGCAGAACAAAAGATGCTCCAGACCCTTAGAAGGCGCAGGCGTCGAGTATATGAAACCCTTGCCCTCCTGGCTTGCAAGCCAGTCGATCTCCTTATGGGAATGGGCCTTCCTAAGATGATCGAGGAGCTCCTCGTCGTTCATCGACTTCACTTGCTCCGGGGTGGCGATGAGGCTGTACTCGAGCTTACAGCCGCCTTTCCTTGTGACATTCGACCAGTTGGGCTGCTTCGTATATCCTCCCTTTAGCTTGGCAAGCACTACAGGCACCCTAAGCAATCTCACCAGTCGGGCGAAGTTCATCTCAAGAGGTTTGGAATCCCCATCCCAGGTTATCTCTCCCTCGGGATACAGGAGAAGAGACCTGCCGGCATCCTTTGCGCGCACCATCTTCCTTATGGTCAGGGCATCCGCCATGCCAGAAGGCTTGAATATAACACCTACTTCGGTGAATAGCAGCTTCTTGAAGGGGTCCGTGCTTTGCACGTCGTCAAAGACCAGGACAGGAAGGTGCTTGGAGTTAAGAACCACAAGAAGGCCATCGTATACTGTGACATGATTGGAGATCATAAGATAGGGTGGCTTTAGGTCCGCTGGCAGGGTGTTCTCGATTGTAGGATTCATCAGAAGCTTCATCCAGATCCTGACGAACGGGCTCATGAAACCCCAGAAAGCCCTTATTGGAAGCCCAAGCTTGAAATCCATGTCCATCCCCCTTGCATTACTGTAGAATATACTAACCGATAAGGAGGCATGCTATGTCTTATCATAAGTATCCGCCCCGGGTGCTTCTTGGCATGTCCGGAGGCGTGGACAGCTCGGTTGCCGTTCATCTTCTCAAGGAAAGCGGCTACTCGGTGACCGGGCTTACGATTCTGACCGGCTCCGTGCCCAGCCATACCGTCGACAAGGCAAGGGCGGTCGCATCCAGGCTCGATATAGATTTGATTATAATAGATTCTTCGGCCAAATTCGAGGAATCGGTGATAAAGCCCGTTATCGATGGATACAGGGAAGGGCTGACCCCGAACCCCTGCGTCCTTTGCAATCCGGCATTTAAGTTCTCCACGCTCATAGAGGAGGCGGATAGACGGGGCATAGGATTCATCGCCACAGGCCACTATGCCAGAGTGGCCCTTGCGAACGGCGAGCACATCATATCCCGAATTCCAGCTTTCAGCAAGACTGACCAAGGATAC
>CAZNZD010000110.1:0-3239 GCA_964577435.1 uncultured Clostridia bacterium
GTTCACTCTCATGGGAGTTGAGCCGCCCTCGTTACACTAATTCGGGAATCCAGGTTATTACGCCGCTGTTTCCCCAGTTGAACAGGTGATGGAACACTCCGTCTATCCCTATGCTGCCCAAATTCGTCACAAGGGCTGTGCTGTATGAAGGGTCGGTGTCTATCATAAAGCCGGGCAGCAGGTTGTTAGCGTCCAGAAGCTTGTAGAGCCACATGAAGGCGCCGATTATGGGCTTGGGCAGCTTCATCAGGAAGTCTATCTCCTTTTCGGAGCTGCTTCCGGCATCGCTCTTGCCCTCTGTTATGCATGCTTTCATTTTGCGGGCGATATCCTCAAGGGTGTCTTCCGGCCTGAAGCGGACCTTCACAAGACCCTCGATGCCTTCGTCAGTCATCTGCTTCTTCGCCACGAGGCTGAACGATATCTCGTTTCTCTGATAGAAGTCATGCCCTGAGACGAAGGTGTTCAGAAGCGGCCTCTCCACGACGGTCCGCACATAAGCCGCGATGATCAGATGCAGTATGGTGACCCTGTCATCCGGGGACTTGCCCCTGTTCCTCTCAAGTAGCATGGATATGGCTTCGTCCATAAGGATAGTGTCCTTGTAGTAAAGGCACGCCTCATCCCTTGTAACACATGTATAGGTGAGAACCCTCTTGAAGCTTGGCACCTTGAAATAGGTCCCGTCGGGGCGGTTTCGGAAAAGCATGGCAGATACCTCCCGCATCCTTCATGGCTCCATTATAGTTTCCCTGCCTCCGGCATGTACTCCTTTGCATTAGCATCGGAATGAAGAAGCCCGGGGACGGAACCCCGGGCGAAGAGAGCCTGCACGATTTCTCCGGTCAGTCCTTAAGGTCCAGCTCCTTAAGCTGTTCCTCTGTCAGTGCCGCCCGCTCCAGAAGCTGGCGCGGGTGCTCCACGAAGTCCTTGAAAAGCTTGAGGGAGTTTCCGTAATAGACCCCGTCCGCCACCCTGTCGTCCAGGGTCATCTTCATGTCTATCACGCTTGCGATCTTCATATCTCCCGACCTCGTCTCGTAGATGGGAGCCTTCTTCAGCTTGCCCACCGAGATGAATATCGAGCACGTACCCCAGTTATAAAGGTGATGGTAGATCGAATCCATCCCGATGCTCCCGAGGTTTGTGAAGAACGCCGTCGAGTATATGGGGTCAGTCTTCATCATCGCCCCCGGCAGGAGGTTATGATAGTCGAGGAAGCGGTACAGCCACATGAATGCCTTGATGAATGGCCTGGGAAGGGCCATGACTATGTCTATCTCCTTCTCGGTGGTGTTGCCGGTCTCGCTCTTTCCCCGCGATACGGCCTCCCTGATCTTCCTTGTGACGTCCAGAAGCGAGTCCTGCGGCTTAAGCGGGATCCTCACGAAGGACTCCATGCCCTCGTCGGTTATCTCCTTCTTGGTCACGAAGCTGAATATTATCTCGTTTCTCCTGTAATACCTCTGCCCCGCCACGAAGGTGTTCAGTATGGGTCGCTGCGCCACCGTGCGAAGCAGGGAGGTTAGTATCACATGGAAGAGGTTGATCCTGTCTTCCGGCTGCTTGCCCCTGTTGATCTCAAGCAGCATCGCGATGGCTTCCTCCATGTTGAACCTGTCGGTGCAGTACAGGACGGATTCGTCCCTGCTGGGGAACATGTAGGGGTTCAGCTTCTTGTAGTTCGGGACCCTCATCGCCTTGCCGTCTGCCCTGTCCCTGAAGATCATCAGTCTACCTCCGATGCTTTGGTGGATGAAGTTTATCAAGGCAATTATACATCATAAGGGCGAAACGGACAGGAAGCTCGGTTATGGGGCCCGGCATCAAGGAGAAGGAGTCCTGCCTGCAGCAATCGGCCTGATTCCTGTGTCGGGGTCCCGTACGCTTATTTGGGCTACAATAGTGCCCCCGTCATTGATAGAATAATAAAGGAGTTTGGACGGCGCGGGCATCGTGTCTTACGGCCCGCGCCGAGATTTTCCCGAGGAGGAAATATGCCTTATAGGATGTTGGTCACCGACCTGGATTTCACATGCCTCAACGAGGCGCATGAGATTCCGGAGGGAAACCTCCTTGCGGCGAGGCGCGCCGTCGAAGAGGGGATAATATTTACCGTCGCAACGGGAAGGGGAAAGGCGGCCGCCGACAGGATAGTGAGGACCCTGGGGCCCAATGCCCCTGTTATCCTCCAGAACGGCATGAACATATATGATTTCGGGGCGGAGAGGATGATCTCCGAGCACCTCATAGACACCGACGTAGCCATCAGGTCCGTCGTCTGGGCCGAAGAAAGGGGCCTTATACCGGTCCTTTCCATCGAAGACAGGCATTACGTGGCTAACAGGGACCATCCTCGCATCTTCGCGCTGGAGAGGCTGGAGGGGGTTCCGACGGTGGAGACGGGAGACATGTCCGGTTTTCTGATCGATGCAAGAGAATCGGTAAGGGTGGCGAATGTCCTATACATCTGTACCGAAGAGGAACGGGATGCCCTCGCGCAAGAGGCATCGGCCGCCTTCCCGGAGGTCAAGGTCATAGTCTCGGGGCCTCCCTTCGTCGAGTTTCTCAACAGGGACGCGTCAAAGGGGCACGCATTGAGGGAGATATGCGAGATAATGGGCATAGACCTCAAGGATGTGGTCTCCGTGGGGGATGCGCCGAACGACGCCGAGATGCTGATGGAATCGGGAATGTCGTATGCGGTGGCCAACGCGGAGGAAGAGATCAAGAGGATAGCGAAGAAGACAGCGGCCAGGACCAACTCCGAGGCGGTCCTGCCGGAGATACTGTGGGACGCTTTCGGCATAGCCGTCTGACGCCCACCGCCTATGGAAACGGAAGGTGATCGAATGAACGCAGGCAAGAAAGTGATGCTCGTTATAATGGACGGCTGGGGCGTGCCGAAGAAGCTCTCAGACAGCGCCATTAACCCAGTGAACGCGCCCAACGTCACGCACTACTCAGACCTTAACGCATACTGCACGCTGCCCGCCCACGGCAGGGCGGTTGGCCTTCCTGACGGCCAGATGGGAGGCTCCGAGGTGGGGCACCTCTGCCTAGGCTCGGGAAGGATCGTCCCGCAGGCCTTGGCCTATATAGACGGGCTCATCGAAAGCGGGGAGTTCTATAACAACGAGGTGCTTCGGGACGCGTTCGCCGCGGCGGTAGGCTCGGGCGGAGCGGTCCATCTAATGGGCCTTCTGTCACCCGGAGGGGTGCATTCCCACACTAGGCAC
>CAZNZD010000111.1:0-3136 GCA_964577435.1 uncultured Clostridia bacterium
GCCGCCGGATCTTTAGTTAACGGCCCTCGCTTTTTGCGGGGGCCGTTTCTTTTTGTCGCGCCCGCGAGAACTGCCAAATCATATGATATGATATAATCACTTACCTATAAGAACCCCTTAGCCAAACTACAATAATGGAGGCCGTCATGCACGATTGTATAAGCAATCTTGTAGGAATACCTGACGGGCAAGGAAAGCTTGTGCGGCTCATCTGCAGGAGCTCAAGGGCGGCTGCTCTTATAGCGCATGCGCTCATGTCCGAATCAAGCGCCAAAGGCATGATATGCATGCAGGTTATGAGCCTTAGTTCATTGCTTGCCGAAAGAGCAAGCGAACTTGGCCTTGCATCAAGGATAGTAGGCTCATTGGGCAGGGAGATGAAGCTTCAGAGCATACTGGATGAAGAGGAAAATGGGATCTTCGAATCGGATGAGCCTCTAAGCCAGTATGTGACAGACTTCAATAGGGCGATATCGTTGCTGAAGTCATATAGGATACCGTCAGAAAAACTGTTGAACGGAGGAAGGCCTGACGCAGAGAGGGAGACTCTGTGCAGGGTTTACGGCAAATACTCGTCATGGCTTGAGGAGAATGGGTTTCTCGATATCGAGGACCTCTGGGAAGAGGCGTTTCCTCAAGAGGTGGGAGCAGGAAGGCATAGGTACCTAGCCACAGGCTTCGATGGTGACACGCTGTCGATAAGGAAGCTGGAATCAATAGAAGCCGAGCTGTTGCCGGCTTCGAAGCTCCTTCCCCTAAGGAAAGGGCCTATGCAAGGGGAGAGGCGCCTTATTACCCTGAAGGCACGCCAAGGAATGGCGCTTGCAAGGGAGGTCGCCCGGCTTATAAAGAAACGACACGTCGACTCAGGAGTAAGCTATGCGGGCTTCTGCGTATCAATACCAGGCACATCGAAGGCATCGCAGGAGATAGCAGCAGCGATGGATTGGGCAGGCATCCCCTGCACGGAACCGCTTTGGGTGAACCTCGCAGACCATCCGCTGGGCTACTCCGTAGAGCTGCTGTGCGAGCTCATTTCGCTTCGTGGACAGAAGATAGACGCCTTCAGATACATGCGGAACCCTTATTTCGGAATAAAGGATGCAGGCGTGATCTCCCTTCTTAAAAGCAAATCCAAGACCAAGGGCCTCATTCAGACCCTAGATAAGTGGTCTCAGGAATCCAAGTACGGCTACCTATTCCGCATTGATGAGAAAGACCAGGATTATGAGGCGAACAGCAGCGCTCAAAGAGAGTTCAAGGCTTGGATAGAGAAGATGGCAGGAGATTGCGCGAGAATCTCTGTAGGTGGCAGCTGGGATGCGATGGCCCACCGGTTCTTAAGCTATGTTGAAGAGGAGTTGGCATTTCTAACCGATGCGACATCCGAACCGGCGCTGCGTGCACTGGAAGAGAAAGCCTGGGAAGGCCTTAAAGACATAATTCGGAAAATCGAGGAGGCTGGAAGGCTGATTTCCGCTGATGGCGGTAAAGCAAGCTGGCATGAATTCGCATACACCTTGACTCAGGCACTACAGAAGAAGAGGGTCTTGGCCAAGGGTGCATCTCCCTTGGGAGTTGCTGTTGCTGAAGCGGCGGACATCGCCGGGCTTCGCTTCGACACTACGGTGCTCTACGAACCAACCGAGGGATACTTCCCTAAGGCTGAGAAAACCTCGTGGCTCATATCCCAAGAAAGCCTGCCCGAACTGGATGATACTATATGCGTTGCTCCTCGTGAAGCGGTCATAGGACTAGAGAAGGAGATGTTCATGGCGGCCGCCGACACCGCGGAATCTCGCCTTGTCCTTGCACTGCCAAGCATAGGGTCCGATGAGAGGGAGATAAACAAAAGCGTATGGGTGGATGACCTAGTGGAGCGGAAGAGTGCCGAAGGTTTCTCCATCGAGAGCCTCGAGATAAAAAGCAAGCTGCCTGCTCCTGCTGAGGGAGCGCTCTGCATTACGGAAAACGAAGGCTCGATGCTGGAAGAGGATAGGGACATCTATACGAGGGGCAGGCAATATGGCTTCCTAGCATCCTGGGAGAATGACATCAAGAAAGTTGGACTCCTCAGGGAAGCTTCAAGAAAGATAATGAATGCTGATTACAAATGGTCTGCATCCAAGATGAACAAGTACCTAAAGTGCAGCCTGAGCGCTCTGCCAGAGACGCTTCTCGGCATTAGGGAGAAGCAGGAGTATGAGGAATCCATAACAAATGCAAGCAAAGGCACATTGGCGCATGAGGCACTGAAATCAGCAGTCAAGGTTCTTGCCGAGATTAGGCAGGAAGGGGTACTCTCGCGCCTAGAGGCAGCGGCGAGGGCGAAAGCTGCCGCAGAAGAAGCGATGTCATACGGGAAGTCGTTCAAGTACGCAGACACGAGCGAGAGCGTCTGGGCCCTTATGGTAGAAGGGGTCAGGGAGATAGTGATGCGCTTCATCGATGAGGAGGCGGAGTACCTCTGGGATGGGGACACAGGAGGCTTGTTCAAGCCGGCACACTTCGAGCTGATGCTACCGACCGAGGAGGGCCCACAGGAACTGGAGATAGGAGATAGGAGCATCCGCTTTACTGCCAAGATTGATAGAGTAGACCTTATTCAGGAGGGAGCATCGCAAAGATGCGTGGTCTATGACTATAAGACAGGGGAGCCGCCCATACCCAAGGAGGACTGCCAGGTCGCCTTCTACAGCATTGCCTGCTCACAGGCACTGGGAGTAGACCCTGTAGCATCGATCTACCTTTCCATAAAGCCCGTCAAGGCAAGCAAGAAGAAGAACGAGCGGCAGAGCATGCGGGATGCATCAAGGCGAGGCATCTTCTACAGCAGATTCATGGGTAGGCTGGGTTACAGCTCGGTTAACTTCATGAAGGAAGCGTCGATAACGAAGAATAGCCTTCTTAAGCTTAAGGACGACGATCCAGAGGAGCTTGTGAGGATGTCGCGCGAGCGTGTAGGCGAAGTCATACGAAGCATCTCTGAGGGAGGATTCCTGGATCATGTAGTAGTCGATGATCGCCGATGCGAGTATTGCCTGCTCAAAGCGTTCTGCGCATCAAGAAGGCTGGACTTGTCCGATAACGCCAATGGGGAGGGGGAAGCAGATAATGCGTGAAAGCATCACCCCAA
>CAZNZD010000112.1:0-3087 GCA_964577435.1 uncultured Clostridia bacterium
TTGGCCATCTCGGTCTTGGGTGCGTCGGGCCTAGGCGCTGGCTTGTCGAAAGCCGGCCTCTCAGGCTTGGGAAGCAGCTCCTTCCTTGAGAGGTTCAGCCTGCCCTGGGAGTCTATCTCTATGAGCTTGACGCTTATCTCGTCTCCGACCTTGACGACATCCTCGACCTTGTTCACCCTCTCGGCTGCAAGCTGGGAGATGTGCACGAGGCCCTCCTTGCCGGGAAGGATCTCGACGAATGCGCCGAATGTCATGAGCCTTGTCACCTTGCCGGCGTAGACAGTGCCCACCTCCGGGTCGCTTACAAGCGCCTTTATATACTTCTCCGCCTTGATGCCGCCCTCCTGCCCGACGGACGAGACGAACACCCTTCCGTCGTCTTCGATGTCGATCTGGGCGCCTGTCATCTCGACGATCTTCCTGATCATCTTGCCGCCGGGCCCGATGACTTCGCGGATCTTGTCGACGTCGATGGTAAACGAGATTATCCTCGGCGCGTACGGCGACATCTCGGTCCTGGGCTTGTCGATGCACTGGAGCATGGTGCCGAGTATGAACATCCTGCCCTTCTTCGCCTGGGCAAGCGCCTTCTCGAGTATGTCCTTCGAGAGGCCCTTGATCTTGATGTCCATCTGGATGGCGGTGATTCCGTCGACCGTGCCGGCGACCTTGAAGTCCATGTCTCCCAGGTGGTCTTCTATTCCCTGTATGTCGGTAAGTATGGCGAAGTTATCGCCGTACTTGACAAGGCCCATCGCGACTCCTGCCACGGGCTTCTTGATCGGGACGCCCGCGTCCATAAGGGCCAGGGTGCTGCCGCAGATAGATGCCTGGCTGGTGGAGCCGTTCGACTCAATCGCCTCGGACACCATCCTGATCGTGTACGGGAAAACGTCCTGCGGGGGTATGACTGGCACAAGTGCCCTTTCCGCGAGGGCGCCGTGGCCTATCTCACGCCTTCCGGGTCCTCTCATGGGCTTCACTTCGCCGACCGAGTATGGCGGGAAGTTGTACTGGTGCATGTAGTTCTTGGACTCCTCGGAGCCCAGTCCGTCCAAAACCTGCTCCTCGCTTGCCGAACCCAGCGTGCAGCTTGTTAGCACCTGTGTCTGGCCGCGCTGGAAGAGCCCGGAGCCATGTACCCTTGGAAGCAGGCCCACCTCGCAGTAGAGCGGCCTGATCTCGTCAAGCGCCCTTCCGTCGGGCCTCATGTGCTCCTTCGTGATCATCATGCGGACTACTTCCTTCTCCAGGAAGTCGACTATGTAGGCCAGCTCTGCGGAGTTGCACTCCTCGCCCCAGGCCTCTGTGAAGTGCTCGGTTATTGCGTCCTTGGCAGCTTCGATGCCGGCGTCGCGCGACAGCTTGTCGGGGTTCTTCACGGCCTTGACGAGCATCGGCTCTCCGAACGCGCGAACCTCCTCCACCTTCCCCTGGGCCGGCTCGAAGTTCTTGAACTCGACCTTGGGGGCTCCTACGGCCGCGATTATGCCGTCCTGGAACTCGATTATCTTCACTATCTGCTCGTGGCCGAAGAGTATGGCCTCCAGCATGTCAGCCTCGCTGACCTCGTTGGCCCCAGCTTCAACCATGAGGATGGCGTCGCGCGTCCCGGCGACGACTACAGACATGTCGGATGCCTTGAGCTCCTCGATTCCGGGGTTGATGATGAACTTGCCATCGATCCTGCCGACCTTGACGCCGCCGATGGGGCCCTGGAAGGGCACAGGCGAGATCGAAAGGGCGATCGAGGCGCCGTTCATGGCCACAAGCGAAGGCTCGACTCCCGGCTCGACCGAAAGAACGGTCGCCACTACCTGCACGTCGTTTCTGAAGCCCTCGGGGAATAGCGGCCTTATCGGGCGGTCGATCATCCTGCCTGCCAGAATGGCTGCCTCGCTGGGCCTTCCTTCCCTCTTGATGAAGCCTCCGGGTATCTTTCCGGCGGCATACATCCTCTCTTCATAGTCCACCGTGAGCGGGAAGAAGTCTATCCCTTCCCTTGGCTGCTTGGTGGTGGTTGCCGTCACCAGCACCACCGTGTCGGAGTAGCGGCAGAGCACTGAGCCGGACGCCTGCTTGGCGAACTTGCCCGTCTCGGCAGTGAACTTCCTGCCTCCTATTTCCATGGTAAAAATCTGATGCATGTTGTATATATTTCCTCCTCAAAATAAGGGAGCGCGGTTTCGGCCTCTTCGCCCCCACGCTCCCGTATGCGTCCTTACTTGCGCAGACCCAGCTTCTCGATGATCGCGCGGTAACGGTCCATGTCCTTTTCCTTCAGGTAGTTCAGGAGGCTTCTCCTGTGTCCTACCATCTTCAGCAGTCCCCTGCGCGAATGGTGGTCCTTCTTATGCTCCTTGAGGTGCTCTGTCAGGTAATTGATCCTCTCTGTGAGCATGGCGACCTGCACTTCCGGAGATCCTGTGTCCGACTCGTGGGTCTTGTAAGTGTCGATTATGAGCTTCTTCTTTTCCTGAGCTAACGGCATTCTTTCTCCTCCATCCATTGACCCCCCAGGCCAAGAAACCGCCGGAGAAGCGGGAATCTGAGCGTGGGTTGTTTCAATACATAAATCAGTATACCAGCGGAGCCTGGCGATGTAAACCTTGAAGCCTCATTTGCCGGGGCCGTAAGCAAGATATCTTGCTCCATTTCCGAGGGCGGGTTCCGGTCCCGCGAACCAGGCACTCTGCCCCTCTTCTCTGAGGACCGCCTCTCCTTCGCAGGAGGACATATCCGCCTCAAGAGGAAGCCTCTCTGTAAGTACTGTCTTGAAGCAGAAGCCGGCCGGAGGGAGCACATAGCCTCTTTCCGGGACAAATCGCCCGCCTTCGGCCCTCACCTTGAAAGCATGCATCCTGCCGAGCATCTCAGCGGCGCCGATGGGATCCCCCGACGATATCCTCCTTCTTATCTCCGAGCTGGATATCCTTACTCCAGCATTCAGCAGCTCACCCATGACAAGAAGCCTTACCCCAGCCTCAGGGCAGAGCCTCCTTAAAAGCCCCACATCCCCTCTTCCCCTGTTGCCGAACCTGAAGTCGTGCCCACCGCAAGTACCTCGGCTTTCAGTTCGTCAAGTAC
>CAZNZD010000113.1:0-2927 GCA_964577435.1 uncultured Clostridia bacterium
GGCGGCAATCTCGGAGTTCCTCTTCGGGTACTCGAAGGGGATGATCATGTCGAAGATCAGGTTGCTGTGTGTCTGCCCCCTTACGACCCTGAAGTCGTGGAAGGTAAGCACCGGATCCATCGATTTAATGATCTGCTCCGTGAGCCTTTTCATCGAGTTCACATACTCGTCGTCTATGACAACAGGGTCGAGGTGTATGACGAGGTTGATGTTATGCTCTCTTTTAAGGTCCAGCTCTATGTTGTCTATGAGGTCATGGCTTTTAAGTATGTCCACCTTGGCATCCACTTCCGCATGGACCGAGGCGAATATCCTGTTCGGCCCGTAATCGTGCACCAGCAAATCGTGTATGTTGATGACTCCGTCGTACTTCATAATAAAGTCCTGTATCTCGTCGACGAGCTCAGTGCCTGGGCCTTTGCCAAGCATCCGGTCAACGGTCTCCCGCATTACGCTGAAGCCTGAAAGCACGATAAGGACGGCCACTACGATGCCCATATAGCCATCCAGCTGGAACTTTATGAGCGGGCTTATGACCATCGAGAGAAGCACCGCCGAGGTGGCCATCACGTCCGAGAGGCTGTCGGCTGCAGTCGCCTGCATCATGGTGGAGTTGACCCTCCTGCTTAGCGACTTGTTGAAGGAATACAGCCAGTATTTGGCCGATATCGAGGCCAGGAGCACTACTGCAGTCAACGCGCTGAAGCTGACTGGGTCAGGCTCAAGTACTTTGTCAATGGAAGCCTTCCCAAGCTCGAAGCCGATGAAGAGGATTATTACCGCGACTACAGACGAGGCCAGGTACTCGACCCTGGCGTGGCCGAACGGGTGGTCCTTGTCCGCCGGTTTCTCGGACAGCTTGAAGCTGATGAGCGATATGATCGAAGATCCAGCGTCTGACAGGTTGTTTACTGCATCGGCGGTCACCGAGATTATGCCGAAGGCGGTCCCGACAGCGAACTTCGAGGCGAAGAGCATCAGATTGACCACAATCCCGACCAGGCTGGCCATCCGTCCGTACTTTTGGCGCACCTCAGGAAGGCGCACATCGTCCGCGTTCTTAATAAACAGCCTAATCAACAAGTCCTTCAATAGTCATACCTTCTTCTTGAAATCATGATATTCAAGCTTGCAGCTCATGCGGGATAGGGGTTAATCATTGTCCTTTGCGGCAGCTGGCTTTCTTGAGAACAGCCCCTTAATCTCCCGCGCAAGGCCTGTGCTGACGGTCTTCTCGAACATGCCGAATACCTCGAATGCCATCTTCCTCGTGTCGGGCCCCATATCCTTTATGACAGCCAGTGAATCGCTTGCAGCCTTTCTCCAGTTCTTCCTGACGTCCTGTAAGGTCTCGAAGTCGGAGGCGTAGGCTATCTCGGTAAGCGCGTCCACGAACTTCTTCCTTTCGTCGTCCGCCAGCCCGGCAAGCCATGCGCCTATGGTCTTGTCCAGGAAAACGGATTGGCTGTTCAGCCCGTCTGCGAACTCAAGGTCGCCGCCTTTTATGGACCATGTGAAGGGGTCATGCTGTAGCAGGCCTACGGCATTGCTCTTGACAGCCCTGTAATTGTCGTCGTGCTGCAGCAGTATTCCTACTACCGAGTGGGTCGGAAGGCTTGTGTGCACAAGGTGCTCTATCTGTTTGTACGCCTCCTCGGAGTAGATGTCCTCCTTGAAGCCTGGCCCGTCATGGTTGAAGACCCCTCCGATCCTTTCCCGGACCTTCGGATCGCAGCGGACTGATGCGTAGATTGCGAGGTTTCCGCCCTTGGAGTGTCCCCCCACGAACAGGGCCCCTGTGTTTGCCTTGCCCGCCTTGTCCAGGTATGCGGCCGCATCCTGCTGCGCCGGCACGGGATAGGTGAAGGCCATGTTGAAGTCCTCGCACCATCCGGTAAGGGTGGTGTCGGTGCCCCTGAAGGCTATGTACGCCTGCTTATCCGGAAGCACAAAGGTAATCGCCGCAAACTGCTTGCACTCGCCGTCGTTCACATCGTTCACGAACGACTTGAGCTTCAGGCCCCCGAAACGGCTACTATCAAGGACTGCCTGAAGCAGCCTCTCGTTCTTCTCGGGGAATATGGTGTCCTTGCACAGGGCCCTGATCCCCTTGTAAAGGATGGCATCCCTCAGGGTCACGGGCTTGGGCTTCTCAGCGGGGCCGGGGACTTCGCCGCTGAAATCCATGTAGGAGAGCTGTGACAGCACGAGGCTGTCCGCCTCGCACAGAGGCTTAATATCAAAGCCCGCCCCTGCCGTGCTCAGGGCGTAGTCGATGATGTTCTTCATGCCTGACCTCCCGTTACGGTGAAATGTTCTGCCTGAAATGCCGGCCGCCTACCGTCCATTTCAAATGATGGCGGTATGCTCAAGGAGTATCTTAAGGCCGATCAGGATGAGCACCGCTCCCCCTGCGAACTCGGCGCCCTTTCTGAACCTGGAGCCGACCTTGTGCCCGAGCGCCACCCCTATGAAGGAGATAGCGAAGGTGGTGAGCCCGATGATCGCCACTGCAGGCAGTATCGATACCTTCAGGAAAGCGAAGGTCACACCTACCGCCAAGGCATCTATGCTGGTGGCAAGCCCTAGGCCCAGAAGCTCTTTGTAGTCGAGGACGAACCTGCACTGCTCGTCAGACTCGTCCTTCTTTACCGCCTCAAGGAGCATCTTACCTCCGATGAGCGCCAGAAGCATGAATGCCACCCAGTGGTCGTAGCTTACGATGTACTTCTCGAACTGCTTTCCCAGCGCCCAACCAATGAGCGGGTTTAATGCCTGAAAGCCGCCGAAGCATGAGGCTATCAGAAGCGCCCCCCTCTTATCCAGGGCCGACATGCCGAGCCCTTTGCACAAGGACACTGCGAATGCGTCCATGGAAAGCCCCACTGCTATCATCATAAGCTCTGCGTAACCCATCTTGCCTCCAA
>CAZNZD010000114.1:0-2919 GCA_964577435.1 uncultured Clostridia bacterium
CCCCGCTGTCAGGGTGGCAATCGGAGAGATGTTCGGCCTTGCCCCCGGCACGATAGCGACAGGGCAGGTTGCGGCGGCCCTAAGGGCGATCGGTTTCGATGCCGTATACGATACTTCGTTTGCTGCAGACCTCACCGTCATAGAGGAGGGAAGGGAATTCCTGGGAAGGCTCGGCAGAGGTGAGAAGCTTCCGCAGTTCACCTCCTGCTGCCCAGGATGGGTGAAGTATGCCGAACAGTACGCCCCGGACATGCTTCTGAACCTTTCTAGCTGCAGGTCTCCGCAGCAGATGTTCGGCTCCCTGGCGAAGGCGACGCTTCCTGCCGAGATGGGCATAGAGGCGAAGGACCTTGTGGTAGTAGCCATAATGCCCTGCACCGCAAAGAAGTTCGAGGCGAGGAGGCCGGAATTCTCTAAGGCCGGGGTGCCTGACGTCGACTTCGTGATGACCACCCAGGAGCTGGGCAGGATGATAGAGGAGGCGGGCCTTTCGCTTGAGGCAATGGAGCCGGAGTCGATGGACAGGCCGTTCGGCCAGAGGACGGGGGCGGGCGTGATATTCGGGGCTAGCGGTGGGGTGACGGAGGCGGTACTGCGTTTCGCTGCAGCAAGCTTAGGGGCGCCCAAATACGGGCCTGTTGAGTACAAGCAGGTGAGAGGACTTGAGGGCATACGGGAGGCGGAGATCGACCTGAAGGGAAGGAAGCTCAGGCTTGCCGTCGTTTATGGCCTGGCAAACGCAGGAAGGATGCTTGACGATATAAGAGGCGGCAAGAGGGCGTACGACCTTGTTGAGGTCATGAGCTGCCCGGGAGGCTGCGTAGGAGGAGCCGGCCAACCGGTGTCCAAGTACGCCGACGCGGTGGAAAGGCGCATTAAGGGCCTTTACCAGAGCGACGTTATGAGCGACTCCAGGGTTTCCTCCGACAACGATGCGGTCATGGGGTGCTACGACGGAGCGCTGGGAGCAGACGGAGGGAAGGCCGCCCACTCGCTGTTGCACACCAGATACCATATGAGGCAGAGGATGGCAGGCTATGGCATGGACCTTTCGAAAGGCACAATGGCAAGCAGGGTGCAGGTCAAGGTCTGTGTGGGCACAAGCTGCATGGTCCGTGGCTCGCAGCAGGTGCTGAGGGCCCTGGTGGAGCACGTGGAGAAGGATCATCTTGAAGACAGGGTGGATATTGAGGCTACTTTCTGCTTCGAAGCATGCGACAAGGGGCCGACGGTGACAATAGCAGGCAGGACGATCAACAAGTGCACCCCCGACGGGGCGGTATGCGCCCTTGAGGCCGCCCTTGAGGATGGCATAAGAAACTCGGTCGGAATGGAGAAGAAAGCCCACGAGTGCAGCGGCTCATGCTCATCCTGCAGCCGCGACTGATGCAAATCCCAGGTAAACCGGCATTGGAGGCGGGGATTTGCTATTAATGCCTCTTTAGGCTAACATACCGCAGGGGAGGTAGGCTTGCATGGAACACGGTGATGAGGCTGTACAGGTCGTATACACCAATAAGGCTCACTGCAGGGACTGCCATAGGTGCCTTAGGGTATGTCCCGTCAAGGCGATCAGGATGGAGGACGGGCAGGCCTATGTAGTGCCAGAAAGGTGCATCGCGTGCGGCACCTGCGTTCGTGAATGCCCACAGGGGGCCAAGCAGTACATAAAGCACGGGGGCAAGGCGAAGGCCTTCATAGGCGCCGGGGACTTCGTGGCGGCAAGCGTTGCGCCTTCATTCGCAGGCTATCTCAAAGCATCGGAGCAGGGCAGGCTTGCCGGTGCATTAAGGCGCCTGGGCTTCAGCTTCGTAGCCGAGACCGCAGCAGGGGCGTTCCGTTCGGCGATGAAGACGGCGGAGATCATTGCACAGGATCCCTTCTCCCCGCACATCTGCTCGGCATGCCCCGCGGTCGTAAGCTACGTGGAGAAGTACGTGCCTGATGGGGCGCAATACCTTGTAGGAGCCGCATCGCCGATGATCGCCCATGCAAGGCACCTTAAGAGGATGCTCGGTGATGGTGGAAGGGGCAAGGTGAGGGTGGCCTTCATCGGGCCCTGCATAGCAAAGAAGGCTGAGGCCTTAAGGGAAGAAAACGATGGCGCAGTAGACTGTGTCCTTACCTTCGAAGAGCTTGAGGAATGGTTCGCAGAGGAAGGCATTAGCCTTGCCAACTGCGAGGAATCTCGCTTCGATGAAGTACCGGAGGGGGATGCCAGAAGCTACCCGCTTCTGGGCGGGAGCATCAGGGCCTCGATGCTCGATACGGACATATTATCCGCGGAGGTGGTATCCGCCAGCGGATTCGAGGAGGTAAGCGACCTGGTGGCCATGTCCGGGGGGACAAGCCCCATGGTGATGGAGCCTCTTTTCTGCCGCCAGGGATGCATCAACGGCCCAGGGTTCACGCAAGGGGGAAGCGTGCACGAGAGAAGAAGGCGCGTGCTGGATTACGCGGCTTCGACCGAGAAGGGCCCTTCAACTAAGCTTCATAAGGCCAAGGTTCTACCTGAGGATGAGCTATGGCCGGATCTTACTGCCTCTTTCTCGGCGAGACCTGTCGAAGCCCATTTCGAGGTCGCGGAGGAGCAGATACAGCTGGTATACGAGAGCACAGGCAAATCCCTTCCGGAAGACAGGCTTGACTGCGGCGCTTGCGGCTATGACAGCTGCAGGGAGAAGGCGATTGCGGTGATTAGAGGATACGCCGAAGCTGAGATGTGCATGCCTTATGTAAAGAGGCTGGCCCAGAGAAGGACGGACAAGATACTGGAAACATCCCCAAACGGCATCGTGATGCTCGATTCCTCGCTTAATATCATAAGCATGAATCCTGCATTCAGGCAGATGTTCATGTGTTCAGACGCCCTTTGCGGAAAGCATATCTCGTATCTGATGGACCCCGAGCCCTTCGAGA
>CAZNZD010000115.1:0-2910 GCA_964577435.1 uncultured Clostridia bacterium
TTGTGACAGCGAGCTTCCTGTTGAGAAGCTCAAGCGCGTCGTAGAACATCTTGACCCCAGCGAAGCTTCCGGTTACCTCAATATAGGTATCGACATCGAGGAACCTACCAAGCGGTTTTCCCTCGGTGAACCTTACCGAGTCGAGCCTTATGCCCGCCCGTTTCGCCATCTCCTCCAGATCCCTGATGAAGTAGGCCTGCTTATCCTCGTCGGCGACGAGCTCTTCCTCACGCCTAAGCCGCTCTAGGGACTGATTTAGCGCTGCCTCAGCTTCCTTGGCTTTGTTCAGCCTTCTTAGGTCGGCCCTTAACTGCATCTCCGTAGTCTGCAGATCTTCTTTTGCTCTTTCGAGCCTTTCCTGCTGTGGCATGAACACATATACTACCAGGGCAGCCAACCCCACAAGAAGGAGGAAGACTCCAAGAATCTTCAGCGCCCTGATGTCTCTGCTGCCTAGAGGTGCCAAGCTCCTCACCTCCTTCTTTCGAGATTGCCTACGATTACGAAGTCGTCATAAACTGCATCGGACTCGATATCCTCGGCCCTGCTTACGGTACCTACCTTCATGCTTTTGAGCGCATCAGAGGACTCAAGTGAGAAGAGCGCCCTTGCCACCGACTGATAGCTGTAGGTCACGCCCTTGATCGTCACGGCTTCTGCTGCTGTAACACCGGCGCTTGTAAGCCATACGTCCGAGGGTACTTTGGTCTTAAGCTCGGCAAGTACCATAGCCGGGCTCAAATGAGGATCCTCTAGGGCGATTACCTCTTCCAGAAGCTTGCCGATCTCCAGGGTCCTTGCCTCTACCTTGGCAAGAGCATCAACATCTGTCTTGATCAATGCAATTGTATCCTTGATCTCTTTTGTTCTCAGCTCTGTGTTGATGATGGTCTGCCTCCTGAACGAGTAAAGACCCGCAAGGCAGGCAATTATCGTCACCGAGATTATTATCAGCGCTAATGCCAAGGGACCAAGCGATTGCCGGATTTTCGGTCGCGGTGGCAGAAGGTTAATATTATTCTTCACTCCAGGTCCACCCCCCTGAGTGCTAGCCCTACAGCTACGGACATGGTAGGAGCCAGGCCCTGAACATCAACCTTGTTGCTGAGTGCGCCTGATGGCTTCACTAGATGGTATGGGTTTCCGAAGTTGACTGGCAGGCCAGTCATATCGCTTAGCATCTCTGCTAGACCTCTTAGCTTCGAGCCGCCGCCTGCAAGGACGATCTCCTTGACGGAGAGGTTCTCAACCTTGCCCTGCAGTTGCGCATCATGGTAGGTTATGCTTCTCTTGCACTCAAGGCATAGCCCGTGTGCTACATCATAAGCGCCCTCTAGAAGCGCGCGCCTCTTGCTGTCTGTCTCTGATGCATAGTCCGCCTCTGTGGGCACTATACGTAGTTCCTCGATCTTCATCTTCTCTGCTGCGCTTTCTAATAGGCCCATGGTGCTCATGACTACATCTGTGAAGTGATTGCCGCCAATCTGGACAATCCTGGTCATCCGTAGATGCTCGCCGTTGCAGATGACAAGGTCCGTTGTTCCCCCACCGATATCGATATAAGCGATGCTGCCGGTATCATCTGAGCCTTCCAGACCATATGCTCGCATCATGCAGAAGGGCTGGATATCGATGCTTATGGGGTTTAGCCCTGCAAGCTCAAGCGAGTTTGCATAACTCTCGACCTTGCTCTTGAGCGCTGCGACAAGCATCACTTCGACATCTGAGGTGTTGTCATTGAGAAGCGAAGTCGGATCTGGAAGCACAACGTCAATCATCGCATCCTCGGTCGGAAACGGAAGGTACTTGTCTGCTTCCCATTTGATAGCTTCACGAAGTTCATCGTAAGGCATATGAGGGAAAGTGACAGGGCGGACGATAACGTCTTGGCCTGCGATACCGCAGGCGACATTCCTGTTCTTGATGCCCGTCTCGCGCCAGAGCCTCCTGACAGCGTCAGCTACTGCGCTGGTATCGACCACTGATCCTTCCCTTACAGCATCGATGGGAGTTCTTCCCGATGCCATCGACGTAATCTCTATGCTGCCATGTACGTTGGCAATCTCGACAACTTTAATCGTTGTCGTACCTATGTCCACCCCTACCGATGTAGTGCCTTTCTTCATAGAGAGGGTTCTCGCTGGGCTCAAAAGCCTCACCTCCCGTTAGGGATTCATACATTAACTGTTATATCATTCTACTTATACAGCTGATTCCCTGCTAATTCTCAAAAAAACCTATACAAAGGTATATTAGACAGGATTATCCCGGCTGCCGCAAGGTAGGGTCCGAATGGTATAAGCTGGCCCTTCTTTGCTTTGCCCAGCATAATCAAGGTATATGTCACTATGATGCCAAAAATGGAGCCAAGAAGCAATACCATCATCCCACTATACCAGCCCATATATGCTCCGACTGCTGCCATGAACTTGATGTCACCGCCGCCCATCTTCCCTCCTGATAGCTCGGCAAGGAGCCACAGGAAGCCGCCACAGGCTACTACCCCAATTAGAGAATTGACTAGCAGGTTGACCCATAGGGTCAATTTCATCGTTACGGAGAATGGTTGCGGTATTGCTGAAGTTCTGAATGAAGCGGCTAATAGGAATGCTATCATAGCAGGAATTGTTATCTTGTCAGGAATCATCTGAGTCCTAAGGTCAGTTAGAGCAATTATAAGGCATATGCTCATAAAAAAGTAGTGAAGCACAGCCTCAAGGTAAAACCCGTACTTCTCGTACGCTATAATTCCCAATATTGCTGAAGCAAGTTCCACTAAAGGATACTGAATGCTGATCCTACTATTGCAGTAGCGACACTTTCCTTTGAGAAGTATCCAGCTCAATATTGGTATAAGGTCAATAATTGACAATGTTGCTTTACATTTAGGGCATTGGGATCTTGAGCCAT
>CAZNZD010000116.1:0-2895 GCA_964577435.1 uncultured Clostridia bacterium
ATCCTCTATGGGCCCGCCGAAATGGGCGATCTCTTTGATTGAGCTTGAGCTTATGAACTGGTTCTCAGCTGATGTGACCATGAAAAGGGTCTCAATCTCAGGTGCCAGCTTCTTGTTCATAAGGGCCATGGTGAACTCGTACTCGAAGTCTGTCACCGCCCTCAGGCCCCTTAGTATGATCTTTGTCCCAACAGACCTTGCGAAGTCTACAAGAAGGCCCTCAAAGCAGGTGACCTCCACATTGGGGTAACTTCTGCATGATTCCCTTAGCATCTGCATCCTGGTCTCCACGGGGAACATGTGGCTCTTTGACGGATTATTCAAGACGGCCACTATCAGCTTGTCATATATGGCTGAAGCCCTCTCGATGATGTCCATGTGGCCATTGGTGGGCGGGTCGAACGATCCCGGGAATATGGCGGTGCTCATGCTATACCTCCGAATCGAACTGATAGAAGTCTACCATGGTGGCTCCGTATCTCTCGCTTCGCTTGAGCTTCAAGCTTCCATAGGAGCCGAGAAGGCTTACATGCCTTTCCCTTTCGACGACTACGATCCCCAAAGGGCTCATAACCCCTTGCCCAGAAATCAGCCCCATCGCCTTCTCATAGGCCCCCGCCATGTAAGGAGGGTCGATGAATACTATGCCGAAGGGCCTATGGCATAGCCACTTACCGCTCTCATCCAGCGCGTCAGCGCAGATTACATTACTGGCGCCGTCGATTCCCAGGCACTTTGCGTTCTCCTCTATAAGCCTTGCGACAGACCTGGCCCTTTCGACGAAGACACATCCTGATGCGCCCCTCGAAAGCGATTCGAAGCCGAGAGCGCCGCTTCCCGCGAACATGTCCAGGGCCTTTGCGCCAGTAAGGCGGGAGCCGATGATGCCAAAGAGGCTCTCCCTGACCCTGTCCTGCGTGGGCCTGGTGGCCGAACCCTTAGGGGCCTTGATCTGCCTTCCGCACAGGTTTCCGCCCGTGATGCGCATAAGGCTATGCTTCGTGCCAGCTTAAGGCTATTGTGTTAGGTCCGCAGTGGCAACCTACCGCAGGGCCGACTGCCGCCCGGTACATCTCGGCGATCTTGTACTCCGAGCGCACCAGGGCCTCCAGCTCGTCTGCCTTGTCCTTAAGAAGGGCGTCGAATACGCAGACGTAAACCCTCTTGCCGGGCTCTGTCCTGGACTTCATGACCTCCAGCATCCTGGGGATGATGTTCCTGCTGCCACGAATCTTCTCTACCGGCACTACTTTGCCCTTTATCTCAAGCATGGGCTTTATGTTCAGTATACCTCCAAGCAGGGCGCTGGCGGCACCTATCCTGCCGTTCTTTTTCAGATACTCCAGAGATTCGGGCACGAATATCGTATTTACGCCCGCTATCGTCTTATGTATCTCCTTTCGAACTTCCTCTGTCCCAAGCCCCTTTTCGATCGCCCTGGCGGCAGAGAGCACGACCAGCCCCTCGCCGAAGCAGACCTGCGTAGTATCGATAACTTCGATGAAGTCCTTGCCCTTCTCCTCGTTTAACTGCCTTGCCGCCATGGTGGCGGAGCTCATGGTCCCGCTCATCTCAGGAGCGATGTGAAGCGAGAAGATGTAATCGTACTTGTCTGCTATGCTTCTGTACATCGTCTCGAAGTCGAAGGGGGTAGGCTGGTTGGTCCTTGGAAGGACATCCGATTTTGCCTGCATTTCGTAGAATTGCATGGGTGAGAGGTCCAGTACGTCCTTGTAGTTGGTCTCACCGAAAAGGATATTGAGCGGCACCATATGGATCCCGAATTTCTTGTAGAGCTCAGGCGTCAAGTCGCAAAGCGAATCAGTTACCAATCCAATCCTCATGTTTACCTCCGAAGCCTTAATTGAGCGCGTACCAGGCAACGCCGAAAGTATCTGGACCTATGTGGCTTCCTATCCCGGCTCCCATGCCCGCCCTGAACAGCTTCTTCACGCTGAAGCTGCTGAGCACGGCCTCCTCTAGGTCCTTGGCCTCCTTGGGCATGTTGTTGTTAATGATGCAGATCACCAGGTCCGTCGTTGGCTTTATAGTCTTCTTCATGTAATCGATGAACTTGGGTGCGGAATTCTTCAGCCCGCGTATCTTCTCTATCGTGTAAACGCTCTCTTTGCATCCTATCAGGGGCATTATGTGAAGGATGCCGCCGAGCAATGCGCTTGCCCCGCCGATCCTTCCGTTCTTATGAAGGTACTTCAGCGAGCCGGGTATCCATATGATGCCAGAGGCGTCGATCGCCCTTCTTACCTCCGCCAGGACGTCATCTATGCTTTTCCCTTGTTTTATCGCCTCTCCGGCTGCGTGCACAATAAGGCCTTCTCCCATCGCCCCGGAAAGGGTGTCTATGATGTGCACCCTGCCCCTGTCCGCTTCGGGAAGCGATTCCCTGGCTATGGTGGCCGACTGGAGAGTCCCGCTCAATTTGATGGATATATGGATGGACACCACATGGGCGTGCTCCTTCAGAAGCTCCCTGTATAGCTCCTCGAACTCAGCGGGAGAAGGCTGAGAGGTCTTGGGCATTACATCGGACTTCCTGAGCCTCTCATAGAACTGCTCATCAGTGATGTCGACCCTGTCTTTGAATACCTCCTCGCCGAATAGGATCCTTATGGGGACGATCTTCACATCATACTCCGAGATTATCTCAGGAGTAAGGTCGCTAAGGGAATCTGTCACCAATGCAATCTTCGATTTCATAACAAGGCCGCCCAAAGGGCGGCTCACCTCCAATTCTATTCCACAGAGAGCAGGTAGTAGTAGACGGGCTGTCCGCCGGAGTGAAGCTCGACGATAAGGTCGGGGCTCCTTTCCTGTATGGCGGCTGCCAGGGCCTCTGCTTCCTCCTGCTTGACATCGCTGCCGTAGAAGACCGTG
>CAZNZD010000117.1:0-2853 GCA_964577435.1 uncultured Clostridia bacterium
CGAGGCGGCTCTAAGGGGCGCTGACGACGCCGAGCTTCTCGGCATCGCCTCATTCTATGACTTCGTGGAGCTGATGCCCGCGGAAAACAGCGGCTTTCTCGTCCACGGCGGAAGGCTTCCTGACCTTGATGCAATAAGGGCCCTTAATGTTAAGCTTGCCGGCGTGGCAAAGCAGGCTGGCAAGCCCTTCGTCGCGACGGGTGACGTCCATTTCGTACGGCCGCAGGATTCCGTGCTCAGGAAGGTGCTCCTGGCTGGCCAGGACTACAGCGATGTAGATGACCAGCCGTCCCTTCACCTAAGAAGCACCGAGGAGATGCTCGAGGAGTTCTCATACCTAGGTGCGGCAGACTGCCTTCATGCAGTCGTGATAGGCCCGAACATGATAGCAGGCATGGTGGAGGCGATGAAGCCCGTACCAGACGGCCTTTACACCCCGGTGCTGGAGGGCGCTGCCGAAGGTGTGCGAAAGACCGCTACCGAGCAGGCCGCAAGGCTCTACGGGACGCCCCTTCCCGCAGCGGTCGAGAAAAGGCTCGAAAAGGAGCTCCGCTCAATCATAGGAAACGGCTTCTCCAGCATATACACAGTCGCGATGAGGCTTGTGGGCAAGTCCCTCGAGGACGGCTACCTGGTCGGCTCGAGGGGTTCCGTAGGCTCTTCCTTGGTGGCGACGCTCATGGGCATCACCGAGGTCAACCCGCTTCCACCGCATTACAGGTGCCCTGACTGCAGATACTCCGACTTCGGGCCGTTCTCCCAGAAGCACGGCTTCGACCTGCCGGCTAGGTCCTGCCCTAAGTGCGGCGCATCGCTGGCTGCCCAGGGCCATGACATACCGTTCGAGGTGTTCCTCGGCTTCGAAGGGGACAAGGTGCCCGACATAGACCTTAACTTCTCCGGGGAGTACCAGCCTCGCATCCATAAGTTCTCGGAGGAGATGTTCGGCTCAGAGAACGTCTTCCGGGCAGGCACCATCGCCACCATCGCCGAGAAGACCGCATACGGCTTCGTGCGGGCCTTCGAGAAGCATAACGGGAGGACGATGACCCGGGCCGAGGCGGCTAGGCTTGCCGTAGGCACAAGCGGCGTCCGAAGGACAACGGGGCAGCACCCGGGGGGCATAATCGTGCTTCCGGAAGGCCACGACATACATGAGTTCACGCCGGTCCAACATCCGGCCAACTCCAAGGAGAAGGGGATTATAACCACTCACTTCGAGTACACGGCCCTTCATGACAACCTGCTTAAGCTGGACCTTCTGGGCCATGACGACCCGACGGTGATTAAGATGCTGGAGGATATCACCGGGACATCCTTCAGGGAGATAGCGTTCGACGACCCGGATACAATGTCCATATTCTCGGGTGTAGATGCCTTGAAGCTTGACGCGAAGCGCTATGCGCAGGAAGTCGGCACCATCGGCATCCCCGAGTTCGGCACAAGGTTCGTGCGCGGCATGCTAGCGGAGACGAAGCCGAGGACCTTCGACGAGCTGGTGAGGATATCCGGGCTCTCGCACGGGACGAACGTGTGGCTTAACAACGCCCAGGAGATAATACGCTCCGGCGATGGGGCGCTCGCCGACGTAATCTCGGTGAGAGACGACATCATGAACCTCCTCATAGCAAAGGGCATGCCGCCTAAGCTCTCGTTTTCTATAATGGAGAAGGTCAGGAAGGGCAAGGGGCTTACGCCTGATGACGAGAAGGCGATGAGGAAGGCGGGCATACCTTCCTGGTATATCGATTCCTGCAACAAGATCAAGTACATGTTCCCCAAGGCCCACGCATGCGCATATGTGATGATGGCGTTCAGGATAGCTTATGCCAAGGTGCACAGGCCGGATGCCTTCTACAGCGCCTACCTTTCGATAAGGGCGACCGATTTCGACCCGTCCTTCGCCGCGATGGGCATAAGGGACATGGAGAAGCTGATGCGCTCCATCGATTCCAACAAGGACACGACGCAGAAGGAGAAGGACACTGTCCCGGTGCTGGAGCTTCTGAGGGAGGCAGTACTTAGGGGCTTCAAGGTCACAGGGGTGGACCTCATGCAGTCCCACCCGGACAGGTTCGTCGCGGACGGCAAGAACATCAGGGCACCTCTCATATCGGTCCCCAGGCTGGGGCTAAAGCCAGCGATGGCGATTTCGGCCTCTCGCGCCGACGGGCCATTCGAGTCAGTCGAGGAGCTAAGGGTGAGGGCCGGATTGAGCAAGGCGCACACTGACGCGCTGAGGGATACAGGCGCCCTGCAGGGCATGAGGGAGAGCATGCATATGGAGCTCTTCTGATTCATATTGCGAAGATCTGGCATTTGTAGTAAGATTTCTATGGCAAGTCGAGCTTTGGTTGTTTTCAGGAGTGGGTTTTCCCACTCTTTCGTGTTTAGTATGATGCTGAAGCGTTAGACGGAGGTCGCAAGGATGGATTCCAGGGGGATCGAACTGCAGGTAGCAGCAATCGCCGGGCCGATTGCTGAGGGCATGGGGCTTACACTGCTGGACACTGAGATGTCCTACGAGGCTTCGGAATGGTATCTGAGGCTGTACATAGAGAAGGACGGGGGAGTGGACATAGAGGATTGCGCAAAGCTCTCCCAGGCAGTCGACGAGAGGCTTGAGGCAGCCGACCCAATACCTGCCGCCTACATACTCGAGGTCACATCCTCAGGGGAGAAGCCGCTCAGGTTTCCCGAGGAGTACACGAAGTTCGCGGGCAGAAACGTGCTATTGTCGACATACAAGCAGATAAACGGCGAGAAGAGGTTCGAGGGCACCCTGAAGGGCCTTTTCGATGGCAACGTGGTCATATCGAGGGACAACGGCGACGCGTCCATACCTCTGGAGAT
>CAZNZD010000118.1:0-2819 GCA_964577435.1 uncultured Clostridia bacterium
CGTGCCATGGGCTGACCTCCTATCAAGTTCGATGGAGAGATTTCGCTGATATACATTACTATTTTATACACCCGCCGGCTGTATTGGCAATAATAATACCGAGGGCAGCCTGACAGCCTGTATGTGCGCCATCATGCGCGCCGCTTGCTTGACTTGCCGCCCGGAGCATGTAAAATTAAGTTAGCATTATATAAGTGGTTGAATATTCAACCAATTCAAGAAGGGGGATCAACATGAAGAGAATCCTGGCGTTGGCAATCATGACAGTGGTCATCGCTTCATTGGCAGTTAGCGCAGCCACGACCAAGCTCTCCTTCTGGGAGCAGGACGACCCGTCCGCCCAGGTGGTAATGGATGAACTCATCGCCTTGTTCGAGAAGGCCAATCCCGATGTGAAGGTCGAGAGGTCGCATTTTGAGACAGAGGACCTCAGGAAGAACTTCATGGCGGCTGCGATCGGCGGCTCGGGAGCGGACGTAATCTTTGGGCCCAACGACAACCTCGGCGTATTCGTACCCGGCGGCTTCATCCTCTCGATGGAGAAGGTGTACGGCAAGGACGCTCTCACAAAGAAGTTCGACGCCAACGCGCTCGAAGCCTCGATGTATGAGGGCGAGATCTACATGCTGCCCGACCGCAACGGAAACGAGCTGTGCCTGATCTACAACAAGAAGCTCGTGACGACGGTACCGAAGACGATGGAAGAGCTCATAGCCACGACCAAGAAGCTTCAGGCTGAGAAGAAGGTCGAGTACGGCCTCGCATTCAATACAGTCGAGCCGTTCTTCGTAGTCCCGTTCCTCAGCGCCTTCGACACATTCGTGCTGGCCAACCCCTCGTCCGAGAAGAACGCGAAGCCCACTCTGGATAACGCAGGCATCGGCAAGATGTTCGGTTACCTCAAGGGCCTGATGGACGACAAGGTCGCTGCCCGCGGAGTCGACTACGGCGCAGCCGAAGGCCTCTTCAAAGAGGGCAAGGTAGCATTCCTGATCAACGGCCCGTGGTCGTTTGCAAGCTATGTCGACGGCGGAATGAGCATCGGCATAACGAGAATCCCGTCGGTCGCCGGCAAGTACCCCAGGTCGTGGACGGCCGTCAAGGGCTACAATATCTCCGCAAGCACCAAGAACCTCGAGCTCGCCAAGAAGTTCGTGGACTTCATGACCAGCGCCGAGGCACAGATAAAGCTCGTGCCCGCCCACAACCAGATTCCGACCGTCCCCGCTGCTATGAATAGCCCCGTCGTAAAGAACAACCCGCTTCTCGCCCAGCAGGCGGAGGCAGTCCAGTTCGGCATCCCGATGCCGGTAGTGCCCCAGATGAGGGCGTGCTGGGATGCCCTGAAGGCGGTGCAGGCGGACGTGTTCTCCAACCAGCTGAAGGCTGATGAGGCCCCTGCCAAGGCGCAGAAGCTGGCGCTTGACGCCCTCAAGCAGATGGGTATAACCGTAAAGTAGGCAAGGACTGATGCAATAATCGCTCAAGGTCCGATGGGAGGGGGGTTTTCCCGAAAGTCCCTCTCCCATCCGCACATGAAGCCTGGGGGGTTGTCATCATGCAGATCAAGAGGAAGGGCAAGTCGTACGAGCTTGCCAGGCCCAGATGGTATGTCCCGCTTCTGTTCCTTTTCCCGGCCATAGCGCTTCTAGTCGCGATGGTCGCATATCCTTTGTATTATGAGGTGGACATATCATTCAGGCAGGTGACGATTTTCAACCTGAGGAGCGGGGTCTATCCCTGGATCGGGATTGCCAACTACCGCGACATGTTCGCGGACCCGATGTTCTATTCTACCCTGCTGAGGAC
Organism: uncultured Clostridia bacterium; assembly: GCA_964577435.1. GTDB lineage: Bacteria > Bacillota > DTU025 > DTU025 > MWDF01 > MWDF01. Next base: position 1,810 of record CAZNZD010000118.1, read on the forward strand.
CATAGTCTGGACCCTAGTGAACGTGGTGTCACATGTCGGCCTTGGCTTCTTCCTTGCGATGATACTGAACAGGAAGCTGCCCGGCAAGTCGATTATCAGGGTGCTTCTCATACTGCCCTGGGCGGTGCCGCAGTACATTGCGGCGATTGCGATGAGGAACCTCTTCAACGAGATGTACGGACCGGTGAACCTCATCTTGAAAGCCCTGTTCGGAGAAGGGGCCATGGTTATGTGGCTCAGCAATCCAAGAAACGCCTTCGTCGCGGCCATAATCACAAACATTTGGCTCGGCGTGCCCTTCATGATGATGACTTGCCTGGGAGGCCTGCAGTCGATACCGCAGGAGCTGTACGAGGCGGCTGACATCGACGGGGCTGGCTGGTGGCAGAAGACGAGGAATGTCATACTGCCTCTCATGAAGCCTGTGCTCACCCCAGCGATAGTGCTCGGGACCATATGGACCTTCAACATGGTGAACGTCATCTACATTCTGACGTACGGCTCGACGCATGAGGCGGCGCAGATTCTGGTATCGATGATCTACAAGAGGGCTTTCGAATTCTTCAGGTACGGCTACGCCGCTGCGATGTCGGTGGTGGTGTTCATCATACTCGTAAGCTTCTCTAGCGTGTTCATCCGCGCTCAGAAGCTAGAGGACTAGGAAGGAGGATGCGGGCATGGCAATCAGCTGGAAATCCAGGCTCAAGGAGCACTTCGAGAAGAACGATTCCTGGGGGAAGATCATAGCTATATACCTGTTCCTCCTCCTTTGCTGCTTCATCACCGTATACCCGATAAGCTTCATCTTCACCATATCGCTGAGGCCGGGAAACCAGCTCTTCTCGACATCGCTCAAGCTGATCCCGGACAACGCGACATTCAAGAACTATGTGGACGCCTTCGTGAAGTACCCGATGGCAAAATGGATGCTCAACAGCCTGTTCGTAAGCTCGGTGACAGCGCTTTTCGCTGTCATAATATCGGTTAACGCGGGGTACGCCTTCTCAAGG
>CAZNZD010000119.1:0-2793 GCA_964577435.1 uncultured Clostridia bacterium
TCCCTCATGCCCACAGCTCCCCCAGGTAGGAGACCCCTACCGCATTGTCCGAAGAAAGCGCCGGGCTTCCGAACAGGACCTCGATGCCCAGCCTGCCCAAATGCTCCCGCATGCCTTGCCTGATCCTGGCGTTTGCGGCGACTCCCCCCACCACAAGGACGGTCTTTTGCCCGCTCTCCGACGAGGCATATTCGACAGCCCTGCAGATTCCCTTCCTTACGCAGTCGAAGGCGGCCCTTGCCACCTCTGAGGGATCCGCCCCTTCCCTGATGCCCCTTAAGGCCGCCTCGCACGGCCCCGAGAAGCTGAGGCTTCCGCCGCTGAAATGGGATGGTATCCTGAAGGAGCAGCTGTCGCCCATCTCAGAGAGCCTCTCAAGCGCGGGGCCTGCGGGAAACCCGAGCCCCAGGCCTACGCCTACCCGGTCGATCATCTGGCCGGCTGAAAGGTCCGAGCTCGCTGCAAGGGGCCTTATCCCCATCCTGGCCTCCTCCCAGACGACCTCAAGGACCTCCGTCGTGCCCCCGGAAAGGTGGACTGCCAGGAACCTGTCGCCCGGGGACAGCCCCGCATCGGGGGCCGTGGAAGCGATGTGCCCCTCCTGGTGGCTCACCTTAACCAACGGGACTTCCAGGGCTGACGCTATGGCCGAGGCGAAGCCGCTTCCTGCATTGAAAGCCGGCATATAGGAGCCTTCAGCCCTTCTGGGCCAGTGGCTCGCGCTTACTGCCCTTATCTCGGCCCCCTGCTCCCTTGCCCTGCCGACGGCATCATCTATGAGACGGGGGAGGTTCCTCACATGACGGAAAAGGGCCTCGGACTGCCTTAGCCCGAGCCCTCCCTTTTCGACTTCCAGCAACTGCCTCATGTCCGCGATCACCGAGCCCTCCTCGGTAACCGCCACAGAAGTCGTATAACAGCTTGTGTCTATGCCAAGTACGGCCATGGCTTTGGCCCCTAGTGAGACTTGATCTCTTCGGCGAGCTTGCCGACTATTCCGTTTATGAAACGCGGACTGTCCTCGGTGCCGAAGGCTTTCCCCAGCTCAACCGCCTCATTGATGGCAACAGCAAGCGACATGCCCTCGATTCCTGTCATCTCGAACACGGCTATGCGCATGATGTTCCTGTCGGTATAGGCCATCCTGTCAAGAGACCAGTCCTTGGATATGCGCGAGATAGTGGAATCTATCTCCGGGGTGGCCCCCTTCACACCCTCAATAAGAAGTGTGGCGTAGTCCCTGGCCTCCTCCGAGATCTGCCCGGCAACATCCTCCGAGCACGCGTATGCAAGCGCCGAATCGGGGTCCCCTCCTGCTATGTCGAGCTGGAACAGGGCCCTTAAGGCGCATTCCCTGGCCTGCCTGGCCTCCTTGGGGGCCAGCGAGGCGTTGCGGGATCGATCGCTTCTTAGCAAGGTCCTTTCACTCATCCTCTCCGTCGTCGTCTTCCCTGATGCCGAACAGCTTCCCTAAGGCTTCCTTAATCTCGGAGTTCCCGTCTATGAGCACCCCAAGGACGAATCCAAGGGCGGAGAACGCCGCGATGATGAGGGCCTTCCAGAAGCCGAAGATTGATATGAAGAGACCGAACAGCATGCCAGAAAGCAGACCGAAAGCCTTAGCAGAGTTCCGGTTTCGCCACCATCTCCCCAAACTGCCGCCTGAAAACATGCCCCGATTCCTCCTTTATTAAGACGCGCTGCTGATATATGTCCTGACCGAGTTCACCGGAAAGCCGCTCTGCGCGGGAAGCGCTTCCTTTATCCTTGCTTCCAGCCTTGCCGACATCTCCGGTATCACGGCGCCTTTAGATGCGGTCACCTTAAGTATGAGGTCAAGGCCCTCCTTGACCGATTTAGCGTTGATGTCCACCGACTGGACGCCTTCAACCTCAAGAGCGAGGTTTCTCGCGAACGTCTCAATGGTCCTCACCGACACGAAGATGTCCCCGCTTTCGGTGGTCCTCTTAAGAAGCCTGCCCATGCTCTTTCCGGTCCTTAGCGCCATCTCCACAAGGTAGGCTGCGACCAGCACGACTAGAACCTCCAGCATGAATGCAGCAAACCACGAGGTCATGAGAAGGTCGTTCAGCCAGTCTCCCACAAGGCACACGTAGCCGCCTACATATGCCGAGAAGGCCATAAGAGACAGGATCACCAGCAGGATCGCGGCGATTATCGCCATCAGTCTGTCCAGGAGCTTCATCCTGTCACCTCCCTTGGCGGTTAGCGGGTCACTTGGCCGCTACCGCAGTCTTCACGCCCTGAGGCGCGCTTCCGAAATCGACGCCTATTACATGAACGTTCACTACGCTTACGGTCAGCCCCAGCATGCTCTCTATGGAACGCTTCACATTCTGCTGAACCTTGGTGGCGACTTCCTTGATGTTCTCGCCGAAGTTCACCGATATGCTGACATCGCAGATCGCGCTTCCGTCCTGGATCTTGACCTTGACGCCCTTGGATATGTTCTTCTTGCTCTTGGGGCCGCTTCCCACGTTGAAGACGCCCTCCACCTCCATGGCGGCAAGTGCTCCCACGACGCAGATCACGTCGTTGTTGATCTTGACGCCCTCGTTGGTGAAATCGGTCTCCTTTACCGGCTTTGCAGCCTTCTTCTCAGCCACGTCAATCCCTCCAGCCACTTGTAGTCGTCAGACCCTCTCGAGGTACTTGTTCTCCCTCGTGTCGACCCTGACCTTCTCGCCCTTCTGCACGAACAGCGGCACCTGGATGACCGCGCCCGTCTCTAGGGTGGCAGGCTTTGTTCCTCCGGAGGCGGTGTTGCCCTTC
>CAZNZD010000120.1:0-2724 GCA_964577435.1 uncultured Clostridia bacterium
CCTGTTCCAGGGAATGAGCGTAATCGACAACATGAAGGCCGCATGCCACCTTTCAGGCCGCTACAGCCTCATAGACGCGCTTTTAAACACCCCTAAGAAGGTAAGGGTCGAAAGGCAGATCGAGAAGTCGTGCATGGAGATGCTCGCCTTCTTCGGCCTTGATAAGGATGCCGCCAAGGATGCGAAGTCGCTTCCCTACGGAAGGCAGAAGCTCCTTGAGATAGCGAAGGCGCTGGTTACCGGGCCTAAGGTTCTGCTGCTGGACGAGCCGGCCGCAGGCCTTAACGACGAGGAGACGCAGCAGCTGCTGACCCTCGTCAAGAAGGCCAAGGAGAGATTCGACCTCAGCATCATAGTAATCGAGCACACCATGGACTTCATCGCGAACATATCCGACAGGATAGTCGTGATGAACTTCGGAAGCAAGCTCTGCGAGGGCACATGGTCCGAGGTCAGGTGCAATCCCGAGGTCCTGAAGTGCTATCTGGGGGAGGACTGAGCATGCTTGAGCTTAAGAAGGTATCGGTAAGCTACGGCGCTGTACGCGCCCTTACCGACGTCAGCATAAAAGTCGAGGAGGGCACGATAGTGACCCTCATTGGGGCAAACGGGGCCGGAAAGAGTAGCCTTCTTAACGCCGTGTCGGGCGTAGTCCCCTTCAAAGGGGAGATAAGCTGGAAGGGGAAGCACCTGCCGGCTCTTGCGTCGGAAATTGTGAGGTCCGGCATAGTGCAGGTGCCCGAGGGAAGGCAGATCTTCTCGAACCTGACGGTCTATGAGAACCTGCTGGCCGGCGCATATCTCAGGTGGAACAAGGAACTCATAGCGAAGAACGTGGACAGGGTCTACAAGCTGTTCCCGAGGCTTCTTGAGAGGAAGGGCCAGTCGGCCGGAACGCTCTCTGGAGGCGAGCGCCAGATGCTCGCCATCGGAAGGGGGCTTATGAGCGAGCCGCACGTGCTTCTCATAGACGAGCCGTCCCTGGGGCTTTCGCCCCTTCTGACGGCAGAGGTCCTAAACCTCATAGTTGAGGTCAACAAGCAGGGCGTGACCGTGCTTCTGGTGGAGCAGAATGCAAGGAAGTCACTTGGCATCGCCCACAGGGGCTACGTGCTCCAAAACGGCAAGGTCGTCATGGAGGGCACCGGAAGGCAGCTTCTGGACGACCCGTCCGTGCAGGAGGCATATCTGGGGGTGTCCACGAAGGACTGCCCCGTCTGATTAGGAGGATGAAGATGTCGGCGACAAGGGATTTCAAGGTAGAGAAGCTCCAAGTGGTGGTGCATGCGACGAGGAAGGAAAGCGGCGCCGCCGCAAACGAGATGGCAGTAAGGGCAATATTAGATGCTGTGGCGGCAAAAGGCGTCGCCAACGTGATATTCGCGGCCGCCCCGTCCCAGAACGACCTTCTTGCGGCCATGAGGGTCGACAAGAGGATACCGTGGGACAAGGTGAACGCGTTCCATTTGGACGAGTACCATACGCTCCCCAAGGGCGCGCCTCAGAGGTTCGACCTGTTTCTAGAGAAGAACATCTGGGACGAAGTCAAACCTGCTAAGATCTTCCCCGTTGTGCCGGAAAACGGCATGAAGGCGGAGGAGATAGAGTCCAGATACAGGGATCTGATGAGGGAGTACCCGCCGGACCTGGCGCTATTAGGAATTGGGGAGAACGGCCATCTGGCGTTCGTGGACCCGCCGTACGCGGACTTCGCCGACAAGGCGACGATAAGGGAAGTGGAGCTGGACCTGGTTTGCCGCAACCAGCAGGTGAACGACGGGGCGTACACTAAGCTCGAGGACGTGCCTAAGAGGGCGGTCACGATGACCATACCGACCATAATGTCGGCCAAGACCCTGGTCACGGTGGTCCCGGGGCCCAGGAAGGCGGATGCTGTGAAGGCGACCCTGGAGGGGCCGATAACCACGGCGTGCCCGGCCTCCATACTGAGGACGCATCCCGACTGCGCGCTGTTCCTGGACAAGGACTCTTTCATGAAGGTTAGCCTTTAGCCTGTGAGGGCCGCCCTGACGGCACCGATTGGTGATTGGGCGGCCTTCCGGCTTCACGGATGGAGGGAATGAAGTGACTGACAAGCTTTTCGACATCTCCGGGAAGGTGGCGGTAGTCACCGGAGGAGGAGGCATCCTCTGCAGCGAGATGTCATATGCGATGGCCGAGCGCGGGGTGAAGGTCGCGGTCCTGGACTTAAGGCTTGACGCCGCCGAGGCGGTGGCGGCCGGCATAAGGGAGAAGGGCGGCGAGGCCAGGGGATATTCGGCGAACGTCCTGGACAGGGCCTCGGTCGAGAAGGCCAAAGATGAGATTATTAGGGATTTCGGCACTGTCGACATCCTAATAAACGGCGCGGGCGGAAACAAGCCGGATGCGACGACAAGCGCGAAGATGTCCTTCTTCGACATGCCATCCGACGCCATATCTTGGGTATTCAGCTTGAACATGCTGGGCACGATAATCCCGTCGCAGGTCTTCGCGAAGATCATGGTCGACAAAGGGAAGGGTTCCATCGTGAACATGTCGTCCATGAGCGCGTTCAAGCCGCTTACAAACACTCTTGCCTACTCGGCGGCTAAGGCTGGGGTGTCCAACTTCACGGCCTGGCTTGCCGTGCACCTGAACCAGAACTACTGCAAGGGCGTAAGGGTGAATGCGCTGGCCCCTGGCTTCTTCCTGACTAACCAGAACTATTACCTTCTGGTGGAC
>CAZNZD010000121.1:0-2677 GCA_964577435.1 uncultured Clostridia bacterium
GGGTCCGGCGTTCGCCGGACCCCTCTTGCTTTGATCTGTCTGCTGTCTACTTTACAGGTCTTACTATCTTGCTGAAGCCTACTGCCTTCAGCCACTCGTCAGGATAACCGGCGGTCTTTAGGCTGACATAACCGTCCTGGTACTTCACTGCCAGGTCGTCGAACAGCTGCCACCATGCGTCGACTACCTTCTGTGCATGGGAGTTGCTGTAGTTCTCGAGGAAGCTCATGGCGAGCTTGGGATCGACCTTGTAAAGCTCTGCCGCTGCGCTCTCGACTACGGGCTGCATCGCAAGGGCTTCAGTCTCGAACTTGGTCGCAAGGGCCTTGATGTCCTTTATCATGTAGGAGAACTTGAGGTCCGCGAAGTTGGAGACGAGGTTGAACGCCCACCATGCCGAGTTCCTGTCGAGCTTGGCGCGGCTTCCGACCGTGAATGCCGCAGGGACCGAGGTGGCGCCTGCGTAGAAAGGTACGAAGCAGGTGCTGTGAGGGGCGTCCTCACCAAACCAGATGACTCCGCTCATAGGGGCGGGCAGCCACGCACGGGCCTGCATGACCACTACGTAAGAGCACCTGAATATGGAGATGGCGCGCTCCCACTCGCCTAGCGTCGCGGGGGTCGCATATCTGTTGGGGTTGCCGAACGGGCCTGCTGCGAGTCCCTTAGTGAGGTCGAACTCGGTTCCCTCATAGTAATCGCGCTTGATCGTCATGAGATCCTGCACGGTCACCTTCTTGTCGGGCTTTATCGAGAAAGGATACTCGATGGCCCAGGGGTCAAGCTTGAGAGACGGTGCCAGAAGGGACATAGCCCTCCACTCGCGGCGGGTATTGTATACGGAGTCCTTGTAGCCATAGACATTGGCGAAGTGCAGAGGTCCCTTTGCGGGATCCCACCAGCCGATTTCCTTGGCATAGGTGAAGACGTTAGAAGAGTACATGAAGTTGGGGTCGTTCTCCTTGATGACTGCGATTCTGGACCTGTTGGCGGAGACCGCTATCTGGTCGTCCGGTACCCTCTGGGCTGCCCATATGGCGCCCTTCTCGAGCGGGCCGGCGCCGTAGATCTCGAAGAACCACGCTTCGTTGGCGTCGATAACGGTGAGGCACTCGCCGCCGTCGCCGTAGCCGTACTTTTCGGCCATGGCGCCCATGATCTGGATGGCCTCACGGGCGGTCTTGGCGCGCTCCAGTCCTATGCGCTGCAGCTCCCAGATCTCGAACATTCCTTCGGGGTTCCTGAGCTCGCGCCTTCCGCCGATGGTGGTCTCGCCCATCATGACGGAGTTCTCATTTGCGAAGGGATAAGCTATGTCGAAGTACCTGTAGGTATGCGCGACCTGGGGGATCTCCCCGACCTGCTTGGTGTCCAGGACGTGGGCTCCTGTCCCGCCTCCCTTGATAGTAGGCCTCATCGAACCTGCTGCCCAGTCCTTGGCCTGAACGACGTTGATCCTGAACTCATAGGTGCCGTCGCAGGTATGGGTGGTCATCACGGAACCGTCGGCCGACGCCAGCTTGCCTACCACCACGGATGTGCAAGCCATGGCGGGTATTACGGATGCCAGCAGTATCGCCGCAAGGGCGATCGCAAAAGTCGCATGCCTGATGCCGAATAGCTTCATAAACGTTTTCCCTCCCTCATAATGTATGGGTACGGCCGGACCGAATGGGGTCCCTCTGTTCCCTACGGATTCTATTCTATATTGTCGGGGGATTTTCTTCAGTATTATTTATGTATCAAAGCTATCTACCAAAACTTGACATAAGTGGACTTTGTGATTTTTTTCGTATATTTATCCGGAACCGGCAGGGATGGGGCAATGCATACAGAAATCCTCTTATGGACCCAAGAACGAGGAGGTGTCTAGGTTGAGGAAGATCAGGCTAACCCTGGCAATAGCGGCAGCAATCGCCGCTGTGATCCTGCTGGCGGCCCCTATCATGGCGTGCACATCGATTCCTGTGAGCAAATCGGCATCCGCAGACGGTTCCGTGATGACCGCCCATACCTGCGACGGCTGGTATGATGCACGTACATGGGTGGTTCCCGGCGCCAAGCACGCCGCTGCTGACACGTTCAAGGTTTATTCGGGCCTTCTGCATTCAGACAGGGCGGAACCCAAGCTCCTAGCCGAGATTCCGGAAGTGCCGGAGACTTACACCTACTTCTACGCAGCCTACCCCTATATGAATGAGCATGGGGTGATAATGGGCGAGACGACCATAGGCCAGCGCACCGAGCTAAGGACGACGGAAGGCATAATGTACATCGAGATCCTGCAGATACTGGGCCTGCAGAGGGCCAAGACCGCGCGCGAGGCCATCAAGGTAATGGGCGAGCTGGCCGAGAAGTACGGCTATCGCGACTCAGGCGAGTGCCTTACCGTAGGCGACCAGAACGAAGTGTGGCATTTCGAGATCCTGCCCCCCGGCCCTCTTAACACCAGCGCCATCTGGGCGGCAGTCCGCATCCCCGAAGGGCATATCGGCGTCTCGGCGAACCGTCCCAGGATTGGCGAGCTCAAGGAGAACGATCCCGACAACTTCATGTTCTCCTCCAACGTATTCAGCTATGCGACCGAAAAGGGCTGGTGGGACCCCAAGAGCGGTAAGCCCTTCCTGTTCTACGAATGCTACGGCGAGAACACCTCGATGGGAAGCCGCAGGCGCGA
>CAZNZD010000122.1:0-2654 GCA_964577435.1 uncultured Clostridia bacterium
GAATAATGCCGAGATGCTGCTTGATAGGCCGAACTTAGCCGAATCCCACTCAGGCTTGTAGTGCCAGTCCCCATCACCGAGCCTATAGTCGAGCTGAAGCTTGACGGTCAGGACGCCTGCGGTCCAGCCCTCATACAGAGTCCTGAAATCATCTGGCATGCTTGCTGTGAACACGAAGTAGTCGTTCATGTAGTGCTTGACGCCGAAATAGGCTGGTTTGCTGATTGCGAAGGATTGTGCTGCGGTAACTGACACCAAGCTGACTATCAGCGCTAAAGTCGCGATCCTCGCCAGACGTCCCATGATTATCCCTCCCAGGCAGTAGGAATTCAGGTATCAAACAGCAGGACAAGCGGGCCCATTACCTTGATAATATACCTTCCGGCGTCTTTCTCAAGGGCTCGCCTATTCGGCTTGCGAAAAAGAAAACACCCCCTGCCTGTCCGGCAGGAGGTGCCTGTTTGCGGATCTGATCAGATTACGACTGGCCAGGGTTCGGAGGCCTCTTCGTACTTGACCTCTACATTCTTTATTAAAAGGTTGCCTAGCTCGTTCTGTCCTGTCCAGAGGTTAACAAAGGCCTCATCTAGGTCAGCGTACTTCGCAGTCATGGAATACATTTTCGCCCCGTTGAGGAAGAATGTATATGTGTCTCCGCATTTCGTCATCTTTACTATATTCTCTCCATTATAGATAACCGGTCCGATCGGGCCAACTTCCTCATAATAGACGTAATTGTCCGAATCCCATTCCTCAATCAGCCAACCCTCATCCTCAGGATCTCCCATGCACCACATATCGATATAGAAGCCATCGCCATTCCATAGGACGTCCTCGCTCAAGCCCAGTTCGAACCTCGCATTGCTTTCCTCATCAACATCGAGGTCGAAGACCACGGTGACAGTGAAGTCTCCAATGAAATAGACTGGTGGGCTAATCGAGATGTGCCTCATCGCCAATCCGTCCTCGTCCAGCTCGTATTCACCGGAGTAGCTGCAATACCAATCCTCCAGAGTAGCCCCAGGAGCCGTGAAATCATATGCCCACGTCCAGAATTTGCATCCCGAGCTTGATATCGCCACAAGCAGGACTATTGCTATAGCAAGCAAGCGGAGATACTTCATTTCATGCGCCTCCTTATTCGTTGTCTGAATATTCTATTACACGATTCTTCATGGAATCCTTCCTTGGTGCGCCGGGACAAATAAAAAAGCAGGTCTCCCAGCCTGCTTAACAGATGCGCCCAAACGGAATGCCGGTTCCTTCAGGTAGCCGCCTGTCCTTCCCTTATCAGGATGCGAACCTTATCGAGTTCTTGCCCTCCCTCTTCACTGCGAAAAGCGCCTCATCCGCCTTCTTCAGAAGCAGGTCGTATTCTTCTCCGTTCTCCGGATACACAGAAACCCCGATGCTGATCCTAATAGTAAACGGCCTGCCTTCCACCACAATTTCCTCCCTGAACGCATTGCAGAGCCTCTCGCCGGCCTTCTGCACTTCAGCCTGATCCTTAACGCCTGTCACCAGAAGCGTGAACTCGTCTCCGCCGTGACGGGCCACGAAGTCGGACGCCCTTACGAAGGCCCTGAGCCTTTCAGCTACGGCGATAAGCACCTTGTCACCGGCATCATGGCCATATGTGTCGTTGATCGACTTGAAGGCATCTATGTCGAACATCATCACCGCTAGCTTCTCGCCGGTCCTTGCCGCATGAGCCAGCTGCCTTGTGAAGTTGTCGTAGAAGAACGCCCTGTTGGGAAGGCCTGTGAGGAAATCGTGCGTTGCCAGATCCTGAAGCTTGAGCTTCAGGTTGTTAATCTCGCTTATGTCCTTCATGCTGGATATTATCTTCTTATCTCCGTTAATCGTCACCAACGAAGCAGAGAACAGCGTATGGACCAGCTTTCCGCCCCTGCCCCTGAAGTCCAGTTCCAGCCCGTCGACCTCTCTTCCGGTCATCAGCTCCGCAATCACTCTCGTGCGCTGCTCTGGATCAGTCCATACCCCAAGCGAGATGGAATCCTTGCCTCGAACCTCTTCAGGCCCATATCCCAGAAGCTCAAGCATCTCATCGTTAATCTCCATGACCATGCCGGTCTTCGCATCCGTAATAGCGACAGCATAGGGCGCATTATGGAAAAGCTTGTTGAACTTGGCTTCCTCTGCTTTAACCTCGGCCAGCAGCCTTCCCGAAATCAGAAGAGTCAGGTTCATCTCAAGATACGTGACAGCAAGGGTGTGGACAACTACGAAGACCTGGTCTGTCAGGTTCTGGCTGAAGAGGTCCTGAGTTTGGCTCGGAAAAAGGAACTGGCCAAGTATCCTTACAAGGTTCAGGACGATGATGGCCACCACGCTTATCTTCAGCGGCAGAACCGCGCTATTGACGCACTTGGCCTTATTCCTTTGCAATATAGTCATGACCTGGCCGAATATAATCAAGTAGGTCCCGTTCACCATCAGGATCCTGACTCTTATGTCGGGGCTTATGAAAGTGAAGTAGGAGATCACCGCCAGAGCGACAGCGAGGAGGTGCCCCGGTTCATGCCCGACCGCTTCGAGGCCGGAACTCTGAACCTGCCCGGCATCGTTGGGCTGCACGCGGCTCTGGATGGGATCGCGGCTCGATTGGCTGAAACCCGGGAGAAGGAGGCAGC
>CAZNZD010000123.1:0-2549 GCA_964577435.1 uncultured Clostridia bacterium
CAATGGGGGCATCTGTGTCCGAAGCAATGAAGCAGTGAAGATTGTAAGAGGGCAAAGCATTGTTCTAACTCAAATGGTATATAGGTTATAATATCCCTTGTAACGAGCCGAAAGGCATCCTAAACGGGGTAGGTGTATGCGATTGGTGAAGGTCACAGCCGACAGCACTTGCGATCTCTCGAAGGAGATAACCGCCGAACTGGGAGTAGATCTAATCCCGCTGCACGTACTGATAGATGGAACCGATTATAGGGACGGAGTGGACATCTCATCCGAGGACATCTTCAGGTTCGTCGAGGCTGAGGGGAAATCGTGCAGCACATCGGCGGCGAACGTGCACGAGTACGAGACGTTCTTCTCGCAGTTCGCAGACAAGTACGATGCGCTCATCCATGTTTGCATCGGATCAGGCTTCTCCTCCAGCTTCCAGAACGCGCATATCGCGTCCATGAGCTTCAAGAATGTGTTTATAGTCGATTCGGCGAACCTCTCGACAGGAAGCGGGCACCTGGTCTATGACGCGGCCCTCCTTGCCAAGGAAGGAATGGGCACGAAGGACATCCTGGCTGCCCTGGAAGAGGCTAAACCCAGGGTCGATGCAAGCTTCGTCATCGAACGGATGGACTATCTTCACAAGGGCGGCCGCTGCAGCGGGATCGAGCTGTTCGGGGCGAATCTCCTGAAGATAAAGCCATGCATAGAAGTAAAAGGCGGTAAGATGGGCGTAGGCAGGAAATATAGGGGCAACTTCGACAGATGCCTTGAGCGTTATGTCGAAGACAGGCTTGAGGACATCGGGAGCATCGACACGGAGCGCATCTTCATAACCCATCCGGCTTGCCCGCGGGAGATAGTCGAGGGAGTGAAGGAGGCCATAAGGATGCGAGCGGATTTCAAGCAGATCATCGAAACGCGTGCAGGCTGCACCATATCGAGCCATTGCGGCCCAAACACACTGGGAATACTCTTCAAGAGGAAGTCCTGACCGAGGCGCGCGCCCGGACGGATTCGAGGTTGCGATGGACAGAAGCGCTGAATGGAAGCTGATGGCCGCCAGCATATTGTTCGGGGCGATAGGGACCCTGTCAGCCCTTCTTAGAAACGAGGGCGTCTCCTCGCTGGTCCAGACGTCATTCAGGACCTTCGGCACGGCGCTGGCCCTTATCATCTACTTCACCGCCATGCGCAGGAGGCCGGCGAATCCCTTGAAGCATGCGGCCTTCCTCCTCTCATATGGTCTGTTCGCATTCATAGGCATGTTCATCGGCTATACATCCTCGGTGGCGATGGGCACGCCGATCGCTGTGACGACTCTACTAGTAAACCTCCAGCCTGTGTATGTGCTGATAATGGCGGCTCTTCTTCTCAAAGAGAGGATAGACGTTACGAAGACGGTCCCCGTGGGCATATCGCTCGCCGGTGTCGCGATACTGGTGGGCGGATGGAACATGCAGGGAGAGGTCATGGTGGCAGGGGCGCTGTTCGCCGTGATGAACGGGCTGTGCTACGCCCTTTACCTGTACATGACGAAGCGGCTCAGGGCTGAAAGCGGCATGGAACCGACGGACATCCTCTTCTGGGGCTATGTCTCGGCCTCGGTCATGATGCCGGCGGTGCTTGCGATTATGCCGAGGTTCGTGCATGACCCGGCGCTCACGTCCCTTAGCCTTAAGCTGTCGCCTGCCGCGATCATATACCTAATATTGCTCACCATATGCTGCACACTCATACCATACCTCTTCATTACGCAGGGGCTGGGCAGGGTGGAGCTCTCAAAAGCCTCATTGAGCCTGGTTATGGAGCCCGTCAGCGCCATCATCATTAGCTCGATAGTGCTGAGAGAACCTGTTTACATGTACCACGTCGCGGGAGGAAGCCTTATACTTCTTGCCGTAATACTAATAAACCTGCCAAGGGAGACATTCCTCAGGATCATTGGAGGCAGGAAGGTCAGGCGGGCATAGGAGGAAAGATGAAGGAAGATACCAAGGTCATACTCGTCACTGGCGCCACATCCGCCTGCGGCAAGGCGACGGCGCTGTATCTTGCCGGCATAGGCCACAAGGTGTACGGCTTCGGTAGGTCTGTGGCCGAGACCAGGCAGGAGGCCGGAGGAAACCTAGTCATGATGAGGATGGACGTAAACGATGACCAATCCGTCAAGGATGCCATAGACGCCGTGGTGCAAGCCGAAGGCAGGATAGATGTGCTGCTGAGCGCTGCAGGATTGGGCTTGGGAGGATCGGTCGAGGATGCGTCCATGGAGGAATCAAAGGCCATCTTCGAGACCAACCTCTTCGGCACGATGAGGGTCGTGCAGGCGGTCCTGCCTGTGATGCGCGAGTTGAAAAGCGGCCTTATAATATTCGTGAGCTCCATCGGAGGCGTCATCGGCCTTCCTTTCCAGGGGCTGTACAGCTCCACCAAGTTCGCCCTTGAGGGATTAGCCGAGGCGATGTCCATGGAGGTAAGGGGATTCGGCATCGATGTAGTCATAGTCGAACCGGGCGACTTCGCGACGGGCTTTACTGCCAACAGGGTGAAGGCTG
>CAZNZD010000124.1:0-2488 GCA_964577435.1 uncultured Clostridia bacterium
GGATTACGTCCGTGAGCATGCCCCCGGCCAGGCCGCCAAACAGGAAGGAAATTCTGAAGGCGGCAATGATGAGCTGGCAAGGCTCTCTGGAAGGTGTGAATACTGCGAGCACCCAGCCTGCATGGCAGGAATTGCGCTTGATATCCGGGGCATCAACAGGAGGCTTGCTGTAGGGAATGTCTATGGAGCAGCGAGGATCGCCAAGTCGTCTGTAGCAGATGAGGCCGCCCTTGAAGCAGCCGAGGGAAGGTGCGTGCTGGGAAGGCGGGGCGGGCCGGTTGCGATAAGGAAGATCGTCGGCATGCTGCGGGAAACTGACAGTTAGGTTGGAATGAATATTCGTCATTGCAAAGTGGTATAATCCGCCTTGACGATGTGATCCGGACAGAAGCCGGGACGTTCGGACGCTAAAAGCTGGGAATGCTCTGCGTCCGGGAGGGGATACCATGGCAGCCGATCCAAGGCAGGAGATAGTTTCGACCGGTCAGTACCTTCTTTCCCATCAGCTGGCTTGGGGAAGCACAGGCAATATCAGCGCACGCTTCGACGACAACTCGTTTTTCATCAGCGCATCAGGCGCGAGCCTGGGAACGCTAACAACAGAGAACCTCTCGCTGTGCAGGGTGAACGGCGAGACTGTGACCCACAATGTCACTCCTTCCAAGGAGCATAGGGTCCATGCTGCGGTCTACCTGAACGATCCCAAGGCAAGGGCAGTCATACATACCTCACCACCATACGTATCGCTTATAGCAGCGGCCAAGAACTACGGGGATTTCGTGGTCGAGCATTTCATCGAGGCGGCCGTCATGCTTCAGAAGATCGCCTGGATACCGTTCATGCTGCCCGGAAGCCCAGAGATAATTGAGGCGGTCGGCAATGCGGCGAAGGGATCCGATGTCCTTATGATGCAGAACCACGGCATCATGGTGACGGGTGAAAACATGCGCAAGGCGCTTAATAAGGTAGACACGATGGAGTTTCTGTGCCGCATGGTCATAACCGCCAAATCCGCCGGCATAGACCTCAGGGCCATATCCAAGGACGAGCTCGAGATGCTCATGAACGACTCGCGGGCCAGAAATCTGAACTACGGCTCATAATCCGATGGCTTGGCACTGACTGCCATTGAAGTATCAGGGATCATCTTTTGGCAGACGGTGCACTCAGGTGCCTCCACATTATCGGAAACGGCGGGGATAGGCGTTGTCCAAAGGTGCGAATGCCGGAAGGTATATGCTTTTTTCGGCCTTGGTGATGGCTTATCTCATCACCTTCTTCTACCGGGTCTCCGCCTCAGTAGTTCTTCCCGCCCTGTCATCTGATTGGGGCATGAGCGCCACCCTCACCAGCCTGATATCTTCCCTCTATTTCTACGCATACGCCGCCATGCAGCCGCTAAGCGGCGTGTTAAACGACAGGCTGGGACCTTCGCGGGTGGCATCCTACGGCCTGATCGTCGGAGGGGCAGGCTCCGTCTTGTTCGGCCTGGCAGGTAGCCCGGCCATGCTTGCGGCAGGAAGGCTTCTCATCGGATTGGGCCTTGCTCCAATGCTGTCAGGTTGCCTTGTCTATTCAGGGGCGCACTTCGAAAGGGCGGATTACTCCAGAAACTCCGGTATCACCTTCTTCATGGGAAACCTAGGCGCCGTCATCGCGGTCGCGCCTCTTGGAGCAGCCCTGGATACTTGGGGCAGGCAGAGGGTATTCATATATATGGCAGTACTAGCTGCAGCGCTGGCGGCCGTAGTCATGCTTCTGAGGAAGAACGACAGGCTTGCATGCGAGGGCGCATCGAAGCCTCTTAGGATATCCGAGGCGTTCAGCCGTATAGGGGCATCCGCAAAGCTGATAGCAAGGTCCAGGGGCCTGTTCGCCGCAGCATACATCTGGGCGGCAAGCCTCGGCCCTTTGCTTGCCCTGCAGGGCTTATGGGCGGTGTCCTGGTGCTCTGCGGCTTATCATGGCAGTATAGGGTCGGCAAGGCTTTGGGCTACCATGATAGGTGTGGGGCTAATGGCCGGCAACAGCGCGGGCGCCATCATCAGATTATCCGAAGGGGCGAGGATGAAGGCACTTAAGGTCGTCGTTGCTTTGCTTGGCGCCTGCTGGATCACCCAGGTGGCAGGCATGGCGATAGGCCTTGCATTCTTCTGGACTGCGGCAGCGAACTTCATGATCGGCTTCTTCACCGGGCTCTGCAACACTTACCTGTCTGCAGCCATTAACTCGAAAGCGCCTGAGGGCTGGGGCGGCTCGGTGTTCGGGCTGGCCAACATGGCGGCATTCGCCCTCACGATTTTGGCCCAGACTGGAGCCGGGATGGTCATCGACGCAGTGTCGCAAGGGGGAGCATATACGGCGGCCTCCTTTGCACTCGCCTTCGCCATAGTAGGTTCCGCTGCGCTGTCTTCGGTGCTCTTCATACGAAGGCTCGATTCTTGAAGCAAGGTGAGGGAAGGCAGAAGGGGTTCGTTCTAAAGGAAGA
>CAZNZD010000125.1:0-2473 GCA_964577435.1 uncultured Clostridia bacterium
CCCCTATATACTAACAATAATTAAGACCCCCCTAGGGGTCGCATTAGGAAGTTTAACACAGCCGGTTTTCATAATCAATGCTTTTTTGGCGCATTGCAGTCAGCGCCCTTGAGGGTCTCCTCAGTCGTCTTCCCTCTCGAGGAGGACGACCCTGTCCTCGCCGTCGGTCTCGGATAGCCTCACCCTTATGTGCTCCCTGGTAGATGTGGGGAGGTTCTTACCGACGTAGTCCGCCCTGATAGGAAGCTCCCTGTGACCCCTGTCTACAAGGACCGCGAGCTGAACCGAGGCAGGCCTTCCCATGTCTGTCAGAGCATCCAGCGCCGCCCTAACGGTGCGCCCCGTGAAGATGACGTCGTCAACCAGCAGGATCTTCTTGGAGTCCACGCTGAAGTCCATTGCGCTCGACGACACGCTAGGCCTCTCTGTGATCGTGGAAAGGTCGTCCCTGTAGTGGCTTATGTCGAGCGTGCCGCAGGGCACATCGGCCCCCTCTATGCGCTCGAGCTCCCCGACAAGCCTGCTTGCAAGCGGGACGCCCCTTGTCTTAATGCCTACCACGACAAGCCCTCCGAGGCCCTTGTTCCTCTCGACGACCTCGTGAGCTATCCTGGCAAGCGCCCTCGACACCGCGGCCGCGTCCATAAGGGTCGCCTTCTCGACGAGTCCCATCCTCACACCTCCGAGCCCTCATATACCAAAGGACCGCAGCTTGCCTGCTGCGGCCTTTCATATGGAGCCCGCGATCGGAATTGAACCGATGACCTCATCCTTACCATGGATGCGCTGCTACCTACTGAGCTACGCGGGCCGGTCGATTTTGGTTGCGGGGGCAGGATTTGAACCTGCGGCCTCCGGGTTATGAGCCCGACGAGCTACCGGACTGCTCCACCCCGCGACGAACTTTGGAGCGGGCAACGGGATTCGGACCCGCGACATTCAGCTTGGAAGGCTGACGCTCTACCAACTGAGCTATGCCCGCATGACCTACTAAGAAAGAACCGGCGGCGTCCTACTCTCCCGGGTCGTTGCCAACCGAGTACCATCGGCGCTGGAGGGCTTAACTACTGTGTTCGGAATGGGAACAGGTGTGGCCCCTCCGCCATTGCCACCGGAAAACCCAAGGGTTTCCCCATATTGCCAAACGGTGGTGGAGAGAGGTGGATTCGAACCACCGTACACGTCCGTGAGCAGATTTACAGTCTGCCGCCTTTAGCCGCTCGGCCATCTCTCCACGAATACCTACTTGTCCCGCTGGAGCCGACGATGGGATTCGAACCCGCAACCTGCTGATTACAAATCAGCTGCTCTACCGTTGAGCTACGTCGGCGAGGCATTTGTTATATTACCATCAGTCAGACACGTGAGTCAATAATCAATTATCTCAGGCATTCCTCGAGAGCTCCCACATGGCAAGCGCTGCGGCGACGGATGCGTTCAGCGACTCCACGCCTGCGCTCATCGGTATCGACAGCACGGTATCTGCTACCGCCTTCACCGCCTCCGATATGCCTTGCGCCTCTGCCCCGACCACCAGGCAGACTTCAGCCTCAGCCTTGAAGCCGGCAAGAGGCCCGCCTGAGCTGTCAAGGACGGCGATTTTGAAACCGCATTCCTTCATGCCCGTAAGGGCGCCGGCCAGGTTCTCGACATACAGGACGGGTATCCGGTAGATCGAACCCATGCTCGCCCTTGCGACCTTCGGGGTGCCGGCTTTGGCGGTGCTCCCTCCGAGGATCACCGAGCCGAAGCCCAGGGCGGCTGCCGTCCTGATGACGGTCCCCACGTTTCCGGGGTCCTGCACGCCGTCCAGAGCCACCACTGGCTTTGAGGGGTCTATCTCCCTTGACTGCTCCCATTCAGCTATGGCGGCCATCCCCTGGGGGTGCTCCACTTCGCACATGTACTGCAGGATGTCCTCGGAGACTTCGGTGATGGTGCCTCCGGAGGCCGAGACGGCGGCCCTTACCCTGTGGTATCCCTGCCAGCCGGTCCCCTTGGGCGTGACGAAAAGCTCAGAGAACCTTGCCCCCGCGGCTGCGCAGTCTTCAATAAGCCTCGGCCCCTCCAGGGTCACAAGGCCCGGCTCAGGTTTTGCGGCAAGGCCCCTGTACCTTCTTATCCTGTCGTTCGTCCTCGAAGTTATCATGGCTGCTCCGTAAAGAAAGCGGCCCGTCAGGACCGCTTGCTGTATGTCTGCTTCCGCCCTACTTGCCGGCTAGCGCAAGCTTCGCCTTCGATGCCAGCTCGGCGAACGCGTTTGCGTCGCTTATGGCGATATCGGCGAGGACCTTGCGGTTCACTTCGATGCCTGTGGCCTTGAGGCCGGCTATGAACCTGCTGTAGGAAAGCCCGTTGATCCTGGACGCGGCGTTGATCCTGGCAATCCAGAGGCTCCTGAAGTCGCGCTTGCGGTTATGCCTGTCGCGGTAGGCATATGTCATCGAATGGAGCATCGCCTCGTGGGCGCGCC
>CAZNZD010000126.1:0-2471 GCA_964577435.1 uncultured Clostridia bacterium
GGATACCTGGCACGGACCATATGATAGTGAAGCCCAGCAAGGTGTCGCTCATCGAATGCGACCCCGAGACGCTAATAATAACCGACTTCGACGGGAACCTTGTCCAGGGCTCGCTTCCACCGACGAGGGAGGCAGTCCTTCACGGCTGGCTGTACAAGAAGTTCGACAAGATCGGGGCGGTGGTCCACACCCACTCCCCCTGGGCCATATCCTGGTCCTTCACCAAGAGGGACCTTCCTAACATAACCATGCATACACAGCTCAAGCTCGGATGCCCCATCCCGGTGAGGTTCTTCTCCAGCCCCAAGGGGGTCCTTAAGGAGGAGATGCCCGAAGTCTACGGGCTGTTCGAGAAGGAGCCGAACCTCGCCGCCTTCATTCTAAGCGCGCACGGCGTCGTAGCAGTCGGCGACAACATAATCGAAGCAGAGCACACTGCTGAGCTCATCGAAGAGACGGCGCAGATTGCATACCTCCATGAGATGGGCCTTAAGCTGGGGATGTTCCCTGAGGGCAAGTGACAGGAAGAATAATCCGAACGGAGTGATCATATGTACAGGAAGATGGTCATAGGCTGCGACGAGGCGGCCTGCGAGCTTAAAGACGCGCTTATCGAGGTCCTGAAGAAGAAGGGAATCGAGTACGAGGATGTAGGTGTGCCCGACCCGAGCGACAAGACCTACTACCCCCTGGTCGCCGAGAAGGTGGCCAACGCGATAATCGAAAGCGGTTATGAGAAGCACGGGATGCTCCTGTGTGGCACGGGCATCGGCATGGCGATTTCCGCCAACAAGCACCCCGGCATATTTGCCGCGGTATGCCACGACCAGTACTCGACCGAGAGGGCGAAGCTCAGCAACAACTGCAACGTCATCTGCATGGGTGCAAGGGTCATAGGGCCAGAGCTTGCCAAGAAGAACCTGGAGCAGTGGATTGAGCTGACGTTCAAGGACGGTTCCTCGACCCCTAAGGTCGAGGCCATGAGGGATATCGAGAAGAGGCATATGAAATGAGGGGCCCGCTTCTTGTCGGAACGAACCTCAAGATGTACAAGGGCGTGGAGGAGACTCTGGAATTCCTTTCACGCCTTAATGGTAACGTGGGGCACATAAGCAAGGAGGACATGACGCTCTTCGTCATACCCTCCTGCATTGCCCTTCACGCGGCATGCGGGTCTGATGCGCACAGCAGGATACTCCTTGGCGCACAGAACCTGCACTGGGAGGACTCCGGACAGTTCACAGGGGAGATATCCCCCGTGATGCTCAAGGAGATAGGCATAGATATCGCGGAGATCGGCCACTCGGAGAGAAGGCAGCTTTTCGGCGAGACGGACGTTACAGTAGGGCTTAAGGCCCGGGCCGCGCTCAGGCACGGCATGAGGGCGCTCGTCTGCATAGGGGAGACCGCGGACGACAAGGCGTCCGGCATCACCTATGAGAAGCTCAGGATGCAGGCGAAGGTGGCACTAAAGGGGATCTCTGCTGATGAGCTTGAGGGGCTTTGGGTGGCATACGAGCCGGTATGGGCCATAGGAGTTCACGGGGTCCCGGCTGAGCCCGGCTACGCAGAGAAGAGCCACAGGATGATAAAAGACGTGCTGGAGGAGCTGTACCCTGACAAAGGCGAGGGCGTCCCCGTCCTTTACGGCGGAAGCGTCAACATGGAAAACGCCAGCCATTTAATCGTCCAGCCGAGCATAGACGGGCTGTTCATAGGGAGGACGGCGTGGGACGCGGACAGGTTCGCTTCGCTTATAGCTGAGGTTCTGCCCCTGTGGAGGGCGAAGGCTGAGAAAGCTTGAGGCAAGCCCTGCAGAAGGCGGTGTGTATTCATGGCAGATATGGTGATCGAGGCTAAAAGGCAGCTCATCGGGATAGGAAGGCAGATAGCGGCCAAGGGGCTTGTGATAGGACCCGGCGGCAATACCAGCCTTAGGGTCGGCGGGACGATGGTGATATCGGCGAGCGGCTCGTCCTTCGAGTCGTCCGACGAGAGCGACTACGTGGCGATAGACATAGAGACCGGGAAGCAGGCCGACGGGGGCAAGAGGCCCTCATCGGAGGTCCTGATGCATCTGGAGTGCTACAGAAGGCGCCCGGACGTGAACGCTGTCGTCCACACGCATCCGACATGGTCGACGTCGGTGGCAAGCTCGGGCACGAAGATGCCCCCGATGTTCCCCGACTACGTGGTATTCGTGGGGAAGCCGGCGATTTTGGATTATGTCATACCGACGACGAAGCTCCTGGCCGATGCCGTAGCCGAAGTCATCGCTGAGCACAATGTGGTGCTCATGAGCAACCACGGCGTGCTGGCCGTCGCAGGCGACCTCAAGATGGCCCTTCTAAGAGTGGAGCTGGCAGAGGAGAACGCGAGGATGCTGGTGATAGCAAACTCCCTCGGCAAGCCTAGGTCCCTTACGGACGCCGAAGTCCAGGCGATATATGACCTGGAGAGCGAGAAGTACA
>CAZNZD010000127.1:0-2467 GCA_964577435.1 uncultured Clostridia bacterium
AGCCGGTGTACGAGCAGACGTTCTACGTGGAGGAGCTGGCACCGTACTTCGGGCTTAACGAAATCTGGGTATCGGACAGCGGGTACATGAAGTTCACCCTGGTGTGGGATGCGAGCGGAGAGTACAAGCTGTATGCGATGGAGATCCACTTCGACGCGGAGCCGGGTATACCCGACTAAGCTGAACTGAAGGCACAGGCTAAGAGCAAAGGAGCCGTCCCTCATCCGGGGCGGCTCCTTCTATTGCTTAGTATCCTGGCAACCTATTTGTTATTGATTATCAGGTAATCCACTTTCCTGTCATTCCTGCCGAGCATCGAATAGGAGTAGTTTGAGGGGATGCTGCGCTTTATAAAAGCTTTGTCCCTGTAGGCCTCCTCAATGAAGGAAGTCCGCCCTACGACCAGAAGGAAATGAGCTTTCGTCGACGCGAGAAGGTCTCTAAGCGCCAGATGGTCGGCCCTTGTGAAGGAGTTGCCGGAATAGTCTGAGAAACTGCTGTCATATGGCGGATCGAGGAAGATGAAGTCCCCCTCAGTCGGCCTTGCCTCTTTGAAGAAGAGCCTGAAGTCTTGGTTTGATATCTCGGAGTTCAGGAAGAAGCCGGACTGATGCGCCATAACCAGGTTCTGCACTTTAGCGCCCAGGTTCTTCCTGTCGTATGAGAAGCCTCCGTAAGGGATGTTGAAGCCACCGGTCGAGTTGTATCTGAACATAGACCCGAAGCAAAGCTCCCTTAGCATGAAGAATAGAGCCGACGCGTAAGGCCCGAAAGATCCCTTCTTGACCATGGCGTTGTACTCATCCCTGGCAAGGTAGTAGAAGGCGGCCCTGGCCGCAGTCGTTCTCCTAGTCGCGGTCTTGAGGCAGGATTCGATCCTTGCCTCGAGCTCCTCAGCGTCTAGGAAGCTTGCAATGCAATCGGGCGCATTCGAATGGGGAAGGACAGCTTCGATGGCCTCCTTTGCAAGGGTTCCGCTTCGATATTCCGGGTTCTCGTCAGCAATCCTTCCCAGGCAGAAGAAGAGCGAGGCCAGCTCATGGCAGCTTGCAAGAAAGGCCTCATCGCCTCTCTGTACACATCTGTAAAAGCCGACCAGCTCGGAGGATAGGTCGTTGACTTTCGATGACTGCGGCTCCTGGCTGAAGAAGAGAGCCCCTCCGCCCAGGAAGGGTTCCAGGTATCTTTCAGAGCGCGAAACCATCGGGGTTAGCTCCCTTATGAGCCGTCCCTTACCGCCCGGCCATTTTATCAGGGGTTTCAATCGGTGAACCTCCATGCTTCATTATGAAGATTATAAACCATAACGCTGCATCTGTTCCTGAGACAGGCTTAGTTTTATTTGCTGCGGACTTAGTGTATAATTTATAAGGTTATTTAATGCTTGAAACCCAATGCATTATTCATAGATAGGAGGACAAACGATGGAAAAGATGGTATATTTCTTCGGCGCCGGCCTTACGGAAGGCTCCGAGGAGATGAGAAACCTGCTGGGCGGCAAGGGATGCAACCTGGCGGGAATGGCTAAGCTGGGCCTTCCGGTACCTCCCGGCTTCACTATCACGACAGATACATGCAACGCATACTACGACAACGGGTCCAAGTGGCCGGCAGGGCTTACTGACCAGGTAAGGGAGAACCTCGCCAAGCTTGAAAGCGTATCCGGCAAGAAGTTCGGCTCCAAGGAGAACCCCCTTCTGGTGAGCGTACGCTCCGGCGCAAGGGCATCCATGCCCGGCATGATGGACACGATACTTAACCTCGGCCTTACTTCCGATACAGTTAAGGCGATGGTCAAGCTCACAGGAAACCCCAGGTTCGCCTATGACAGCTACAGGCGCTTCATCGAGATGTTTGCAGACGTCGTCATGGAGGTAGACCGCCAGAACTTCGAGCATGCCATGGACGAGATGAAGCACAAGAAGGGCGTTAAGCTTGACACTGACCTGGACGCAGCCGATATGGAAGAGCTCACAGGCCTCTACAAGGCCATATACAAGAAGCACCTCGGCACCGAGTTCCCAGAAGACCCGTGGGTGCAGCTTGAAGGCTCGATAAATGCAGTCTTCAGATCATGGAACAACCAGCGCGCCATAACCTACAGGAAATTGAACCAGATACCCGACGAGTGGGGCACAGCCGTCAATGTGCAGTCCATGGTATTCGGCAACACCGGCGACGATTCCGGAACCGGAGTGGCCTTCACCAGGAACCCCTCCACAGGCGAGAACAAGTTCTACGGCGAGTACCTGATGAACGCACAGGGCGAAGACGTCGTGGCCGGCATCCGCACGCCTCATCCGATAGCCGACCTCGAGCGCGACATGCCCGACGTATATGCGCAGCTTGTGGCCATCTACAAGAAGCTTGAAGGCCATTACAAGGATATGCAGGACATAGAGTTCACCATCGAGAACAGGAAGCTCTTCATGCTGCAGACGAGAAACGGCAAGCGCACCGGCGCAGC
>CAZNZD010000128.1:0-2439 GCA_964577435.1 uncultured Clostridia bacterium
GGACAAGATCGAAGAGGGCCTCAACAGGATGGAAGCCCTGCTTGCCAGGATGAAGTAGGCGGCAAGCGCGATTTCGGGAGGTGTTCCGTTGAGGATAGCAGTTATCGGCGGCAGCGGGGTTTACGACCCCGCTATGCTGTCTAATGTGAGGAAAGTAAGCGTAGAGACCATATTCGGAAGCGTGGAAGTGACTGTCGGCGAGCTCGAGGGCCAGGAAGTCGCCTTCCTGGCAAGGCATGGCTCCGGCCATACCGTCGCTCCGCACAGGATCAACTACAGGGCAAACATAGCGGCGCTGAAAGTGCTGGGCGTGGAGCGAATAATAGCTACAGCCGCAGTCGGGTCGCTGAACCCGTCCATGCCCCCTGGATGTTTCGTAGTTCCCGACCAGTTCATAGATAATACATGGGGAAGGCCGGTCCAGTTCTTCGACGAGGGCGAATGGGCGGTCACCCACCTTGACATGAGCGCGCCTTACTGCACGCAGATGAGGCCGGTGATATCGAAGAGCTGCGCTGTGGCAGATGTGAAGCACCTTGATGCAGGCTGCTATGTATGCTTCCAGGGACCGAGGTACGAAACCCCTGCCGAGATAAGGATGTTCGCAAAGCTCGGCGGGGACATTGCAGGAATGACCCACGTCCCCGAGATAGTGCTCGCCAGAGAGGCGGAGATGTGCTACGGAGGCATATGCGTCGTGACAAACTGGGGGGCCGGCATCTCCAAGCAGTCGCTTACCCACTCCGAGGTCTCGGAGATGATGAACCAGGTCAACGCGAAGCTTAAGGTAATTATCGCGGATGCGATAAGAAGCATGCCAGGGCAAAGGTCATGCTCATGCGGCAGGGCGCTTGACGAGATGGTCGGATGGGGTCGCAAGAGGCCAGATTTCAGGGCGCGGTGAGGTAGATCATGAGAGCGGATTACAGGATAGACTGCAAGGCGCTGGCATCGGCCTCGGATTCTCTACCCGAGCTCGTTTTCGGAGCAACGATAATCATAAGGGGCAACAGGATAGAATGGGCGGGGCCCTCGGAAGACGCCCCTGCAGGAATAGTTGCACGCCACGAGCTCTCATACCCCCATTTCGTTGCGATGCCAGGGTTAGTCAACACACACTGCCACGCAGCGATGGTGCTACTCAGGGGCTTCGGAGACGACCTTGCGCTACAAGAATGGCTCGAGACGAAAGTATTCCCTGCGGAGGCGAACCTCACCGCAGACGATGTGTATTGGGGGACGCTTCTTGCCTCAGCCGAGATGATAAGGTCAGGCTGCACGGCATTCGCTGACATGTACTTCTTCATGGACAGCGCGGCCCAGGCGGTCGCCGACATAGGCATTAGGGCGGCTTTGGCAAGAAGCGTCGCCGGCGTGACCGATCCGGACGGGGTGAAGCTCAAGGAGTCGCTCGATTTCGCGAAGCGATGGAACGGCGTGGCTGACGGACGCATAACGGCGCTTCTTTCACCTCATTCCCTCTATACATGCTCGCCGCAGTACGCGTCCTCCCTAATAGGCATGGCCAGGGACAACGGCCTCGGCATCCATACCCACCTCGCCGAGACAAGGCGGGAGGAGGAGTATGCAAAGAGGCACTACGGCATGAGCACAGCAGCTAAGATGAACGAGATAGGGCTCTTCGACTGCTGGAGCATGGCCGCGCATTGCGTATGGCTGAGCGACGAGGACATGGACATCCTCGCGGAGAAGGGCGTCAGCGTGGCGCAC
This sequence comes from uncultured Clostridia bacterium, assembly GCA_964577435.1. Lineage (GTDB taxonomy): Bacteria > Bacillota > DTU025 > DTU025 > MWDF01 > MWDF01. The sequence continues at coordinate 1,732 of CAZNZD010000128.1, forward strand.
AACCCAGGCTCGAACACCAAGCTGGCATCAGGAATCGCAAGAGTTACCAGGATGAGGGAGAAGGGCATCACGGTCGGCATCGGGACAGACGGGGCCTCCTCTAACAACAATTTGGACATGCTTGAGGAGATGAGGCTTGCGACCTTGCTTGCTAAGGTCTCGACCTTGGAGCCTACGGCGCTTTCTGCAGCAGAGACGCTAAGGATGGCTACCGCGGACGGCGCCAGGTGCATACCGGGAGAGGCCGATTATGGAAGCATCGAGGAAGGGAAGAAGGCGGACATAGTCTTCATGGACACTCGAGCTCCTCATATGTGCCCTGAGCACAATCTTCTATCGAACATCGTATACTCCGCAAACGCATCTGACGTGGACACGGTCTTCATCGACGGCAGGATGGTGATGAGCTCTAGAAAGATCCTCACAATAGATGAGCAAGAGGCGAGAAGGCAGTGTGCTGCAAGGGCAGCAAGGCTGGTAGAAGGCTTATAATAACTATTGCCATCATGCCGGGCTTTTGTTATACTAACCCTTGCGTAATTCGGCGTTGGGGAGTCGTCTAATGGTAGGACGTCAGACTCTGGATTTGATTATGAGGGTTCGAATCCTTCCTCCCCAGCCAAAATGTGGCCCCGTGGTCTAGTGGTCTAGGACATCGCCCTCTCAAGGCGGGGACACGGGTTCGAACCCCGTCGGGGCTACCAAAAA
>CAZNZD010000129.1:0-2407 GCA_964577435.1 uncultured Clostridia bacterium
TCTGGGATTGGGAGCCGCTTCTGTCGACCCTGTCGCAGCTTCAGGAGATGAGGCTATACTACAACTTCTACGACGTGGACATAGACAGATACCAGGTGGACGGCAAGCTGAGGCAGGTGATGCTCACGGCAAGGGAGATGGACGTTGACAGCCTTCCGGAGCAGGCCCAGACCTGGATCAACAGGCATCTTAAGTACACGCACGGCTACGGGCTGGTCATAAGCCCTGTCAATGAGGCTACGGCAGAGGGCCTTCCTACTTACCTTCTCAAGGACATACCTCCGCAGGGAAGCAAGTCGCTCTCCATCGAAAGGCCAGAGATATACTTCGGGGAGCTCACGGACGATTACGCGATAGTGGACACGGCGACCGACGAGTTCGACTACCCGATGGGGGAGCAGAACGCGGAGACCAGGTGGCAGGGGGAAGGCGGCATAAGCCTCGGGAGCTTCTTCAGGAGGCTCATGTTCTCCTATAAGTTCGGAACCGTGAAGCTGATGCTGTCTGGGGACATAACGGAGGAGAGCAGGGTGCTCTACCGCAGGGCCGTGACCGACAGGCTTTACAGCATAGCTCCCTTCCTGTGGTATGACGCTGACCCCTACATAGTAATCGCGGGAGGAAGGCTCCTATGGGTTGCCGACGCCTACACTTACACCGAGGGCTTCCCCTACTCGGAGCCCATACCGCAGTACTCGAGCTGGGGCAGGGGACCGAACTACATGAGAAACAGCATAAAGGCGGTAGTAGACGCGTACACCGGCGAGGCGAGCTTCTACATAGTGGACGGCAGCGACCCGATTGCCGCGACCTACTCCAGGATATTCCCCGACCTGTTCAAAGCGGGCGACGAGATGCCCGGAGAGGTCAGGGGGCACTTCAGATACCCGGAGGACCTGTTCACAATACAGGCGAGGATGTACGCCATCTACCACATGCAGGATGCGGCTCAGTTCTACAACAAGGAGGACCTCTGGGCGATCCCGTTCGAGGTGTACGGGTCAGGCACAGCGGAGATGAAGCCTTACTTCGTGAACATGTCCCTTCCGGATGATGCCGAGAAGGGCCAGTCCTTCCTTACCATGATGCCGTTTACGCCCGCCGGGAAGAACAACATGGTCTCATGGATGGCGGGGCTGTGCGACGGTGAGGACTACGGCAAGATGATAGTCTACAAGTTCTCCAAGCAGAGGATATTCTACGGGCCAATGCAGATAGAGTCGCAGATAGACCAGGATTCCGAGATCTCAAAGCTCTTCGCCCTCTGGAGCCAGAAGGGCTCAAGCGTGATAAGGGGCAACCTGCTTGTTTATCCGATAGACAGCTCGGTGCTCTACATTGAGCCGATATTCCTAGCCGCGGAGAGGAGCCAGCTTCCGCAGCTGAAGCTGGTTCTGGCATCGGACGGCACGAGAATCGCGATGGGAAGCAACCTGGCTGAGGCGCTCGGCATGCTTGTGGGCTTAAGCAGCACGGCTCTGATTCCTAGCCAGGACCTTGGTCAGGACGCGAAGGCCCTTGCAGCAGAAGCCGAAAGGGCATACAGCAGGGCGCTTGAGAGCCTCAAGTCCTCCGACTGGGACGGATATGGCAAGGCGCAGGAGGAGCTCGGACGGCTTCTCTCCCAGCTCATATCGAGGCTTGAAGATGAGCAATGACCTTAGGGGCGGCGGCAGTAAGGACAAGGGCCTAACGCCAGGAGCACTTCTCACGCCGGAGGGCCCTTATGACCTGGAGATGACGCTTCAGAGCGGCCAGGCCTTCAGGTGGAGGAAGCTTCCGGACGGGACTTTCGAGGGAATCGTCCGCGGAAGGTACTTCAGGCTCAGCCAGGCAAGAAGCGGTGAGATTGCCGTAGTCAATCCCGTTGCCGGCGAAGATCTTGCGATGATCGATCATTACCTGGCGATAGACGCCGACCAAGATGGGATAGAGAAGGCCCTTTCGGCCACAGGCGGGCATATGCGCGAGGCGGTGAAGCTTTCGACCGGCCTTAGGACATTGAGGCAGGAGCCGTGGGAGACGCTCATCTCATTCATCATCTCCGCCAACAACGGCGTAGAGAACATCTCAAGGGTTGTGGAGAGCCTATCGGACCAATACGGGGACGATATCGCCGGAGGGTTGACCAGAAGGCGCGCATTCCCAAGGCCGGAGCAGCTTCTAAGCGCGGGACACGACGGGATATGGGCTTGCAAGGCGGGCTTCAGGACAAGGGGCATCTGCGAGGCTGCGGGCAAAGCCATGACCGGGGAGCTTGATCTAGAGCAGATAGCCTCGTCCGGTTATGCTGAGGCGAAGAAGGAGCTCATAGGGCTTCACGGAATCGGCGAAAAGGTCGCGGACTGCATCCTGCTGTTCTCGATGGATAAACCGGAGGCCTTCCCTGTGGACGTGTGGATCGAGA
>CAZNZD010000130.1:0-2378 GCA_964577435.1 uncultured Clostridia bacterium
TATTGTGATTGCCATCGCCACATAAAGCCATGTCGAGGGCAGCGACAGCGAGTTGACTACAATGAAGCCCCTTACTCCTGTAAGCGTCATGACCTGGATGAACATGCCTACTCCCACCAGAATGCTCATGACCAGGATGGAATCCCTGACTGCCTCCCTTGCAGCATCAATGGCTTTGAACCTTTTGCCGGTAGCCATTGCCACTGCAGCCGAGATGAGCATGACAAGAGGCATGCCCAAGTCCGGGAACTTGCCCTTGAATACGTTGGGAAGCACCATAAGGGCCACAAGCACCACAAGCGGAAGCAGTATCTTCAAGCCGTACTGCTTGAAGTAGCTGGGAGGCAAAGCCTCGTCTTCTTCCTGCTTGCTCCTCTGCTTCTTCCTCAATACGCTGGGCAGCCCTATTATTAGCGTGGTTATGATGGCTATGGGTACTGTGGAAAGAAGAAGGGGGAGGAAGAAACCCACGTAGGGCATATCGATGCCCGCCCCTATGATCATGGCGGGAAGGTTCACAGGCGGGGCTAGCATGCCGTATATGGCTGCCATCGCGATGATTGCGCCCGTCTTCTGCCTGTCTATCCCGAAGTACATCAGCACCGGCACGCACAGCGTCCCTGTCGTCAGGACACATGCCGTGGACGATCCGGTGATCATTCCTGGAAACATGATCAGAAGCGTAATTCCTGCAAGAAGAAGCACCTTCATGTTCTTGAAGGCGTCGATTATCGCCCTTGCGACTGTCTCAAGCAGGCCTGACTTCTGGATGGATTTCATGAACAGCATCGCTGACGCGATGACAAGTATGGTGTTGAGGTATCCGAACGATCCCTCGAACAAGTGCCTGAGCGGGATTCCCTGTCCATCGGCCAACAGGCCGGATATTGAAGCAAGCATCATGCATACGCCGACCGGGAATTTGAAAGCAAACGCCGTGATTACGAAAACAGCCAGCATGATGACAAATATCAAACCTTCTGCCATCTGGTTTGGCGGCCTCCTCCCTTGTTATGAATCCGGGGCAAGGCTTCCCTTGCCCCGGACCCTCTGTTATTATGCCGTTTGCAGAGCTAGAGGCCCATTATCTCCTTCAGGGGCGCTATCACGAAGTTGATCTTCTCGACTATCTTCGGGGTCACGCCCTTGGGAAGGCTGTTCGTGAGCAGGTTGTCGGGCTTCTTGTTGTTGAAGGCGACCGAATCGTAGTAGTTACCCGTGCTCACGAATATCGCCGCATTGGCGTACTTGAAGACCTCCTTGATTATCTTGTCCGAGCTCTCGCCCCTTCTCTCATAGCCACCTACGTGCATTATGATTATGGGAATCTTCAGGGCCTGCGCCTTCTTCAGCAATGCCGTAGTCCTGGCGATCTCCTCGTCCAGGTTGATGCCGGCAGCCCCCATCCCCTTTCCGCTGTAGCCTACCACTACCGCAACGTGGGAATAAAGTGCTTTGCCGTCCTTGTCGGCCAGTTCATCGGCCTTGATCGTATCCTTAAGGACAGCAGTCACCTTCTGCGTCCTGCAGAGCGTATTTACCATCGCGCTTTCGGCGCCCTGCCCTGAGCTAGTGATAAGCAGCGGATTCGCTGCCGATACGTTCAGCGAAGAGCCCAATACAAACAGCAATGCAATAAGAGTAGCGATGAGTGATAATCTGCGCATTGTCTTCCTCCTGTGACGCTACTAGAAGCCTATGGCCTCGCCCAACCTTCTGGAGTCGGCTCCGCCGTACATGATGCCGGTCTTCTGATCGAACAGAATCCCCTGCACTGCTCCGAAATATGCGTCGTATGATGTGTATTTCCTCGGCTTATGACCGAGCTTCTCTATCGCGGCGATCGCGTTGGCGTCTATCCTGTCCTCATATGCGAAGGTGGCGGGCCCGTTGCTCCAGAAGCGGGGCGCCTCGATCGCCTGGTCCATGAACATCCCGTGGTCGATGATGTTGACTAGCGTCTGCACTATGCTGGGGAATATCCTGGTGGCGCCGGGGGTTCCGAGTGCCACGAAGGGCTTCCCGTCCTTAAGGACTATCGTCGGGGACATTGACGACAAGGGCCTCTTATAAGGCTCCGGTGCCGACACTGAAGTCGCGCTCGTCGAGAAGTCGTCCATCTCGTCGTTTAGCATGAAGCCCGCGCCTGCCGCCATCACGCCGGATCCGAAGAAGTAGTTGATGGTCTGTGTGACGCAGCAGATGTTCCCCTCTTGGTCGACGACGACGAACGAGGTTGTGTTCCCGCTCTCATACTTCTTGGGGTCGCCTGCTGTAGGCGTCGCGATGATCTTGTCGGGGGCTATCTGATTGATCATAGTCTTCGCATAGTCCTTTGATATGAGTCCCTGGACTGGCACGTAGCCGAAGTCTGAGTC
>CAZNZD010000131.1:0-2212 GCA_964577435.1 uncultured Clostridia bacterium
GGCCTCTTCCGTCCCTGGGGATATGGCCGCGGCATCTATCTGCCTGTTTATCTGCTCCACTATCACAGGGCTGACTATCTGGGCAAGGTTCGCCCTTACCCTCTGCATGTATTGCATGCTCTCGCGCTCGCCGTCTATCTCGAGAGCATCAAGGCCCGGAAGGATGTTCGCGATGTCGTTGCCAATTTCCTTATCGAAAATATCGGAGGTCGAGTGAGCGGGGTCCGTCGACACAAGCAGGGTCCTTAGGCCACGCCTGGCTGATGAAAGCGCGAAGGCTGCGCTGCATGTGGTCTTCCCCACTCCTCCCTTGCCTCCGAAGAAGAATATCTTTGACTTCATATCCGCCTTATGCGTCAAAGCCGTAGTCCCCCCACTTCTCATGCCATATGTTCTGCCTGCCTGACATCCTGAACTGCCATCCCTCAAGGTCTCCGGCCAGCAGCGGCAGCAGCTCCAGCGAGTAATACGCAGTCGGCAGCGGGATGCCGAGCATATCGCCGAAGCAGAGCAGTATGAACTCGTCCATCTCGTTATGGCTCTCCTTGATAAGAAGCGCCTTAGATTTCCTGTTGTAATCCGTAGCGCCCTGCCAGAAGAGCTTGATGTTATTGAGGGCCTCCAGCCAGACTTCCTTCTTCATGCTTCCTCCAGGCATCAAAGTGGGGAGATCCCCTAGAAAGCTATTCCATGGCTTCCCTGCTTGTTCCTTCAGCCGCAGCTTCAGTCGCCAGGGAGAACCTGCTATCTGATTATATAGCTTATACATGTTGTAATATGCAAACATGCTCCCGGCTGCGGAAAATCGATCGCCCCCCAACGTCACGCTCATCATAACCCATGCTACGCGGCCTATAAGGGGAATTTCCCCTAATAGTTCGCAATTTGTGATTACTTTTTTGACTAGGGATGTATCTCGGTGATAATATACAGACATTGGAGTTTACGCCTCCAAGAGCAAGGGCGCCTGCCCGACCTGATCGGCGAACCAGCGATACCGCATTGCGCGTTAGCGAGAGGCCGAAATGGAATTCAACGAGTATGCAGGGACAATAGAGAGGAAGCTTCAGAGGAGTTTCGATATCGCAAGGGATCATTCCTTAAGCGGGGCCCGCTATGACCTTTTTGCGGAGTTCCGTATGAGGAATGAGAAGTTCGTCGTTTCAAAAAAGGCCGTAATCTACGCCTTCGAGAACAACGAGTACTGCCTTATGCGGTATTCTCCCGAGCTTTCTATGGACGATGCATCCAGATTTTCAGACGATATCGTGCGCGCCGCGTCGGAACTTGTGAAACCGGATGGCGAACACATGTCAAGCGTGCTGACCGGTGTGCTCGTCTTCAGCGATGGCAGGGGTGAGACTATCGCAAAGTCCGCCGAAGTCGTCCGCAGGTTCAGATATCACAGAAGCTTCGCCCTGGGTTTCAGGGGTTGGGTTGACATCAGGCTATTGTTAGTGTCTTTGAAGGAAGGAGTGATAGCTGCCAACAAGAGGGGGGAACAGGTCAGCAAGGTCTACGGCATATAGAACCTGCGCTCATCTGACTATTCGAACCGATGGAATAAGGAGGCGCATACCTTGAGTTCATTGTTGATTGTCATCGGCAGCATCATTATCTTCATTTTAGCTTATGTGACTTATGGCGCCTGGCTTGCCAATAAATGGGGGATCGATCCCAAGAGGAAGACCCCGGCGCACGAGATCAACGATGGAGTAGACTATGTACCGACGAAACCGGCTGTGCTTCTCGGCCATCACTTCGCATCGATTGCCGGTGCGGGCCCCATCAACGGGCCTATCCAGGCGGCGATCTTCGGCTGGGTCCCCGTGCTTCTGTGGATCATCATCGGAAGCATCTTCGTTGGCGGCGTCCATGACTTCGGTTCGCTATATGCATCTGTGAGACACAAGGGAAAGTCCATCGGCGAGGTCATAAACGTCAACATGGGCAAGACCGGCATGAGGCTGTTCTCCCTGTTCGCGTGGCTAACACTGATACTTGTGGTCGCGGCTTTCACCAACATCGTGGCCAACACCTTCCATTCGGTGCCGGCAGCCGCATCCTCCTCGCTCATGTTCATGGTCCTGTCGATAGGCTTCGGCTATGCCGTCTACAGGAAGGGCGTATCCCTTACGCTCGGCACAGTAGTCGGGGTCATCCTTCTCTTCCTGTGCGTGTACCTAGGATACATATTCCCCCTGACACTGCC
>CAZNZD010000132.1:0-2177 GCA_964577435.1 uncultured Clostridia bacterium
GGCTGAGATTACTGGAGTCCAATTAACCATGCGGTCATCCCTGCCTTTGTTTTGTATTGCCCAGAAGAATTGGAACTTGGCCCTGTTCTCTTAATCCTCTTTCTCATCTAGTTCGTATGCAAGGCTCTCTTCAGCTAGTTCTACCTCCTCGTCCGAATCAAGCAACTGAAGCTCTTTCCCGTATCCTCCTTCTTCTGCATCCTTGCAGTTGTCACGCTTATCGCACTCCCTGCAGGCAAGCTCCAAGCTATGCACCTGGTTGACGTATCTTGAAGCCCTTTCCATGATTCCAAGCAGTGTCTCCTCTGCCTTATCTGGGCTCTCAACAGGTATACGCTTAATCAGTACTTTGCCGTCACTACCAGCACAGTTAACGAAATGCAGTTCGCTTGCGCTGACATCGCCTATCATCCTTCCTACCACATAGGAGTACACCCGCATCTGCAAGGCGTACTTCTCCGCCAGCTCCTCCGCCCTGGCTTCAGCATTGGAGTTCGTCTTTATGTCGATTACCCGCCACTTGCCATCTTCCTGCTGCTCGATGCGGTCTATAGCCCCTTCAAGGGTATAATCGCCAATAATCATGGAGAAAGGGACTTCGCGAAGCACCCTGGCCGGCTTGCAACCGAGAGATAGGTTCCTGACATAGCTGCCAGCCAGCTCCTCAACGGCTCTCAGCAGCTCCTTTGAGGTGGACTCCGATCCGTAGAGCCTCCTTTGCGCAACCGCTATCACCTGCTGCAAGTCGTCGCCCTCCTCATACAGGCTGCAGATAAGGTGGACGAAAGTTCCAAGCTCCGCTCCGGAGTAGCGTCCCGTCCCGCTCCCCGACGTGGCATTGAACTGGGGCCTTCCTAGCTCCATCAGCCTGTACCAGTACCTCCTCAGGTAAGCTTTGGGACAGAGCTCAAATTGCATAAGCGATGATGGCGAGAACCTGTACTGACGGTCAGATGCCCTTTCCATCATCAGGGATGTGGCGCTTTCATCTGCATCGGTTACCATTTTGCTTTCCGTTGCGGCGCCCTTTGCTGAGGCTGACTCACAAGAAGCTTCCGCAAGAGGCACGTAGATGCCCTTGGTTTTCTCCAGAAGACCCGCTATCGGCTCCTTGGCGTATAGCCTCCTGCATTTGCTGTTCTTCATGATGGGCGCATACAGGACCAGGTATTCCTCCGCCCTTGTCATTGCAACGTACACTATCCTTAGGCTTTCCTCGGAATCTAAGCTTTTGCAGTTTGAACCCGACGCATCGCTTCCCAAGGATGAGCACCGGAGGCTCCAATCGCTCCTGTTAGTTAAGAAATCATCCTTTTCATCTTCTTCCGTGATGATATTTGCGTCTGCGAATACCACAATAGGGAATTCTAGGCCCTTAGCTGCATGAATCGTCATGACCTTCACGGCATCCTCGCTGCTGTCAAGGATATCTGGTTCGCTGATATCCCCCCGCCCCTCAGAGTTCATCCTCATGTATTCGCTAAGCGCGCCAATATCTGCCAGCCCAAGCGAGCTGTCCCTGCTTATCTCGCTGACTTTCCTGTAGTTGGCGACCCCTTGTCTGCCGAAGCCGTTGATGATCAGCCTTTCTATCCCATGCTTCTCGGAGAGCTCCTGCAGCAGGCTATGAGACGGCAGTCTCCTTCTGTTATCCCTTATCACCTTCGAAAGCTTGCGCGCTGAATCGAATCTATCAAGCTCAGCTTCATCAGTGATTGCTTTCGAAATAAGATCCCCTTCAAGCGGATGGGACAGTATGCCCTCAAGCGAACCGAACACGATCCTTAGCCTTGCAATTGAAGCTTGGCTCACCCTTACTGCCGGGGAGGACAGGACTGCGTAAGAAAGCTGGGGATCCATGTCATCCAGCGATGCGTCTATCAGGTCGGCAAGGAATAGGCAGGAATCAGATGCGAATATGTTGTCAGCCCTGTTCAGCACATAAGGTATGCCGTGCTTCTCGAACTTTGCAGTATACCGGCGGCAGCTGCTGTTCTTCCTCATAAGCAGCGCAATATCCCCGTATGCTGCTTTCCTTCCATCTTTGAGCTCAAGTCCCCCTTCAACCCATCCTTTTATAAGGCGCGCCAACGAATCGGGCTCTGAAGCCTTATCCTCCTCGAATACAAGCAACCTGCCTTCAGAGGCGGTCTCATCCCGTCCTGCTTGAGCCGGCT
>CAZNZD010000133.1:0-2133 GCA_964577435.1 uncultured Clostridia bacterium
GGGAGTGCCCGCGAATCTCTCGTTCCTTCACGGTTCCTCCTTCGTATTGCAGGACCCAGCGGAGGTTCCCGAGGGGCTGGACCTCGCCGTGATCCTGGATGTTGGCTCCTATGACAGGATAGGAGTCGCGGAGGCGCCCGCAAGGGCAGCGAAGGCCCAGGTGAACATAGACCATCACGCAACCAACTCCGGCTTCACCGACCTTCTGTGGATAGACACCTCGGCGCCTGCCACCGGAGTCATGGTCGCCGGGCTTGTGCGAGCACTGGGAATCCCGTTCGGGGCCCATGCGGCATCGGCGATGTATTGCGCCATCTCGACCGACACAGGGTCATTCAGGTACAGCAACACCAACTCGGACTGCTTCAGGCTTGCCGCCGACCTCATCGATTCGGGGGCTGACCCTTACGCGGTATCCATGAACGTGTACGACAGCAGGCCGTTCGGTGCGATCAAGGGCCTCGGGGAGGTGCTTTCCGAGATAAGCATCGAAAGCTGCGGCAGGCTTGCAGTGATGGAGATAAGGCGTTCGCTGATGCTCAACTACAACCTCAGCGAGGGCGATGTGGAGGGCTTCATCTCTTACGGCAGGTCCATCGACGGAGTCGAGGTCTGCGTCGCCTTCAAGGAGATCGAAGATGGCCTTATAAAGGTCGGATTCAGGTCCAAGGCTCTAGTTGACGTATCAAGGATAGCCGCCTCATTCGGAGGCGGCGGGCACAAGAGGGCTTCGGGCTGCACCGTGAACGGAAGCCTTGCAGATGTCCGCAGGAAAGTGGTGGCGGCGGTTAACGCAGCCTTAGGCGAGGCCTTCCGGCATGAATGCGGTAGCAGGGATTGACAAACCCTCGGGGATGACCTCCTTCGACGTGGTGTCGAAGCTGAGGAAGGCGACGCACGTAAGGAGGATCGGGCACACAGGCACGCTGGACCCCGATGCGACAGGCGTGCTCGTCATCTGCTTCGGCGCCGCAACCAGGCTCGCCTCCAGGCTGACTGAGGGAGTGAAGGCCTACGAGGCGGCCATGTTCATAGGAAAGTCCACCGATACGGCTGATTCATCGGGCCGCTGCACGGCGGAGGACAAAACCGCAAAGATCAGCGTCCTGGAGCTTGAGGAAGCCCTCAAAGGGTTTACCGGTGACATCATGCAGGTGCCACCCATGTATTCAGCGCTGAAGGTCCAGGGCAGGAAGCTGTATGATCTGGCAAGGGCAGGGCAGGATGTCACTAGGGCTCCGAGGATGGTCAGGGTCTTAAGCCTCAAGGCGCATGCTGAGGACGGCTCCGGCCAGATCACATACGGAAGCCTTGTTAAGCTTGATGTCGAATGCTCCCAGGGAACATATATCAGGACGCTATGCGAAGACATCGGAAAGAGCCTCGGAGTGCCTGCGCACATGCACAGCCTGAGGAGGGTCCGCGCATCAGGTTTCTCGATCGCGGAGTGCATCCGCCTGGATGAGGCGCTTGAGCTTGCCTCCCGCGGAAGGCTTCAGGAGGCCGCAAGGCCGATGGCGGATGCCGTGCCCGGAATGCCTAAGATTACCATCACCGAGGCCGAGCAGCAGAGGGCTTCATGCGGAAACGAGCTTCTGCTTGCGTTTTCCGGCGAGACGGAAGCGATGCTCATCAGCCCCAACGGAAAGCCGGTGGCAATAGCGAAGGCCAGATGCGTCGAAGGTGTGGAGGGAAAGGCAGTTTTCTCGCCTGTGATCGTCTTCAACATTACGGAGGATTATTAGAGCCATGCCCGCAGCAACAGAGACCGCCGTTGTCCTCGGGACCTTCGACGGAGTGCATACGGCCCATGAGAGGCTCATAGGAGAGACCCGGGCGCAGGCATCCGGCGGCAGGGTCATAGCCGTGACATTCGACAGGATCCCCGGCTCCGTGCTGGGCCTGGACGGCAAGTCCCAGCAGATAGTAAGCTGCGAGGACAAGGTGATGCTCCTTCTAAGGGCCGGCGCCGACAAGGTGCGGATGCTAAGCTTCGACAAGTCCCTGAGCTCGACCGAACCTGAGGATTTCTTCAGGGGTATCGTACTTGACGAACTGAAAGCCGAGGTACTTGCGGTGGGGCACGACTTCAGGTTCGGCAACAGGGGAAGAGGGGATGTGGGGCTTTTAAGG
>CAZNZD010000134.1:0-2127 GCA_964577435.1 uncultured Clostridia bacterium
TGAGGGCACCCATGGTGGAGAAGATACTAAAGGCAAGATAAGCAGCATGAATGGGACTGTCCCAAAACAAAGGGGCAGTCCCTTTCTTTTTGCCACAGATAGTTCACTAAAACGACAGCTAAACTATTGAATGAACCTCCGGAATATGAGATAATACCTGTATAGAGGTTGTTTCGGAGGTTCACACATGTCCAAGAGGCATAACAAGGTCGTATTCAAGCCCTATGACACCGCGCAGCTGGCATTGCCTATGGAGATGAGCATCAAGATACCGCAGAACCATCTTTGCAGGGTGGTCGACTCGGCAGTGGAAGGCATGGACATCAAGAACCTGGAGGGTATGTACAAGGGTGGAGGCACCAGCAGCTACAACCCGAAGATGATGCTGAAGCTTCTGACGTATGCATACACCCAGAAGATATGGTCCAGCCGCCAGATCGCCAAGGCTATCAGGGAGAACATCTACTTCATGTGGCTGGCTCGCGGCAACGAGCCCGACTTCAGGACGCTCAACAGGTTCAGGCTCCAGCTCAGGGAAACCATAGCGGAGGTCTTCAGGGAGCTCATCCTCTACCTGAACTTCAAAGGCCGGCTGGATCTAAAGGACTACTTCCTGGATGGCACCAAGATGGAGGCCAACGCCAGCAAGTACAGCTTCGTGTGGAAGAAGTCTGTGGAAAAGAACAGGGTCAAGCTAGGCGAGAAGGTCAAGGCGCTGATGGACGAGATAGACCGCGCCAATGAGATAGAAGACGAGAGGTACGGCGACGACGACCTCAGCCAGACGGTGACTGAGGATCCCGAAGCGATAAAGGAGCTGATCGACAGGCTCAACAAGAAGCTTGCCGACAGGGACAGCAAGAGCACCAAGATCACCCGGAAGATAATCAGGAGGCTGGACAAGGACATCCTGCCCAGGGCCAGGCGTTACCGCAGGCAGCTTGCCGACATAGGAGGCAATCGCCGCAGCATGAGCAATACCGACAAGGACGCCACCTTCATGCGGATGAAGGAGGACCACATGCTCAACGGCCAGCTGAAGCCGGGCTACAACCTTCAGGTCGGCACCGAGGGCAAGTACGTGGTGGACTACGGGCTGAGCCAGGATGCCAATGACAAGAACTGCCTGAAGCCAAGCCTGGAAAGATACCGCAAGGCATACGGCAAGTACCCTGAGCAAGTGATAGCCGACGCGGGATACGGCAGCGAGGAGAACTACGAGTTCATGCAGGACGCCGGCGTGGAGGCTTACGTAAAGTACCAGAGCTTCCATCAGGAACAGAAGAGAAAGTACGGCAAGGACCCATGCATAAAGGACAACATGAGCTATGACATGATAGAGGATGCCTATGTCTGTAAGCATGGAGGCAAGTTCCGATACCTTAGCAAAGGGCAGAGGAAGTCGGTCAGGGGGTATGTGTCAAACTTCAAGCTGTATGTCTGCGATGAATGCAACGGCTGCCCGCATAGGAGTAAAGGCATTGTTTACCGCAGGGTGGAGATGGAAGTCAACGAGAGACTGGAGAGCTACAAAACCAAGGTCAGCAGCCTTCTTCAATCCCCCGAGGGGATCAGGCTCAGGGGGCAAAGATGTATAGAGCCGGAGTTCGTTTTCAGCGTGATTAAGCATGCGATGGGGTTCACGCGCTTCATGCTCAGGGGACTTGAGAAAGTGACTGTCGAGGCTGGGCTGCTGTTCATGGCTTACAACCTGAAAAGGGCATCGATCAATGCCTAAGCCCTAGAAGGCTTCACATCTAAACCTAGAAAATGAAGAGAAATGCCGGACTAAAACGCTTAGCCCGGCATTTCTCTTTCTGATTTATTTGGGTGCAGTCCCTTGGGTGCTTGTTTTGGGACAGTCCCCGTTAAATATCGCTGTTAATGTCTTATTCGGCGTTGACCTTGAGCTTGAACGACGGCGCCTCTTCCTTCGCTTTCTTGGGTATGGTAAGCTCCAGCACCCCGTTCTTGTAGTTAGCCTTCGCGTTTGCGGTATCCAGGCCCTCTGCCAGCTCGAATGCCCTGTAGAATGATCCGCACCTGCGCTCGCGCCTGATGTAGTTCCTCTCAGCCTTCTCCTCTTCGACCTTGGTCTCTGCCTTAATCTCGAGCCTGTCCTCCTTG
>CAZNZD010000135.1:0-2122 GCA_964577435.1 uncultured Clostridia bacterium
TCAGGTTCCAGTCGTTCTTCCTCATCATACCCCTCATTATGCTGAAGAAGAAGCTTCTGAACAATGGGTTCGGCATGCTTTCCCTCTTCCTGTATGAGCGCACGATCTTATCGGCAAGCCTTGCGGATGAGCTTTCGATAGACCTCTTACGGGGCTCCTTGATATCCTCCCACCTCATGGCAGATACAGGTGATTTAAGAGAGTAGACCCTCTTTGCGCCCCAGAACGTGAGGCTGTCTCTCATCGCCTTGGTAGCCTGCCCCAGGCCGGCGCCGGCAGTGGTCGAGACGGTAAGGCCGATCTTATTGAACATGAGAGGGTTTGGCCTGTGGCTCATCCACATGAAGCAGAGGTGATCCAATAGGGCCTTCATCTGGCCTGACACGTTCATCGCATATACCGGCGAGGTGAGCACTATGAGGTCTGCTCCCAGTATTGCATCTAGTATGGGCCTTACGACCTCGGCATGAGGGCATGTCCCTTCTCCTTTGGTGATGCAGGAGAAGCATCCCATGCAGAAGTGGGGCATGGCCTTAGGAAGGAAGAACTCGGAGACGCTTACCTCTTCCAGCTTGCCGATTTCGCTGATAACTGCATTTGCGCTGTGCCAGGTGCTGCCGTGCCTAAGGTTGCCATTTATGACTGTGATCTTCATTATGCCTCACGCTCCTGCTTGGAATTGGTGTCCGGTCCGGGCTGCCTTCCATATATCTTGCCGAAGTGCTCTATATGCCTGATGAACATCTGCCTGGCCTGCGGCAGGCTCACCTTATCGTTGTCGAACTTGTAGAAGATGAGGAAGATGGGGGAGAAGAAGGCCATCGCGACCATGTAAGGGTCTGCCTCCATCATCATGCCCTGCTTCATGAAAGCCGCGAACAGCCCCGCCTGGAACTCGAGCGCATCCTCGAAGGAGACCTTTCTGAAGAGCCTTCCCAGCTCAGGGTTCCTGTATTGCTCTATGGTCAGCAGCCTTCTGATCTTCACGCTTATCTCGTCCGTGAAATAGTGGTCGAACACTTTAGCCGTAACCTCGACAAAGCGGTCAGCGCTCATCTCGGCATACATGTCAATTGTCCGGTCATCCACGCTGAAGCGCCCGTCATCACCGGTTATCTGAACGCTGCGGAACATCTCCGTGCCCCTTTCTCCGTACTCGGCCAGCAGGCAGTCGAAGATATCCTGCTTGTTCTTGAAGTGGTTGTATAGGGAACTCTCCTTTATCCCGACGGCCGCTGCGATATCCCTAACCGAGACAGGGTCGAAGCCATATGAGGAGAACAGGGTCAAAGCCTCCATCAGTATTCTTTCCCTTGTTGTCATATCGCACCTCACAGCAGTATCGAGACTCTTGATATTTCGATCACCAGGACCTGAAGGACGAATAATGCGGTTATTGAAATGAAGGAGGCCCTCCTGAAGGCTGACTTCCTGATGAACAGGCTCACCAGCCCTATTAGGATAACCAGGCCGCCGGCTATGGAGCAGACGTTTGACTGCATGCTGGTCATCGAGAACAGCGCGCTCTCGCCTGCATATCCGTCCCTCATGGCCGACAGGAAGCTGACTGCCAGTCCGACAACGATGAACAGAAGGATTGCCCTGCCCCAGCTGAGATTCGGGAATTTACCTGTGATCTTTGCTGCAGCGAATGAGAGCAGCCCGATGACTGCAATGGTGTTTAAGATGCTGTATGTGTCTCCTAAGAACAGTCCGATCATTTGTTACGCCTCCCGACTAACATCTGTTAGTTATAATATAACTAACGAATGATAGTTAGTCAATAGGCTAACATATGAAAGTTAGAAAACTTTGCAATATGTCAAAGGAGGAGGCATATAGTATAATTACATTTGCTTGTTTGCAATGCGCCACTAGCTCAGTGGTAGAGCAACTGACTTTTAATCAGTGGGTCCCGCGTTCGATCCGCGGGTGGCGCACCAAATGTAAAAATACCAGCATAATAACGGAAAAGCGGCGAAATCGCTCGCCGCTTTCACATCTGGTAACTGAGGCGATTGTTCGTGGTGCTATCCCTTTGCTATCCTTCTTGCCTTTCGGTAGTGTAAGGAAGCCTGGGAATACCAATAGATGCCTGACTTCCGGAAGCTGCATATCAGTG
>CAZNZD010000136.1:0-2080 GCA_964577435.1 uncultured Clostridia bacterium
CCCTAGGGCGATCATCGCCCCGTGGGAGAAGTTGGCTATGCCGAGTATGTTGTAGACCAGCGAGAAGCCCACCGCGAGCATCGCGTACATGGACCCCACCGATATTCCGTTTATGATCTGCTGTATGAGCACTTTCAGCACCCCTTACGCCCGAAGGCAGGCCGTATTGTGTTCCGCCGGTCGATTGTCCGGGCCGGAAGGCCTCTTGCAGCCTCCCGGCCCATGGTCCGTCCGGTCCGGTTCAGGATCAATAAGGATAGAACAGCTTCTGCGGGACCTTCTGTCCGCCTTCCCACTTGAACATCCACAGCGGCATGTTGTCAGGCCTGTGGGTCTTGGGATCTAAGGTTATGGTGCCGTCGCCCTGCAGTATCTTCACCTTGGTGGTGGTCTCGAGGGCTGCTCTTATCGCCTCCGGGTTGTCGGAGCCGGCCCTCTTGATGGCGTCGGCTATTATGTACATGTTGTCGTATCCGAACTGCACGTTGGTGGTGAGGATGCCCTCGCCGAACCTCTTCGTGTACTTCTCGTTGAAGGCGACCTGCCTTGCTTCGGCCATGTTGACTCCGACCACGAAGTAGCAGCCTTCGGCATTGGCGGCGCCGGCCGAGCTCACGAAGTCAGGGGTGCTCAGCGTGTTGTTGCCGACCACTATCGACTTTATGCCGAGCTCCCTTGCCTGCTTCACCTGGAGGCCGGATTCCTGCGCGTACTGGCCGAGGTAGATGCAGTCGGGGCCTGCGGCCTTTATCCTGGTGAGAAGGGCCTTGAAGTCTACAAGGCCGGTGGCGTAGTCGATGTACTCGAGGACCTTGCCGCCGTTTTTGTTGAAGTAATCCCTGAATGCCTCAGCCTGCGAGGTGGCGAACGAGTTGCCGTTGTTCACCAGGCACGCCGCGGTCTTCATGCCGAGCTGCTCAAGGGCGAAGCGCGCGACGACCGCGCCCTGCTCGATGGCGCTGGGCTGGGTGAGGAAGTGGTACCTGTTTATCTTGCCGGGCTCGGGGATTGTCACCTTCGGCTCGATGGCGTTTGATACCACGGGTATCTTGAGCTGTTCTGCCATGGGGGCGATCGCCAGGTTCACGTTCGAGAAGTTGGTGCCGATTATTACCTTGGCGCCCTCCTGGACGAGCTGGCGGTACACGGACACGCCCTCGGCGGGCTGGCCCTTGAAGTCATAGGTCACGAGCTTTATCGGCCTTCCGAGAAGGCCTCCGGCCGCGTTGATCTCTTCCATCGCAAGTATGCAGCCGTTTCTTTCCTGGAGCCCCTGAAGGGAGGTGGCTCCCGTGAGCGCCGCGATCTCGCCGATGAAGATCGGTTCCGCGCTGTATACGGCTCCGATGCTCATCGAAAGCGCGGCCGCGACCGCTATGATCGCTACTAGTGCCTTCCTCATTGTCCTTACGCCTCCTAATCTACTATTTCGCCGGGTAAATGAACCTCAGCGGGCTTCTCGTGCCGTCCAGGTTCCATACGAACACCAGGGAGGGCATGTTGACCGGCTGGTGGGTCGCGGGGTTCATGGTGAACATGCCGTCGCCTGCGAGTATGGGCACGTTCTTCAGGTTCTCGAGGGCGGTCCTTATCGCCTCGGGCTCGGCCTTGCCTGCGTTTTCGATGGCCTTGGCGATGAGGTAGATGTCGTCATATCCGAACACGGTGTGATAGGTCTGGACGGCCTCGCCGTACTTCTTCTCATATGCCTTGAGGAACGGGGCGAACTTGGGGTCCGCGAAGTTCACGTTGAACAGGTGATGGGTTCCGGCTGCATTCACTATGCCGCCGCAGGCGTCGATGTAGTTCTGGTCCGAGAGGCTGTTGGAGCCGACGACCTTGGCCTTTATGCCGAGCTCCACTGCCTGCTTGACCTGGAGTCCGCCAGGCTGTGCGTACTGGGGCAGATAGAGTATCTCGGGGTTCTTAGCCTTTATCTGGGTCAAGAACGCCTTGTAGTCCACTGTGCCCGCCGCATACTCGACGTAGTTGGTTATGGTGCCGCCAAGCGCCGTGAAGTAGTCCCTGACCAGTCGGTACGTAATCAACACATCCCACCGGCGCACTCAAACCCACCGCA
>CAZNZD010000137.1:0-2029 GCA_964577435.1 uncultured Clostridia bacterium
GGATGAGCCTGAGATTCTTTTTCCCTGACGCTTCAAGCTCATGACTAAATGAGGAGACCATTGAATTGATGTACCCGGTGATCTCCACATTGGTGTACTTGATCTCCATGCTGTTGCTCTCGATGCGCGACATGTCTATCATGTCATTGATAAGCCTCAGAAGCCTCTGTGAGTTGACCTCGATGAGCTTCACCATCTCCTCCTTCTCACTCTCGGTGGTATCCATCGATGTAAGGATGTTAAGGAAGCCGAGCATGGCGTTAAGCGGGGTCCGTATCTCGTGGCTGAAGTTGGCCAGGAAGGTTGTCTTGAGCCTGTCGGACTCCTCCGCCTGCCGTCGTGCTCCGATCAGGTCGTCCATAATCCTCTGCGTCTCGGTGATGTCCTGGCAGGTGCCATACCGGTAAAGAAGGCGGCCGTTTTCGTCAAACTTCACATTGGAATTGACTGTAATTGCCTTGACTTTTCCCTGAGGGGTGATGATCCTGTAGGTGAGTGAGTATGAGTCCTTCTTCTTCTCGAGGGCATCCTCGATGGCGGAGAGAAGGTAGGAACGGTCCTCGGGATGGGCAAATGAGAGATTGTCCTGGTATGTGAAGGAACGCCTTGTGGATTCATCGGTGAATATCCTCGAAATTTCCTCAGACCCGATATAAAGGTTCGTTTCGGGACGGTATTCCCACCATCCGAACCGTCCGATGCGCTGCGCCTCTTTCAGTCGCTCCTCATTCAGTTCAAGGGCCCGGCGGATGCTGTACTCCTCAGTTACGTCGCTTATCAGGCTGACGTGGAACTTTTCAAGGTAGCTCGTCTGGACCTTGATGATGATTATTTTCCCGTCCTTGCGTCTTGCCGGTCTTATGAGCGGCTCTTCGGATTTTCCGCCAGGGATGGTTTCTGTCTCATCTGTGCCTGTGGAGAGGTTCAGTGGGGTCATCTCCTGCAGCTCCTCTTCGGTGTATCCAAAGAGTTCACAGGCAGCCCTGTTAACCTTTATAAAACGGTTTGAGGCGTTATCGATAAGCATAATTGCATATCCCGCCTTATCAAAAACTTCCCTGTACCTGCTAAAGGTAGCACGGGCTATAACACGCTGAAACAGCCTCCCTGACGACAGAATGATCACCTTCCCTTAAAGTTAGATTGGCAAGCGGGCGTAAAACTACTCCTTTTTGCCTTGTTCGTCTTTTATAACGTACCGATGCAGAAAAACTTGCGTGAGACAGTAATTCCTTCATCATCGACTGCTGTAATGAAGTGCTCGCCCTCACCAACCCTGATCTCGGTCTGGTGCATCTGTTTCGTCATCCCGATGTAATTGTTGTCGAGATGCCAGTATACTGTTGCATTTCTTCGCCTGTGGGCGATTTCAGGGAGCATCGACATCATCTGGCCCTGGAGACTCCGGGGAATGAAGATGCGGGCATCGCGGGGAGGGTAGATGAACTCCATCGACGGCACCTTCATGTCATCAGAGCATCCCTTGCGGAAGGGCGGGAGGGTCCGGTAGGACGGGTTCCGCATGCGATAGTAATATTCCATTGCCGGGGGAAGGACGAACCAGGATCGTGAAACCATTTCGCGGGGCGAAGCACATGTGCTGTTGACACGATATGTTTCTGTGGTGTCGAGGTTCACGATTGTATGATACGGGCAGGCGTCGCTGCGAAGCCCCGCTTCCGGGACCCACTCCTCACGTTTCTCTGTGCAGTCGGGACCGGCCCTGTAGCCGCTGGCGGCGCATACCTCGACGAGGGTCATTCCCTCTTCGGGCCTCGCGAACCATTCTGCTGCCGGCGGCAGGAGCCTGATAATGTCGAAGAGGAGTGGTGCTGCCGACGCGATGCCCGACAGGCCGGGGCGCCCCTCGCCGTCAGCATTGCCCGCCCACACTGCGACGACGTAAGAAGGTGTTGTGCCTATAGCCCATGCATCACGGAATCCGAAGCTGGTGCCGGTCTTCCAGGCCACCTCTGGCGCCCCCCCGAAGTACTGCCACCCTGTCTCCGTCTCCGGTCTGTTGACCCTG
>CAZNZD010000138.1:0-2018 GCA_964577435.1 uncultured Clostridia bacterium
CAAGGGCACATCACCTACTGAGTTCTCTCCCTTGGTGCTTATAAACAGGGAGCAGTGCGCGACGATGCTCTTCAGGGCGCTCAAGGCGATGAGGCCTGACGGAGACTACAGCATCGAAGGGGTCAAGGACTTCGCCGACCAGGCGGATATATCCGGATTCGCCTTCGAGGCCACGAAGTTCATGTCCAAGATCGGAATAATACTCGGCGACAAGCAGGGAAGGTTCATGCCGAGGGCTACGACGGACGCTCAGAAGGCGACCGGGTACGGCATGGCGACCCGCGAACAGGCGATTGCGATGTCGTTAAGGATCTATAAGAGCAAATAGATTCGATTGAAAGAGAAGGCGGCCTCTCCGTTAGAAGGGGAGGCCGCTTTTTGATTCAACTTAGATAATCAGATAGTAAGCGTGCTGCCCGTCGCAAGATATCCTATCCTGTCTCCCATGAGCACCTTCAGAAGGTCATAGGCCTCCAGCCCCGTGCAATGGCATGTGAAGAAGGCTGCCTCAGTCTTAAGCAGGTAAGAGGCGACTGCCTCAACGAAGCCGGGCTCCTCGCTTTTACCTGCCGATTTGTTGTACATATGGAAGCCTCCGATTACATAGTCGGGGAAGCGGCCATATTCCTTTCTGAACTTCTCCATGATGTTCACGATGCCGTTGTGTGCGCAACCTGCAAAGAGCACCGACTTGCCGCCCTCGTGGATGACCAGGTTCTGCTCATGCCCGAAATCATCCTCCGTGACCTGGCCTGCCTTCTCCATCAGGAGGTCGGAGTTGCCGGAGGGCCTGAATGCTTCCCCGGCAGCTTCAGCCATTATCTCAAGCTTGTTGTCTATCCTCAGGCTGCCTTCGATCGCCACCAGGCGCCCTTCCTGGATGAGTCTTGGATCGAGCCCTATGAAAGCGTTCACCCCGCCGCTTCTTCTTGCGAAATGGGGCTCGAATGCCCTGACATTTACGTAGACCTTGGCTTTTCCGTTCACCTCAAGGAAAGCCTTAAGGCCGCCGCCATGGTCCGAATGCCCGTGGGAGATGAAGGCCATGTCGACTGAGGCAAGGTCTACTTCCATCTTCGAGGCGTTCTCAGCGAAAAGGCCATCGGCTCCCATGTCAAACAGCACTTTCCTGCCGCCAGTCTCGATGTAGAGGCTAAGGCCGTGCTGGCAGCCCAGCCTGCTGTCCAGGGAAGTGTTCTCCGCAAGTGTCCTTATAAGCATCCCGAATCCTCCCTAATGTGAACAGAGTGCATTGGAATCAGTATAAGGCAGGGAGCACATTAGAAAAAGAAGAAGGCGCGGATCATGACGACCCGCACCTTCCTTAGCGTCTACTAGTCTATGGGCGCTTTATCATACCACCCGGAGGTATCATCTGCCCTCCAGGTTTTCCGCCGGGTCCCATCGGCTGTGCTATTGCCCCGGTCTCAGACATGTAAGTCGTCATCGAAGACAGCGTGAATTTGACCAGCTCTTTTGCCCCGGAGTATAGGGTATAGGTCGAACCCACTTTGAGGAGGGGGGAGGAGATCGCCACTGATGAGTACTGCTTGCTCGGCGTGAACTCCGCCACCTTGTTGCCGCTTGCATCCTTCAGGACGATTGCAGTGCCTTGAGCCTGCGTGCTCGTATAATACATTAGGACAGACGGCTGTGTCGAGGTTGAACCGGGCGCCTGTGCCATCCCTGAGCTTCCTGAGGCAACAAGCGTCCCTCCTCTTATTGTGAAGCTTCCCTCGTAATCGACGCTGCCGTTGTTGTTTACCGTGGGACCGTCGACGTAGGCCGTCCCTCCTGTCATGACGATGCTCCCGTTCGAGTCCAGCCCGTCGCCTCCTGCGATGATCTTAATCGAGCCGCCGTTTATTATGAGCTTGCCTCCATTTGCGTTCACATTGAAGCCATCGTCTGTCGAGTTAACGTATGTGTTGCCCTTATTGATCGTTATGATGGCGCCTTCGAGCCCTTCGTAGGAGTCGTCTATCCTGAGGTCTCCTCCGTTTACCGTAAGGCTGTTC
>CAZNZD010000139.1:0-2008 GCA_964577435.1 uncultured Clostridia bacterium
GCTTCTCCTGGGAAAGGGCCGTTTCCTTCTTCGCAGACCTCGGAAGAATCGGACTGGATGCGGGGGTCATCTTCGCAGTCGAGCCCAACCCGACCATATATGGCACCGACTTCCTGAACGCGACGCTGGAGGCGGCGGATTTCGTAAGGGAAGTGGACAGCCCGGCCATCAGGCTCAATCTGGACTTCGGGACGGTCATCGAAAACAGCGAGGGCATAGGCGAGCTGGAAGGCGTGCTCGATATCGTGAGCCATGTCCATGTAAGCGAGCCCAACCTGGCTCCCATAAGGACGAGGGGGGAGCATCTCGACCTGGCAAGGCTTCTTTCGGTTTCGGGATACGATGGGTATGTCTCCATCGAGATGAGAAGGGCTGAAGGGGCATCTGCGGTATTGGATGCGATAGACTACGTGGCAGAGGCCTTCGCGTGATCGAGTCATGATGGGCATTACAGTCAAGGTGAAGAGGTGATGCGGCTTTGGACCTTACGACAAGGGCTGAAAACGTCGACAAGCTGATATTGGGAGCAGGCCTGTATGGCCTTTATGCAGCCCTGCTGTGCGGCATGAGGGGGGAGAGGGTCTGCGTCCTGGAATATGATGGCGGACCGTTCTCAAGGGCGACTTACATAAATCAGGCCAGGATACATATGGGTTATCACTATCCGAGGTCATATGCCACCGCAAAGAAGTCGGCAGACTATTTCGAGCGCTTCTGCACGGAGTTCGGCTTCTGCATCCATTCGGACTTCCAGCAGATCTACGCGACTTCTTCCTCATTCTCATGGACCAACGCGGACCAGTTCAGGAGGTTCTGCGCTGCGGCCGGCATCATGTGCGAGGACCTGGACCCCAAGAAGTACTTCAAGGAGGGCATGGTAGACGGGGTGTTCCTTACGAGGGAGTACACCTACGACGCACAGAAGCTGAAGGCTCACTTCCTGGGGGAAATCGAGAAGCTTCCCAACGTGAAGCTGTCATACGGAGCGCGCATAGAGTCGGCGGCCAGGGTGGATGAGCGCTATAAGGTGAGCCTCACTTCAGGTGAATCTTATCTTACCCCCTTTCTTCTTAACGCGACCTATGCATCGATCAACCAGGTCGCAACGAAGCTGAGCTTCGACCCATTCAGGATAAAGTACGAGCTGTGCGAGATGATAATCTGCGAAGCCGGAGACCGGCTGAAGGGAATCGGCATCACTGTGATGGACGGGCCCTTCTTCTCCGTCATGCCGTTCGGAATGACAGGGGCCCACTCTCTCACGTCGGTGACGTTCACGCCGCACAAGACCAGCTATGATGCGCTGCCGACTTTCGACTGCCAGGCCTCAAGCGCGGGGCTCTGCTCTCCTCGGCAGCTTGGCAACTGTAATGACTGCCCTGCGAAGCCCAATACCGCTTGGGTCTATATGTCAAGCATGGCGAGGAAGTATCTGAAGGATGAGTACGATTTCAGCTATAAAGGGTCGCTGTATTCGATGAAGCCTATACTCAAGGCCTCAGAGCTTGACGATTCCAGGCCGACGGTTATCAGGAGGCATTCGGACAATCCTACGTTCATCAGCGTGCTGTCAGGCAAGATAAACACCGTTTATGATTTGGACGAGGTGCTGACGACATGATTACCAACAAGGAGAAGAATTTCGTATCTGCCGTGATATACGTCTATAACGACGAGGAGCAGGTAAGGACCTTCCTGAAGACGATAGTGGGCCTTCTGAGGGACAACTTCGAGAAGTTCGAGGTCATCTGCGTGAACGACAGCTCGACGGATAGAAGCGCAGAGGCAGTCAGGCAGATGATCGACGAGTATGGAGACACTGTCGTCAGCATAATCAACATGGGATTCTTCCAGGGGCGGGAGATGTCGATGAGCGCCGGAGTCGACCTTTCGATAGGAGACTTCGTCTTCGAGTTCGATTCCATGGAGCTGGACTTCGAGCCGGGGCTGGTGATGGAAGTGTACAGGCACTCCATGAAGGGTGGATTCGATATAGTCGCTGCCGCCC
>CAZNZD010000140.1:0-1968 GCA_964577435.1 uncultured Clostridia bacterium
GAGTCGATGACGCCTATGAGCTTCGATGCCGCAAGCTCGAATGGCGAGACCCATATCGCCGTGCCGTCCGGCCTTTCGTAATTGAGGTCCCTTATCGCGGGCTTCACCATCCAGAGGCCGCCGTGGCCAAGTATGACCGCCGCCTTCATTATCCCCGAATCATATACCGAGCAGATCATCTCCTTGACCACCCGATACAAAGTGTCCGGCCTCATGTAGACCGCCCCGGGAAAGCCCCTGTGCTCGTAGCTTGTGCCGAACGGGATGGTGGGGACGACATATGCGTCAAGCCTCTCGCCGACCCTTCTGGCAATCTCGCCGCCTATCAACATATCGGTGCCCAGCGGCAGCGTCGCGGTGTGCTGCTCGATTGCCCCGATTGAGAATATGGCGAGGTCGGGCCTAGCATTCTGCACGTCGAGATAGCTGTTCCTGTGATCCAGCATGCGCCGTCCCCCTTTCCCTGTAATCTGCCTTTCTAACCCTGCATCCTCATGGATATGCACTTCACCGGGCATACCTCGAGGCATATGGCGCAGCCTACGCAGAGCGACTCGTCGACGACGGGCGAGCCGTTCTTCTCGGTGATGGCGTCGCAGTGGCCGAGCTCCACGCAGTTCATGCAGTTGATGCAGGCGTCATGGTCTATTACTGCGACGCCCTGGTCAGGCTTTAGTTCCTTGCTGGCCTTGAGGTATTCGAGGGAGAGGCCCGTCATGTCGGCGTAGCTCTTGTAGCCGTGGCCGACCCTGAAGCTCTCCATGCCGTCTACTATGTCGCGGATTACGCCGAAGCCCCTCCACATGGGCTCTGTGCAGGCGGTGACGAGGGTCGAGCCCCACATCATGAAGTTCACGCCGTCCTGCCATGTGGCAAGGCCGCCTCCTCCGATGATGGGGATCTTCACGGCCCTTGCGGCCTGGGCGACGAGGGCGAACGACTGGGTGAGGGCGACGGGGCCGCCCAGGCTTCCGAAGGACGCGCCGTCGAGAAGCGGGTATGCGGGCTTACCGCCGTGCTCGATGTCTACCCTGGGAAGGGCCGACTGGCCACCCGCCAGGCAAAGTCCGTCAGCTCCGGCCTCCTCGCAGGCTATCGCGGTGTCGGCGATGTTTCCTACATTGGGTGTGAGCTTGGGTATTACGGGGATTCTCACTACTTCCTTCAGGGCTTTCACTATCTTGTAGCAGGCTTCGGGGTTCTGTCCCGCGGCCGCGCCGTAGGAGGAGGACACGGCCTGCCCCATGCGCTTCTGGGAGAAGGTGAGGTTAGGGCATATGAGGTTCAGCTCGAGTGCGTGCGCTCCTGCCTTCTCAAGCTCCAGCGCCAGCCTCTGCCAGCCTTCGAGGTCCTCGCCGATGTGCCCCATGTTCGCGAATATGACGAGGTCGGTCTCTTCCCTGGTCTTTGTGATGAGCTCTATCCCCTCGTCCTCGTCCAGCCTCTTGTCGTGGCATACGATGCTGACCTCGCCGGGGATGGAATACATTCTCAGCTGTGCCTTCCAGGGCTGCTTCTGTAGCGTAAGCTTAAGGGAGACGCCGGCCGCTCCCATCTCCTCGCACTTCTTCACCTTCCTCAAGGAGGAGGATACGGGGCCCGATGCCACCACGAAGGGGTTCTTTAGTTCCAGTCCTGCGAACTTGATCTTTGGTGCGCTCAATTACATCAGCTCCTTCAACAAGTCTTGTGGATTAATGCTTCTCTTCTGCCTGGACGATTCGTATGATGCGACTATTATGGCAAGGGCCTCCAGCCCGTCCCTGCCGCTTCCGCCAAACGGCGCCGGCAGGTCCTCCTTGACCGCCCTGACGAACGCGTTTATCTCGTCCACGTAGCCGAGGTTCGCCTCCTCGTCGACTGCGGGCCTGGTCCAGCCGGTCGACATGTCGGCCTTCTCCACCACGTAGGAGTAGCCGGCGGTGCTGTATACGGATATGGGCGAGCCCTGGGTGAGGTTTATGTGCA
>CAZNZD010000141.1:0-1904 GCA_964577435.1 uncultured Clostridia bacterium
GAAGCCATGGACAGCCAGAGGCGAGGCCTGGTTGAAGACAACATATTGAAGCTGATGAGGGCGACTGACAGCGTCTATCAGATGATCGAGGAGCCTATCGAGAAGGAATCGAAGGCTTTGCTTGAGCGGATGGTCGAGGATTACAACCGGGCAGGGATCTCCGGCATCGACCCAAAGAATTACTACAATCCCGAAAATGGCTTGGACATATACGTCATCGACCAGGCAGACACAATCATCGAGGCCACCTTCAAGCCGGATGTGGGGCTCGACCTCTCACAGTTCGAAGGCGTAGGGGATTTCCTGGACAGAGTAAGGTCCAAAGGGGAGTTCTTCAGCGACAGGCTCTCGCTGTCCAGCCAGGAGAACCAGGTAATGAAGTATTCCTACTTCCCCACATCGGATGGCTTGTACATTTTTGAGACAGGGGCGGCGATAGACAAGGAGAAGGCCATACCTGAGGAGCTGAGCTTCAGGGATTTCGGGGAGATAGTCGCGGAGAAAAGCAGCTTCGTGCTGAGCGCGCTTCTATTCAGCAGATACGGGACCACCTTCAACGAGGATGTAACCAAAGTGAAGGAGATAGACCCATCTTACAGGGAGTATTACGAACGGGCAATAGAGACGCTCCAGCCCGTGAGCTTCGAGGGCAGCTACAATGGGCAGGCGGCGACGGTCAAGTACCTGCCCTTCAGCTTCGAGATGGCTGATGAGCTCCATAAGCACACTGTCATAGAGATAATCTACAGCAAAGCTGACCTAGAGAAGACGAAGAACCAGGTGATCCTCCTGATGCTGCTTATTGCATCATTGGGCTCCCTGGCTGTCGCCGTAATCGCCGTGGGGATGTCCAGGATGCTGGTCTCGCCCATCAAGACCCTTCATGACGGCATGGAGAGGGTGGCAAGGGGGGACTATGACTCAAAGATCCTCATAAGGACGAGAGACGAGTTCTCAAGTATAGCGGAGCACTTCAACGAGATGACCGAGAGAATCAAAGCTTCAATGGTAGATCAGAAGATCAAGGAGAATGAGATAAAGGACCTCTACAGGAAAGAGGAGTCCATGAACCAGGCATTGCAGGACATGCTTGAATCCAATAAGCAGAGCTACTTCGAGACGATTAAGGCGCTAGCCAATGCCGAGGAGGAGAAGGACTCATACACAAGAGGGCACTGCGAAAGGGTGATGAACTACTCCCTAAGCATCGGCAAGGCGGTAGGCTTGCCAGAAAAGGACATGAACGCGCTCAGGTTCGGGGCCATACTGCACGACATAGGAAAGATAGGGGTGCCTGAACAGATACTGAACAAGGATACGCCGCTGACCGCGGAGGAGTTCACATTGATCAAGAAGCACCCATCGAAAGGCGCATGGATACTTAACGACCTGAGCCTGATGAAGGACAGCCTGAGGATAGTAAGCGAGCATCATGAGCGCCACGACGGGCGCGGCTATCCGTTAGGGATAAAAGGGGATGAGATAGCCCCTCTGGCAAAGATAGTGTGCGTCGCGGATGCTTTCGATGCCATGACGACGCAGAGGCCTTACCGTAAGGTAGCTATGACGGTCGCCGAGGCCGTGGAGGAGCTCAGGAGAAACAGGGGCACTCAGTTTGATCCACAGCTTGTGGATGTGTTCACGGCACTACTGGAAAACGGGTTGTAGGTGACTCACGGCAGGTTCAGAGCGTCTTCCCTTGCCACCGAATGGACCGATCTGACCTTCTTCCGCCAGATATCGCGGAATCGCCGGGAGCTCCGCTGGAAGTGAGCGGAGAACCCATAGGCCTCACAGGCCATCAGCACGCGCCCCCGGTTACGGGGGCATCTTTTTTATTCTCTCGCAGGTTTACAATCTTGCAAAGATGTAGTAACATTATTTATTGCCCATAAATTTGGGCA
>CAZNZD010000142.1:0-1894 GCA_964577435.1 uncultured Clostridia bacterium
CCTTGATGGAGTGAGGAAGGCTTCAGCCAGCTACAAGTCCGGTCGTGTAGAAGTGACATACGACCAGGGTGCAGTCGGGCTTCCCGAGATGGTGTCTGCGGTCAAAGCCCTGGGATATGAGGCTTCGGAGCGGAAGGCGGCAGGACTAGGCTCGGCTGGCCTCACAAAGGCGATAGGAGCTGCTGTCATCATACTGGTGACATACTTCACGCTGGACAGGCTGGGCGCCTTCGGGCTTTTCAACGCTTTTCCGCTGGCCAAGGAGGGCATGGGTTACGGGATGCTATTCGTGATAGGGCTCTTTACTTCCGTGCATTGCATCGCGATGTGCGGAGGCATCAACCTCTCTCAGAGCATCGGCATTGATGCTAAGAGTGCGGAAGGGGATGCCAAGGGGTCATCTATGAATGCCTTCAGGCCGCCCTTCGAGTACAATGCAGGGCGAGTAATCTCCTACACGGTAATCGGTGGACTGGTCGGGTCCCTGGGCTCGGTAGTGAGCTTCACGGGAAACGCCAGGGGCATCGTACAGCTAGTGGCGGGGGTGTTCATGGTGATCATGGGCCTGAACATGATAGGCGTGATGCCCTCTCTGTCGAAGCTGGTCCCCGCACTGCCTAAGGCTCTTGGCATCAAGGTAGGCAGGTTCCAGTCGGGCAGAAGGCCGCTTATAGTGGGGCTTCTAAACGGGCTCATGCCATGCGGCCCGCTTCAGGCGATGCAGCTTTACGCCCTGTCAACGGGAAGCTTCGTCGGCGGAGCGCTTTCGATGTTCTTCTTCAGCCTCGGCACGGTTCCATTGATGTTCGGATTGGGGGCGGTCAGTTCTATGTTAAGCAGGAAATTCAAGGGTGGGCTAATGGTCGCGGGCGCAGTCCTGGTAGTGTTCCTCGGTGTAGTCATGTTCGGCAACGGTTTGAGCCTCTCAGGCGTGTCAACTCCGGCGCTGGCGGCAGAGAAGCCGGTAGGCAACGTGGCGCAGATAGTAAACGGGGTGCAGCTGGTAAGCTCGAAGGTGCTTGCTAGCAGCTATGAGCCGATAGTCGTGCAGAAGGGCGTCCCGGTCAGATGGACCCTTACGGCTGACAGAGCCAGCATCAATGGCTGCAACAACAGGATAATCATCCCTTCGTTGAAGAAGGAGAAGAGGATAGAGGCGGGCAATAACGTAGTGGAGTTCACGCCGCAGGAAAGCGGTATCATACCGTTTAGCTGCTGGATGGGCATGATCAAGAGCAGAATCACTGTGGTAGACGACATCAAATCCCTATCGGCCGACCCTGAGAAGAGCATCTCGACGGATAATGTGCCGAAGACCGATGGAATACAGGCCCCTGGCGTACCAAGCTGTTGTCTGTAGGGTGCTTCGCAGGAAGTATAGGGGATAGGGGCGAATCTTTGGCTTAGGATTATCATGTAGGAAGAAGGCTGGCTCCACTGCGGCTTTCTTTCAGGATTCACCGGGCACTGGAGGATCGGATGGAAAACCTGAAGGGCAGGATTCTTGTAGTCGAAGACGAGGCCAAGCTCGCAGACGCGCTGAAGTCCTATCTCCAGAGCAAGGGCTATGATGTGCTGCTTGCGGAAGACGGGCTTCAGGCGCTGGAGACTTTCGATCGAGAGGATGTCTCATTGATTCTACTTGACTTGATGCTGCCCCGTATGTCAGGCGAGGAGGTATGCGCCAGCATTAGGCGCAAGTCCAGGGTGCCCATAATCATGCTCACTGCCAAGGCAGACGAATCCGACGTGGTCGGGGGGCTTGGCATCGGGGCAGACGATTATGTCGTGAAGCCTTTCAGCCTGAAGGCGCTGTCTGCAAGGATCGAGGCGGTACTAAGAAGGTCCCGGGCGCAGGGTTCGCCTCTATACAGCAGGATGTCCTTCAACGGGG
>CAZNZD010000143.1:0-1868 GCA_964577435.1 uncultured Clostridia bacterium
GGACACGAACCCCGGCTGTGTGGAGGGGGGCATCAGGGAAGCCATGGCGGGAGCCGACGCGGTCCTTGCTATGTCCAAGCCCGGCCCGGGCACCATACTGAAGGAATGGGTGGCTGGAATGGCCGCAAGGCCGATAGTGTTCGCATGCGCCAACCCCATTCCGGAAATATGGCCCTGGGAGGGCAAGGAGGCAGGAGCCGCCGTCGTCTCTACCGGAAGGTCGGACTTTCCCAATCAGGTCAACAACTCCATGGTCTTCCCCGGCATATTCAGAGGGGCGCTAGATGTCAGGGCGACGGCCATCACCGACGAGATGTGCATCGAAGCCGCCAGGGCGCTCGCCAGGTACCAAGAGGATGCGGGCATGGACGAGGAGCACATACTGCCCGACATGTCCGAGTGGAAGGTGCCGGCATACATCGCAGCCGCGGTGGGCAGCGAAGCTGTAAGGCAGGGCGTCGCGAAGCTGACCAGAAGCTACGACGATATTCTGCAATCGGCTATGGAGCTCATTGAAAGGTCCAGGAGAGCGACTGCGCTCGCCATGAAAAACGGGATAATCAAGCCGCCGCCTGAACTTTAATGCCTTGCCCGCATCAGGCGGGGACGGGAGGGTGCCTTATGGCAATTAGGACAGTCGATGCCGCCGAGATCACGGCCGCCATTGAGCAGATGTGCGTAAGCGCGAACTGCAGGCTTCCTGAGGTGAACCTAAGAAGGCTCGAAGAGGCGGCTGCTTTGGAGAAGTCCCCGCTGGGCCGATCCATACTGGCTAGACTTCTGCAGAATCACAGGCTGGCGGGCGAGCAGATGGTCCCTGCGTGCCAGGATACCGGCCTTGCAGTCGTCTTCGCGGAGATAGGACAGGACGTCCACATTTCGGGAGGCGCGTTCGAATCTGCCGTGGACGAGGGCGTGAGGCGGGGCTATACCAAGGGCTACCTGAGGAAGTCCTCGGTTTCTGATCCGCTTTTCGACAGGCGCAACACCGGCGACAACACTCCTGCTATCCTTCATGTGAGGGTGGTCCCGGGCGACAAGGTGCGGCTCACCCTTGCCCCGAAGGGCGGAGGTGCGGAGAACATGAGCGCAGTAAGGATGCTGACCCCCTCGGAGGGTGTGGAGGGCGTCATCTCATTCGCCGTCGAGGCTGTGAGCAAGGCCGGGCCCAGCGCCTGCCCGCCGGTAGTCGTGGGTATAGGGATAGGCGGCACCTTCGATATGGTCACGGTGCTTGCGAAGGCTGCGCTTTTAAGGCCTATGGGTGATAGGAATCCCGATCCGAGATATGCCGAGCTTGAGCAGAGCATACTTGCCAGGGTGAACGGGCTTGGAATAGGGCCCCAGGGCTTCGGCGGGAGCACCACGGCGCTTGCCGTGCACATAGAGGCAAGGCCCTGCCACATAGCGAGCCTTCCTGTGGCTGTAAACCTCAATTGCCACGTGAGCCCGCATGAGACCAGGCTGATTTGAAGGGGGAGATGATGTGGCTAAGAGGATAGCGACCCCTTTGACGGACGAGGCTGTCGCCTCCTTAAGGGCGGGCGACGAGGTGCTTCTCTCCGGCAAGGTCTATACAGCAAGAGACGCTGCCCACAAGAGGATGGACGCGCTTTTGGATTCGGGCGGAAGCCTTCCTTTCGACATAAAAGGCTCTGTCATATTCTACGTGGGGCCGTCACCGGCGAAGCCCGGAAGGGTAATCGGTTCAGCGGGTCCGACAACAAGCGGCAGGATGGACAAATATACGCCTCGGCTCCTGAGCCTGGGGCTCAAAGGCATGATAGGCAAGGGGTCCAGGTCCGTTGCGGTGAAGGATGCGATCGTAAGGCACCGCGCCGTCTATTTCGCAGCCCTTGGGGGCGCGG
>CAZNZD010000144.1:0-1619 GCA_964577435.1 uncultured Clostridia bacterium
GGATAAAAATCTACGATTGAGAATCGGCATGGAGGTGCCTTTCATGGTAAGGATGAATTTGCAGCTCTTCGCCCATAAGAAGGGCGTCGGCAGTTCCAGAAACGGCAGGGATTCCGCAGCGCAGAGGCTCGGCATCAAGAAGTTCGGCGGCGAATCGGTAATCGCCGGCAACATAATCGTCAGACAGAACGGCACGAAGATCCATCCGGGCGCAGGCGTCGGGATGGGCAAGGACTATACGCTCTTTGCGCTGGTGGAGGGCAATGTCCGCTTCGAGAGGTTCGGCAAGGACGGCAAGAGGGTAACCATAGTGGAGAGGGCCGCGGAGGCCTGATAACCCCTCAAAGGATATTAGCCGGGCGGATGCGAGAGCTACCGTCCGGCTTTTCTGTTCCCCGGCAGGGCACTGAAGTATTAGAATTGTCTTGGCGTTAGCCGGAGGTGTTTGCTTTGAGCAGAAAAAGCGCGGCAGAGAGGATCGTAACAGCGGCGGCGATTGCGTTCGCAGTCATTTTCGTAGCCTTCGCTGTGGTGCTTCCCATACTCAGCTCGTTTGTAACCGAGCTCTGGTGGTTCGATGACCTGGGCCAGAAGGCGGTATTCGTAAAGAGGATCCTGACAGCAATTGGAACGGGCGGAGCGGCCTTCCTGGCAGTGGCCGCCTTCATGCTGTTGAACTCGGTCATCATCGGACGGGCGGTACGGTCGGGAGCGACTGTGCAGGGCAGGGACATGCGGCCGCTAAGGTACATGACTTACGCGGCATCGCTCTTCGTCGCTGCAGCGGCGGGGCTTTCCATGGGATCGAGTTGGATGGCGGTGCAGCAGTTCATCTACTCTACGCCATTCGGGAAACCTGACCCCATCTTCGGGATAGACGCCTCGTTCTATGTGTTTAAGCTGCCTCTTTTCGAGATGCTCTACAGGGGGGCCATGCAGATACTGGTCGCGACCACCGCAATGGCCGGTTTATCCTACCTTTTCGGAGCCCTGGTGCTGGAGCCCTACGAAGTCGAGACGGCCGGGCCGTTCGGTGCCAGAAGGCAGAAGCTGTTCAGGACGAAGTTCGTGAAGGTGGGATTATCGGCTAGGAACCACCTGATCGCCCTGGTGGCTGCGATATTCGCGGCCAAGGCCGCAGGCTACGTGCTTGACATCTACAGGCTCATGTACTCGCCCAGGGGCGTCGCATTCGGGGCGAGCTATGCGGACATCTACGGGACGCTTCCGGGCCTTAAGGTGATGATAGCCCTATGCTTCGTGGCGGCGGGACTCGTCATCTTCGCCTTGATAAGGAAGAGAGGCTACAAGCCCGTCATCGCGGCGGCCGCGATCATGCTGGCCGGCTCATTCCTGACGGGCACGGTAGTGCCGGGCCTTGTGCAGCAGTGGTACGTCGAACCCAACGAGCTTGAGGCCGAGGAGCGCTTCATAGAGTATAATATCGACTTTACGAGGGCAGGCTATGACCTGGACAAGATCGAGGAGAGGGATTTCGTGTCCGACGGCGACATCTCCAAGAAGGACCTCGCCGACAATGCCAGGACCGTGGAGAATATAAGGCTCTGGGATTGGGAGCCGCTTCTGTCGACCCTGTCGCAGCTTCAGGAGATGAGGCT
>CAZNZD010000145.1:0-1560 GCA_964577435.1 uncultured Clostridia bacterium
GCCGGCCAGCAGGCCGGCGAGCGCGACCGCGGCGCTGCCGATGAAGCTGTTCAGGGCCAAGGCCTTGATGGCCCAGCGGATCAGCTCCACGGCCTTGTGGGGATGCGAGGTCAGGCGCGGGACGGCTTCAGGGTCGACCTTGAGGTCGACCTTGAGAGGCGGTCAGTCAGGAAGGCGCATTCAGATGTGAGGCTTACGCCCAACGAGTTCAGGATACTCACAACATTGATCAGTCAGCCGAAAAGGACGTTCACAAGGGATGAGCTGATCGCTGGGGCCTTCGAGGATGAGTTCGAAGGGTATGACCGTGCAGTCGACACTCATATAAAGAACATCAGGCAGAAGATAGGCGACGATCCAAGAAACCCGACCTATATAGTCACCGTGCACGGAATCGGATACCGTTTCGAGGGTGAGTGACATGAGATATAGCCTGAAGGTCAAACTTGCGCTGGCCATCGCCGCGGTGGCGCTTCTCAGTGTAGCCCTGATCAGCATCCTCTCCGGCTACATAATAAGAAACGAGTTCAAGGGTTATATCTCAAGGCAGCAGGAGGGAAGGACCCAGGCCCTGATTACAAGCCTGGAGGTCCAGTACAGGGCTAACGGGGGAAAGTGGGATGTGGGTTTCGTCCACGCCCTTGGCATGGCTGCGCTTGACGAAGGCTATATAATCACGGTCGAAGACGGGCAGGGAGGGGTCGTCTGGGATGCTGAGTCCCACGACACAAGCCTCTGCGAGGACATCATGAGGAGCATCTCGGACAGGATGGGGACCGAATTCCCGGGGGTGGAGGGGTCCTTCGAATCCCACGAGTTCGAGCTCGGCAGCGACGATGCATCCTATGGAAAGCTCACAGTCGGCTACTATGAGCCGTTCTTCCTGGGGGAGAACGACTTCGCCTTCATACGTACGCTGAACGGGGCCATCATCGGAGTCGGCGCCCTGTCGCTTGCATTGGCACTAGCGGCCGGCGTGATGCTGGCAACTAGCATAAGCAGGCCGCTGCATAATGCGGCGGAGGCCTCAAGGCAGATATCGGGCGGAAACTACAAGGTGAAGATCGACGAACGCACCGATACTGCCGAGATAAGCACGCTTGTGAAGTCCATAAACCAGCTGGCATCCTCCCTGGACAGGCAGGACGACATCAGAAGGCGGCTCGTGGAGGACGTCTCCCATGAGATCAGGACACCGGTCGCCATACTGCAGACTCATATGGAGGCCATGATAGAAGGCATTTGGCAGCCCACTACGGAGCACCTGCAGGGCTGCTATGAGGAAGTGCTGCGAATAGGGCAGCTGATGGGCGACATTGAGGGGCTCAAGAAGGCCGGCGGCGAGGATATGGCGCTTGAAAAATCCGAGTTCGGCATGATGGGGACGATAAGAAGGGCCGTAGAGGGCTTCGAGGTGGAGATTGCAAGGAAAGGGCTGCATGTGGTGGTGAGCGGAGACGACGCCAGCATAGTGGCCGATGAAGGCAGGATAAGCCAGGTAATTATGAACCTCATCTCCAATGCGGTGAAGTATTCTGAAGACGGCGGGAACATAGAGAT
>CAZNZD010000146.1:0-1556 GCA_964577435.1 uncultured Clostridia bacterium
GACCCGGTGAGCTTCGAGGTGGGCGATGGACAGAAGCGCTGAATGGAAGCTGATGGCCGCAAGCATATTGTTCGGGGCGATAGGCACGCTGTCCGCCCTTCTCAGAAACGAGGGAGTATCCTCGCTGATACAGACGTCATTCAGGACCTTCGGCACGGCTTTGGCCCTTATCGCCTACTTCGCCGCGACCCGCAAAAAGCCGGCAAACCCCCTTAAGCACGCAGCCTTCTTCCTCTCATACGGCCTTTTCGCATTCATAGGGATGTTCATAGGGTATACGTCCTCGGTCGCCATGGGCACGCCGATCGCCGTTACCACGCTGCTTGTGAACCTGCAGCCCGTATATGTGCTGATAATGGCGGCGCTGCTTCTTAAGGAGAGGATTGATGCGACGAAGACAATCCCGGTCGCCATATCCCTTGCCGGTGTGGCCATCCTCGTGGGCGGGTGGAACATGCAGGGGGAGATAATGGTGGCAGGGGCGCTCTTCGCCGTGATGAACGGCCTGTGCTATGCCCTCTACCTTTACATGACCAAGCGCCTGAGGGCGGAAAGCGGCATGGAGCCGACGGACATCCTCTTCTGGGGCTATGTATCGGCGTCGGTCATGATGCCCGCGGTGCTAGCATTGATGCCGCGGTTCGTGGCGGACCCAGCGCTCACATCCCTGAACCTGGATCTGTCGCCGGCCGCAATCATATACCTTGCGCTGCTGACGGTCTGCTGCACCCTGATACCCTACCTCTTCATAACACAGAGCCTCGGCAGGGTAGAGCTCTCAAAGGCGTCCCTTAGCCTCGTCATGGAGCCCGTGAGCGCCATAATCATAAGCTCCATTGTGCTCAGGGAACCTGTTTACATGTACCACGTTGCGGGAGGAAGCCTTATACTTCTTGCCGTAATACTTATAAACCTGCCGAGGGAGACCTTCCTCAGGATCATCGGAGGCAGTAAGGCAAGGCGGGCATAGGAGGAAGAGATGAAGGAAGACACCAAGGTTATCCTCGTAACAGGGGCCACATCCGGTTTCGGTAAGGCTACGGCGCTGTATCTGGCCGGAATAGGCCATAAGGTGTACGGCTTCGGTAGGTCTGTGGCCGAGACCAGGCAGGAGGCTGGCGGGAACCTCGTGATGATGAGTATGGACGTAAACGACGACAGGTCCGTTAAGGATGCCGTCGATGCTGTGATACAGGCGGAAGGAAGGGTGGATGTCCTTCTGAACGCTGCCGGGCTCGGCCTTGGAGGATCAGTCGAGGACGCATCCATCGAGGAGGCCAAAGCCATATTCGAGACCAACCTTTTCGGCGCTATGAGGGTCGCGAAGGGGGTCCTACCCGCCATGAGGGAGATGAAAAGCGGCCTTATAATCTTCGTAAGCTCGATCGGAGGCGTCATCGGGCTTCCCTTCCAGGGGCTGTACAGCTCGACGAAGTTCGCCCTTGAGGGATTGGCTGAGGCCATGTCCATGGAGGTCAGGGGCTTCGGAATCGACGTCGTAATAGTCGAACCGGGCGACTTCGCGACGGGCTTTACTGCCAACAGGGTGAAGGCTG